>JBBRLT010000091.1:0-10951 GCA_038231235.1 Terriglobales bacterium
CAGTTCGCGGAAGCTACCATGACCCTTCGCATGCGCCTCGAATATCTTCCGGCGCAAATCGTCCTCGTAGGCTCGCGCCATATCGTCGTCGTCGCAGAGTCTCGCCTCTTCTACATTACACTATCTATAATTTTGCTCTAATCAATCTTCCCGCTTCGCAGGGTAAGAGGCGGACAACGGCTGGTAGTAGCGCTGCCCGGGCTCGGCGCAGCCGTGGCAGAGCCGCTGGCCATTGCGTTCGACATAGCGGTCGTAGTTGATGCCTTCTCCGCACACGTCGCAGGCCAGGCGGTCGCCCTTGAATCCGGGAAACTCTTCAGGCGGCAACGTGACCTCAACCCACTGCTCGGCGAACAGGTCTTCATCCGCCATTTCGCGGTAGGCCAGCATCTGCTGCTGGTTCTTGTTCTCGAACTCGGGGTGCATGGACTTGGCCAGCGCCTTGGAGGACTCGCGCGCGGCGATGCGCAGGGCGCGACCGGAGGGCAGGTCGATGAAGGTTGCCGCCATCTTGCCCCAGTCGCGGAACTTCAGGGCGCGCTTGCCCAGCCGGCAGCCGGTGACGACGCCGATCGCATCCGTGGCGCAGCGATCAATCTCAACGAAGGTAACCAGGCGCTTGCGGTCGCGGCCGCGGGGCTCGTCGATGCCCAGGCGCTGACAGCCCAGCATAGCCATCCGCACCCCCAACATCTGTCCCGCGCACAGATGCCCGTGCGCTGCCTCCGCCATGATCAGTAGCTCATCGAGCGATTCCATGCGGAACCTCTGGCCTGATGTTAACGCGTTGCCGGGGGTGGGCGGGTCTGATGAGCGGAGTAAACTCCATACGCTGTCATCCCGACCGCAGCGTAGCGGAGTGGAGGGATCTGCTTTTCCTTCACCTGAGTGTGTGGCACGGAGAACAGCAGATCCCTCCACTGCGCGGCTGCGCCGCTCCGGTCGGGATGACGAGGTCTGTCAGCATCAGGAGAATCGCTTTTAATCTCTGCCTGTTGGAACTTCCTCGCCATCGCCATCTTCGACCAGCACGGCGGAGAGTCCCACCAGGTCGTAGCTGACCGGCGATGCGCCCGTGGGGGTGAAGCTGACCCGCAGCGGGTCGCGCTGCCAGGTCGCTCGGTCGCAAGCCGGGGTGGCGCTTTCGCCGGGTGACCACGGCCCCAGCTTTTTGGCCATCAGCGGCTTGCGTGCTGCGACCTGGGCCACAACTGCATAGAGTTGATGGCCGCCGCTGTTCAGGCCGCAGTAAGCAGCATAGTCGCGGAACCAGACCACGCTGGAGACGGCAGGATCGTAGTCCGGCAGCTTCATCGCGGTCACATGGCCATTCGCCCGGTCGATCAGAATCCATGGCCCGCGCTGCCATACCCAGTGCTCGACCTTTTCGCCGGGCAGCGCATCGTTCAGGCGCAGGGCGCGGCGCACGACGAAGCTGCGGTCAGTGATGTCATGGGCCTCGCCGGTGGTCCACTCCTTCACCTTGTCGTCCACGATGAGGGGCCGCACGCGCAGTTCCTTCTCGTCAGCTCCGGCTCCTGCCGGATCGGACTTTAGCCCGTAGGGCACGCGCTTGCCCGCGCCCAGTGCGACAGTGTGCGGCCTGGCGCGGCCAGCCGCCAGGGCGGGAGATGGCAGCGCAACAGAGAGCAGCAGCAGGGCAGACAGGAGCGAAGCACGCATGGTGCCTGTGAGAGTACCGGGCAGCGATGGTCGAGGGTACTCCACGAGGGTGGGAGTACACCGCGAAGAGCAGCAGCCTCGGCCACTCTGGGTGGCGGGAAGGGAAATCCAGGTCCTTCGCTGTACTCAGGATGACAAATAAAACGCTGAGGCGCCCAATCAGGAATGCGTCTTCGAATCCGGCTGCGCGCGGGCGAAGCCGAAGTCATACTCGTCCGCTTTGAATCGCGGGCGGCCGGCGATCTCTCTCCGCAACAAAAGCAGCACAAAGGAGATCATTACCGACAGAGCGAAGGCGATGATGAAGATGATGATGAAGACATCCGTCATGGCCGTCCCTCTTTAGATTTTGATGTGGGGAAGTGGTCTGACTTTAGGCCCGCTGTGGTGGCGTGGTCAAGAGGATTGGCGCTGGGCTGGATTACCGTCGCGCGTGTATGGATCGCGGAATTGCTTCGGTGGCTGCGGCTGCTGGCCGTGCCCGGAGATCAGCGCCGGGTGTGTGCTGAGGCGTGCGCTGGCGCTTCGCCTTTGGTGGCGGCCAGGGCTTCGTCGATCATGGAGAACAGCCGTGTGCGGTCCAGCACCTCGACGAATGGGGTGCCATTGGTCTGGTTGGTGACCACCCAGATGGTGGGCGTGTGCTGAATGCCAACGCTCTGGCCCAGGGCATAGTCGGCCTTCACCAGCGCTTCCAGCTTCTTCTGCGGATCGATCACGAAGGGCAGCGTGACCTTGTGCTCGGCGGCAAACTTCTCAGTAAAGCCGCGCAGGTTGGGCAGGCCCTTCTCGCCGTTGTAGGTACCATTCTCGATCACCGTGATGTCGTTCTGGTGCGCGAAGACGGCGTCGCGGTACTCCTCGCCCAGCTTCTTGCCCTGGGTATCGAACCAGCGCGCATTCACCGCTGCCTGGAAGCTCCAGTCATGCTGGGGCAGGGGAAAATCGTGGCGCAGCCAGGGAATCTTGTACTGGTCGGCGGCCTGCTTCAGCAACGAGTTCGCCCGGGCGCAATCGGGGCACTCCAGGTCGGCGAACTCGACGATAGCCACCCGCGCGCCCGCTGGTGAATGCAACGGCGCAGTGTTATGTACCGGGGTGTCCTGTGACTGAGCAAGCGCCGCAGGCATAGCGGCAATTGGGAGCAGAAGGGCAGCAGCGAGGGCGAGCGAGGGGCGTATGGACATGGTGGTTGGACGCAAAACCTCTCTCATTGTATCGGGCCTGCCGTCCAGGCGGTGGCGGTGGCGCCTGGGGCTTGCTTCCGTTGGTCGCTCGCCGTGAGTTGCGATGCACGCTCGCGAGGGCTGGTCTTCCGGCGCAATGACACTGCAGGTCCATGAGTCCACAAACGAAGTGCAACACCCGACTGAGGTGGTGTTGCCATGGAATCGAGTTACCGGCAGCTGTCTTTGGAGGAGCGATGCACGCAGATTGCTGCAACTCTGGATCGCTAGGAGGCCGACCTGATGCTGTTCAGCAACCCCGGAAACGTGCTGTTGGTGGCCCAGGAACGCGCCTCCCGGCTGCTCATCGTCAGCCGCCAGTGCAGCAAGGCCGCCCGCCCCATCGCCGAACAATTGCGCCAGCACTTCGCCTGGCTGCCCCAGCCCCTGCGCCAGTCCGTCACCTTCGACAACGGCGCCGAGTTCACCCATCATCACCGGCTCAACCGCCCTCCACATGCATACCTACTTCTGCGACAAGCATGCTCCATGGCAGAAGGGCGGCATCGAAAACGCCATCGGCAGACTGCGCCGCGTGCTGCCACGCAAAACACACACCGCACAACTCCACCAGCACCAGATCACCCGGCTCGTCCAACGCTACAAACCACACCCCCAGAAAATGCTTCGGCTTCCAAACTCCTGCCGAACTCTTCTCATCCCAACTGTTGCACTTCAAATGTGAATCCACACCTTCGCTGCGCTCAGGATGACAGCCTGACTACTGCATGGCTTCGAGCATGCTGCTGACCAACGCGAGCGGCAGGCCCACCACGTTGAAGTAGCAACCGCTGATGCGCGGCACCCATTTGCCCGCGCGACCCTGGATGGCATAGGCGCCTGCCTTGTCGAGGGGCTCGCCACTGGCGGCGTAATCCTCAATTTCCTGATCGGATAAGACTCGAAAGCAGACGTGGGTGACTTCTGCCCCGACCTGTTGATGTTCGCCGCGCAGCACACATACCCCGGTGATGACCTGATGAGTGCGTCCTGAGAGCAGGCGCAGCATGCGCGCGGCATCGGCGGTGTCACGCGGCTTGCCGAGGATCTCTCCATCGACTGCGACGACGGTGTCTGCGCCGAGCACCAGCGCGGCAGCGTCTGCTGGCGCGAGCATTGCCGCGACTGCTTCGGCCTTCTCGCGAGCGAGGCGCGTGGCGAGGCGGATGGCATCCTCTCCGTCGCGGCTGACCTCAGGGATGTCCGCCGTGCGAACGGTGAAGGTGTAGCCCGCCTGGGTGAGCAGTTCGCGGCGCCGGGGCGAGGCGGAGGCCAGTATCAGCATTGGATGAGCATGGTTAGATCTCGATACCGACCTGCGGCCCGCTGGCAGTGCACACACCCCAGGCCATGCGCGGGGTATTGTGCGCGATGCCATAGCGGCCATCTGGCCCTAGCAGGATGATGCCGCCGTGGCCACCGAGGCGGCGAAACAAATAGGCGATGGAGGCCTGCGCGGCCGTCTCCGGCGCGTCGCCGGCGAGCACGCGATCGACCGCCCACTTGCCCAGCACCAGCTTCATGATGGGCTCGCCCCAGCCGGTGAGCGAGACCGCGGCGCTGTGGTTGTCTGCATAGCAGCCGCAGCCGATGAGGGAGGAGTCGCCGACCCGGCCAGGCGCTTTGTTCAGCGTGCCGCCGGTGGAGGTGGCCGCGGCCAGGTTGCCGCGCGCATCGAGAGCCACAGCGCCGACCGTATCGTGCGAAGCGAAGTTGGGTAGAGCCGGAGCAGCCGGGCCGGAGAAGGTTTCGTCGGAAAGGCCGGCGCGCTCTTTTTGTTGCGCGTCGGCGAGGCGTGCACGCTCGCGATCGAGGACCAGCTCGCTGTTGTCGATCAATGGCATGCCATGTTGCGCGGCGAAGGCCTCTGCATCGCCGCCGACGAAGTACACGTGCGGGCTTTTATCGAGCACCAGGCGCGCGGCATGGATGGGATTGCGCAGCCGCTCCACGCAGGCCACGCCGCCGGCCCGCATGGCGCCGCTGGCGCCGCCGTCCATGAGCAGCGCATCGAGCTGGACGCGGCCGTCGCGGGTAAGGAAGGAGCCGCGGCCGGCATCGAAGATCTCGTCGTCTTCGAGCGTGGCGACGGCGGCTTCCACGGCATCGACTGCAGAGGCGCCGCGCGCGAGCAGTGCGTAGCCGGTGGTGAGCGCATGCTGCACGCCCTGTTGGTGGGCATCGAGCGCTGCATCGGGAATATCCCAGGCGCCGCCGTGGACTAGGAGGATGGGTTGGGTGGGCATGCGAACTCGCTATGGTACAGCTTTATGTGCTGGCTCTTCGGGGGTACCTGGCAAATGCAGGTCCTTCGCTGCGCTCATGATGACGACCTTGGCCGGAGGGAGAAAGTATCAGCCCCGTGGGCGCGGCGAGGCGGAGAGCAGTTCTGGATGTTCGGCGGTGGCGGCGCGGATGGGCTGGGGCTGGGCGGCCTTGGGTGATGACTCGGGAGCCTTTAAGTCCAGGCGCAGGCCCTTGGCCATGGAGTAGGTGTAGGAGATGCGGTGGATGACGGTGATGGTGGAGAGCACAGCGAGTACCCACAGGGCAGGCGCCATGACGCCCCAGCGCTGGCATAGGGCGCCGAGGATGATAAGTACCACGCGCTCTGGCCGTTCCATGAAGCCGACTTTGCAGGAGCCGATGAGCGCTTCCGAGCGGGCGCGGGTGTAGCTGACCATCAGCGAAGTGATCATGACAAATGCGGTGAGCACCACGTAGAAGAAGCGATTGCCGCGCGCGTAGAAGACCAGCAGTCCAAAGAAGAGGACAACGTCGGAGTAGCGATCGATGACTGAGTCGAAGAAGGCGCCGAAGACGGTGACCTGGTCGGTCTGACGGGCGACGCGGCCGTCGACCATGTCAAAGATGCCGGCGCCGATGATGACCAGGCCTGCATAGAGGAAGAAGCGAACGTAGTTATGGGTGTTGGCGAAGCCAAAGAAGATGGCGGCAACGGTGTTGATAACCAGCCCGACGAAGGTGAGCACGTTGGGCGAGATGCGGGTGAGGGCGAGGCCGTTGACGATGGCCTGCAGCAGAACGCCGCAGGCGCGACCGAAGGCGCTGGTCCATGTTCTCTCATGAATGAGGGTTCTCTCATGGATGAGGCCATGGGTCGCTGTTGTCTGGCTCCGCGATTGCATTATCGTGCACCGCCCATCGCCGTCACTCTGCTTCGTCCTTCGTGGTCACCGCGCGCGGGCCTCCGTAGTTCTACGAACTTGCTTCATCTTTCACCGCGGCTTCGTCGTGGATGGTCTTGAGCGTCAGGACTTCAAGCTCACGCTTGCCGTTAGGCGTGACCACGACGACACTGTCCCCCACCTTCTTGCCGATCAGCGAGCGGCCGATGGGTGAGGTGGTAGAGATGAGTCCCTTGCTGACATCGGATTCTTCCGAGGTGACGAGCTTGTATTCGAGCTCCTCATCCTTGGTGGTGTCGAAGACGCGAACCGTGGAGCCGAAGGCGGCACGGTCATGCGGGATGTTGGCGAGATTGACCAGCGCCAGCTCCGACATGCGCTTCTTGAGCTGACCCAGACGCGCGTTGACGAACTCCTGGCGCTGCTTGGCCATGTGGTACTCGGCGTTTTCGCTCAGGTCGCCCAGAGCGACGGCCTTCTTGATCTCCTGGGGGAGCTCATGGGTGAGCTCATGTTCCAGCAGCCGAATCTCTTCTTCTAATTTTTTCTTGATTGCTTCGGGCATGAATGTATCCGTGACGGCATGGAAAAGCACAAGCCGCTAAAGAATGCTTTAGGAACGGCCAGGTCCGGCGTCCGCCAAAGCTTGATTATACGATGCCGGGCTGCAGGCGCGGGCTATGGAGCGGGCGGCAGCAGAGCGATGGTCCCCGACCGCGCATCCAGCCAGCCTTGGAGGATGAGGACGGCGGCGACCTGGTCGACCAGATGGCGCTGCTGCTGACGTGAGTGGCCGGTGGCGTCGAGGGCGGCGTGGGCCTCGGCCGTGGTGAGGCGTTCGTCCCAGAGGTGGATATGCATTCGAGTGGAAGCCGGCTGCGACGCGGTATCTGAATCAGGAGGGGCGGCCGCTTCGATGAGCGCTGCCAGTTCTGCGACGAAGTGATGGACGCGCTCGGTCTGCCGGCTGTGTGCGCCGGAGAGCAGAACCGGGTCGCCAACGATGATGCCTGCGCAGCCGTGGCGGCGGGCGAGCCGGAGGATGGACCGCTGGTCGCGGCGGGGCTGCGTGCGCTCCAGTGTCATGAGCGGCTGCGCGATGCCCAGGGCGTTGGACAGGGAGATGCCGATGCGGCGAGTGCCAACATCCAGGCCGAGCCAGACTCGATTCGCGACCAGGGAGGAATTGTCCACGAAAGTGATGATAGGGCTGCGGCATACAATCGAGGCTGACTCTGCGCCTTTGCTCGACGTGCCAGAGCCACATCCCCCAAAGGACCTGACCTGCTTGCGTCGCACACTGCTTGTTCTGCTACTGCTGGTACTGCTTGCCGGCGCCTATGTGCTGCTGGCTCCGGCGGGGCCGCATCGTGAGACGGTTGTCGACATTGCGCCGGGCACGGGCACGATGGGGGTGGCGCGCCAACTGGAGCAGCGCGGGCTGATCCGCAGCCGATTCGCCTTCGACGTGGCGCGGATTCTGAAGCGAGGGACGCTGAAGGCGGGCGAGTACCGATTCGATCATCCGGCAAATGTGTTTGAGGTGTATGACCGGCTGCGGCGTGGCGATGTGTATTACCGGCTGGTGACCGTGCCGGAGGGCTACAACATCTTCGATACGGCGACGGCGGTGGAGGCGGCGCAACTGGCGACACATGATGACTTTCTGGCGGCGGCGCGGAAAGAGACATCGCTGATCGCCGATCTGGATCCCAGGGCGCAGACGCTGGAAGGCTATCTGTATCCGGACACGTATCGATTCCAGCGCAGCGATACGCCAGTGACCATGCTGCGCGCGATGGTGAAGCGATTTCGCCAGGAGTCCACGAAGATGGGCCTGAGGGGCGACGTGCACCACACGGTGACACTTGCTTCCGTGGTCGAAAAAGAGACGCCGGTTGCGGCGGACCGCGCGCTGGTGGCGAGCGTGATGGAGAACCGGCTGCGGGGCAATATTCCACTGATGACGGACCCTACGGTGATCTACGCAGCGCTGCTGGAGAATCGCTATCGCGGGACGATATTTCAGTCCGATCTGCAGCGCGACTCAGACTACAACACGTACAAGCACGCGGGGCTGCCACCGGGGCCCATCTGCAGTCCGGGCGCGGCTTCGCTGCGGGCGGCCATGCATCCAGCGGCCACGGATTATCTGTACTTCGTGGCCGACCCGACGGCGGGCGGACACTCGCGTTTCGCGAAGACACTCGCGGAGCACCAGCGCAATGTAGCTGCTTATCGTCAGGCGCAGCATGCCGGGCCGGGGACACGGTGACGGCAAGTTATACTCAGGGTTTGCCGTCCTGACTGAAATCGTGATGCAAAGACATTGGTGGAGTGTGGGGTTGCTGGCAGTGCTGCCATGGCTGAATGGCTGCCTGTACCGCACTCACAAAGTGACCCAGCCGACCCAGGCCGGCGCTGCGCTGGACGCGAGCGCGGCACAGTTGGTGAACGGGCTCAACGACCGTTATAACGCCATCCAGACGCTGAACGCGACGGTGGACTTTGCTGCCTCAGCCGGAGGCGCGAAGCAGGGCAAGCAGACTGACATCACGCCATTTCGTGGATACATTTTGATGCGCAAGCCATCGATGCTGCGTGTGCTCGGTCTGCTGCCAGTGGTACGCACGCGCGCCTTCGACCTGGCCAGCAATGGAAACACATTCAAGCTGCTGATCCCGCCGCGCAGCCGGGCCATTGAAGGCAGTAATGCGGTAACCAAGCGGTCGGCGAATCCGCTGGAAAATCTGCGGCCGGCGATCTTTCTGGACTCAGTGCTGGTGAAGAGCGTACTGGCGGATGAGCTGGTGTATTTGACCAGCACCTCGGAAGTGAAGACGGTTGGCAAGCAGCAGGTGGAGACGCCGGAGTATGAGCTGCATATCGTCGAAGAGGTGCCACACGCGAACGAGCATGTGCAGATGCGGGTGATCCAGCCAACCCGCGTGATCCGCTTCAGCCGGGTGACGCTGCTGCCCATCGCGCAGGATATCTACAATGCCGACGGCGCAGTCGATACGCATGTGGAGTACGGCCCGTACCAGCAGTTCGGGGCAGTGCTTCTGCCGGGTAAGATCGTGATCCAACGCCCGCGCGAGTCTTACCAGATCGCCATCAGCTTGCTGAAGGTGACGGTGAACCAGACTTTGAGCGATGACCAGTTCCAGGTAAAGATTCCTACCGGCTACCAGGTGCAGTCGCTCCGCTAACAATCTGCCATCCAGGGGATCTGCCATCCAGGCGTGGGCGCCTGCGGCGCGTGCTGCTGGGGCGCTCCCGTTGGTCGCTGCCATTGCGTGTGGTGGCCGAATCCAGCGGGTGACGTGTCGCCGCAGCCTTTTGCGTGGTCCCACCCTACGCTTTGCGTAGGATGGGGCACCCATAGTCTCTGGGGAACTACAGGTCCTTCGCTTTGCTCAGGATGACACTTGTGGTGGTAGCTCTGTCTCCGCTTCGATGCGGAGTGCTGTGTGGTCATCCCTAGCGCCTGGGGAAACTGGGGAACTTCGATGCGCTCAGATGACAGTCCCCTTTACTTTCGACTAAATGAAGCGGTCGAGGTGGGCGCGGGCGGCGTGCTGCTGGATGGCTTGGTTGATATCGAGCGCGAGCGCGAGGGCGCTTCGTCCGTCGTGGCCGGAGACGCGCGGCGGGTTGCGCGTGCGGACGCTTTCGAGGAAGGCTTCGATCTCCAGACGCAGCGGTTCGCCGGGGATGACGGCCGGCTTGGCGATGCTGAGGCCGGCGGGCGCGTTGGCGGGGTCGGCTGTCTCGCCATTCGGTTGGACGTCAATGAACAGCAGGTCCTGGCGCGCGTAATCGATGGAGACGTACTGGTGCGGCTGGAAGAAGCGCAGCTTGCGCACGCGCTCCGTGGAGACGCGGCTGGCGGTGAAGTTAGCCACGCAGCCAGAGGCAAACTCCACACGGACGTTGGCGATGTCTACCTTGCGTGACAGCACAGGGAGGCCGACGGCCTGGAGCGAGTGGACCGGCGACTCGACCAGGCTGAGCACGATGTCGAGATCGTGGACCATGAGATCGAGAACTACATCGACATCGAGCGAGCGTGGGGTGAAGATGCTGAGCCGATGCGCCTCAAAGAACATGGGCATGTGGATGTAGGGCTGGACGGCGAGCACGGCGGGGTTGAAGCGCTCCAGATGGCCGGCCTGCAGGATGCGCGCGTGGCGCTGGGCGAGCGCGATGAGGGTGTCTGCTTCCTGAATGGTTGCGGCGATGGGCTTTTCTATGAGTACATCGACGCCAGCGGTGAGCAGTGCCCCCGCGGTGGCGGCGTGGGCGCTGGTGGGCACGCAGACGGAGGCGGCCTGAAGGGGCAGCTCGCCGGATGCGTGCGCCGCGAGGCAATCGTCGAGCTGCGCAAAGATGCGGACGCCAGGGTGCGCGGCCTGGAGCGCGCCGGCTCGGGCGGGGTCGTTCTCAACCGTACTTTCCACGATGGCGGCGAGCCGGACGATCGGCTGGGGGAGCGCGCTGAGTTCACTGAGGACGCGGAGATGGTTGCTGCCGAAGGCTCCGGCGCCGATGACTGCGTAGCCGAGCGGCTGCGGGATGGGCGGGATGGGCATGGCGAATAGTTGAACTGCAGGTCCTTCGCTTCGCTCAGGATGACAAATCTTATCCGGGGTCCTTCACTTCGCTCAGGATGACAAATCTTGATTTCGGCGAATCGATCCGCCGCAGGCCAAGAGGGATGGGTCAGCTGCTGGACGCGGCCCTTCCTCAGGGAAGGTTTGTGTCGAAAGCCCACCCTGGCTTCGCCAGGATGGGGCACCCGGATTCCTGAGTGGGAGAAGTCTTCCTAACGGGGGCTGGTCTTGCCCTCGATGGCGTGGAGGCAACGGGCGTAGAGCTCGAGCAGTTGCG
>JBBRLT010000092.1:0-10700 GCA_038231235.1 Terriglobales bacterium
GATCAGCACTGCCTCGCCCACTGTCTTCTTCTTATCATCCAGATTGCCTGCGGCAAACAACATGTCTCCCGCCTGCAACTCAGCCGCGCGGATAGGATCGCGGCCGCGCATCAGCCGCGTGTTCGCGCCATACAGCACCTTCCAGGGCTGCCCGCTATCTGTCTTTACGGCGAAGCTCCCATCGTTCTTTCCCGCCGGAGCCGCGCTCACCACGGTCCCCCGCAGCGTGTTCTCCCTGGAGAATTGCGCCCATCCCTGATCGTCGTCCTGCTGCGCCAGCGCCACGCCCGCCACCAGCCATGTACCGGCTGCCAGCAGAAGAAGCCGCCCGGGGAAGAGGGCCATCCGCCAACCCGAGCGCCAGCTCCCGCAGCTTCGCCGATCTCCGGATATACGCATACGGATGTCGCCTCCATAGACGAGCATAGGCGTGCAAAGGACGCGACAGTGGGAGAGACGAGTCCGTTTTCATCCCGCCCACAGCCATCCCCGCCTGTCCCGCATCCATACCCAATACACTGCAGCCATGACCACCAGCGCTCCGCCCCACACCCATCTCGAGACGCACTTCCAGTCCGGCGAGCTGGTGCGCGACATCGTCATCGGCATGTCGGACGGCCTGACGGTTCCCTTCGCACTGGCCGCGGGTCTGTCCGGCGCAGTGGACTCGCTGCATGTCATCGTGCTGGCCGGGCTCGCGGAGATAGCCGCCGGCTCCATCGCCATGGGCCTGGGCGGCTACCTTGCGGCGCGCGGCGACGCAGAGCACTACGGCAGCGAGCGGCTCCGCGAAGAGCGCGAGGTAGTGGAGCGCACCCGCGACGAGGAGGAGGAGATCTACGAGATCTTTGACGCCTACGGAGTAAAGCGTCAGGAAGCCACACCGGTCCTGCGCGCGCTGCAACGCAATCCGGTCGCCTGGGTCGACTTCATGATGCGCTTTGAGTTGGGCCTGGAGGCGCCACAGCCCGGTCGCGCCTGGCGCAGCGCGCTGACCATCGCACTCTCCTATATCGTCGGCGGCCTCATCCCCCTGCTTCCCTACATGCTGGGCTCCCCTCACAGCGCACTGCTGCAATCCGTCACTATCACGCTGCTGGCGCTGCTTGTCTTTGGTGCGGTCAAAGGCCGGGTCACCGGCGGCGGCGTAGTACGCAGCGGACTGCAGACCGCCCTCATCGGCGGCGTCGCTGCCGGCGCAGCCTATGGTCTCGCGCATCTACTGAGTGCCCATTAAGCCTTCCGGCGCGTAACCACGGCACCCATCCCCCATCCCCCACGCCGGTTACCAATGAGCATTGTGACGAATGCGATTCTGGCGCATCGATAGACTGTGCGCGTATGGTGCGCATGCACGGTCTCGGTAGAACCCCCGGGCTGTGCGCTGTATTACAAACACTGTTACAGCGGAATGGTAGGCTGTGCGAGCAACAGTGCCCCGGTTGGTGCTCTCCAACAGCAAGGATATTCGGACCCATGGGAACAGCCGTCGAGCTCACCGCACAAAGCCTTCTTACTGCATGGATGCAGACTCGCCAGCAAAGTCTGGAACTCTGCCGCCCGCTCAGCCCCGAAGACATGATGGTGCAGAGTTGCGACGAGGCCAGCCCGGCCAAGTGGCACCTGGCCCACACCACCTGGTTCTTTGAGACCTTCGTGCTGCGTGAATTCCTCTCTGGGTATCGGCCCTATCATCCCGATTTCCTGTGGCTCTTCAACAGCTACTACAACGATGTCTCCGATCAACCGGAGAAGAAGCTGCGCGCGTCCTTCTCTCGGCCCTCGCTCGATGCCGTGCTCGCCTACCGCACCCAAGTGGAGGAGGCCATCACGCAACTGGAGGCGATCGGCATCCCGGAGGAGGCAATGCGCCGCATCGAGCTGGGTGTGCACCATGAGCAGCAGCATCAGGAGCTGCTCTGCTATGACATCAAGCACGCACTGTGGACCAACCCGCTTCACCCCGCGTATCTGGAGCCCGAATTTCCCGAAGCGGCAGCGTCGCCGTTCGCCGGCATCCCCGCTCCGCTGCGCTGGCTGCCCTTCGAGGGTGGCCTGGTTGAACTCGGCCACGCGGGCGAGGGCTTCGCGTATGACAACGAATTGCCCCGTCATAAAACCTACCTCGAGCCCTACGCCCTTGCATCCCGCCTCGTCAGTTGCGCCGAGTATCTCGCCTTCATCGAAGACGGCGGCTACCAGCGGCCGGAGCTCTGGCTCGCGGAAGGCTGGGACACCATCTCCTCCCAGCAATGGCAGGCCCCGCTCTACTGGCGGAAGATTGACGGCGCATGGATGGTCTACACCCTGCGCGGCCTCTTCCCACTGAGCGCGCTCGCTGGCACGCCCGTCTGTCATGTCAGCTACTTCGAAGCCGATGCATACGCGCGCTGGTCGGGCAAGCGGCTACCCACTGAGGCAGAGTGGGAGATCGCTGCATCCATGCAAACTCATGCATCCCCGGAAAGCTCCAATCTGCTCGAATCCGGTTTGCTGCATCCCACCACAGCCATGACCGAAGAGCCCGGACAAGCAGGAAGAATCGGACAAATGTTTGGCGATGTGTGGGAGTGGACCCGCAGCGCCTATCTTGGCTATCCCGGCTACAGCGCTCCCGCAGGCGCGCTGGGCGAATACAACGGAAAATTCATGTCCAACCAGATGGTGCTGCGCGGTGGCTCTGCCGTCACCCCGGCATCCCACGTCCGCTCCACCTATCGCAACTTCTTCCCGCCTGCCGCCCGCTGGCAGTTTGCGGGTATCCGCCTGGCACACGATGCATCCCCAGTGCGGGGGAAAGACGCTTCCCGATGAACGCAGTTACACTGCCCCAGCTGCCGGCCGCGGCCTATACCGCGGTCGGCTCCGAGGTCTATCGCGGCCTTACCTCGCGGCCGCGTACACTCTGCCCCTGGCTCTTCTATGACCAGGAAGGCTCGCGCCTCTTCGAACAGATCACCGAGCTAGACGAGTATTACGTCACCCGCACGGAGCGCGGCATCTTCGCCGCCCAGGCAGACGCCATCGTCGCAGCCGCCTCTGCTCCCACTGCGCATGGCCAGCACCGCGACCTCACCATGATCGAGCTGGGCGCCGGCACTGCCACCAAGACCGGCCTGCTGCTCGAAGCAGCAGCACGCCGTCAGCACGCCGTCACCTACTATGCAATCGATGTCTCCGCATCGGCACTCGACGAAGCACGCCGCAACCTGACCGGCGCCATCCCCGGGGTCACCGTAGAGACCCGCGTCGGCGACTACACCGAAGGCCTGGGCGAGATTCCGGCAGACGGAACCCGCCGCCTGGTCCTCTACATCGGCTCCAGCCTGGGCAACTTTGAGCCCACCGCCAGCCGCGACCTGCTGCGCAATATCCGCCGGCAGCTCTCCTCCGGCGACATGCTGCTGCTGGGCATCGACATGGTCAAGGACATCCCCACGCTTGTCGCCGCCTACGATGATGTCAGCGGCGTCACTGCGCAGTTCAATCGCAACGTGTTGACGCGCGTCAATCGCGAACTGGGCGCCAACTTCGATCTACGCAAGTTCCGCCACCGCGTGCGCTGGAATGGCGAGCACTCCCGCATCGAAATGCACCTGGAGAGCCTGATCGCGCACGATGTCTCCATCCCCGCACTCGACCTCACCGTGAACTTCCGGCGCGGCGAAACCATTCATACCGAAAATAGTTACAAATTTACCATCGACCGAGCCACCGACCTGTTGGCGCAAACCGGCTTCAGCGTGGTCGAGAACTGGACCGACCCGCAGCACTGGTTCGGCGTCTTCCTCGCCCGGGTTCACTAGCTTGCTCCCAAATCGGGACATGGACCTGGGTAGCTGGACAGGCCTCCCGCCGCCCGGATAGGATGCGTTTGTTCCGCAATGCGGGCCCAGAGCTATGCCAGACGCAATGCGGCGTCGGCCTGCGGTCCCCGTCCTAGCCCACCATTCAGGGAGACCCCAGTGCCAACCACACCTGCGACTCTGCGCAGCATTCTGCGCCGCGCCTCATTCCTTTGCCTCCTGCTGTTCGCCCTGATAAGCCTGTGCCCTGCCGGCGCCTATGCCGCGGCTCCGCCGATTCCCGCCAACCACGTCCGCATCCACTATTTCAATCCCGACAACAACTACACCGGATGGACGGTCTACGCGTTCGGCAACACGACGGAGGATCAGGGCAACTTCGGTGGCGGCCCGGTGCAGGTTACCGGCGCGGACAGCTTTGGCGCGTACTTTGACGTAGGCGTGACCGTCGGCGCAACCGACGTTGGCATCATCATCCACCAGGGCAATCTGAAGGACCCTGGCCCGGATGAGCACATCAATCCCTCCACCCAAGGCAATGAGTACTGGCAGATCTCTGGACAGTTTGGCCTGCACACCACGCAGCCACCTCTGCCCGTTGGCGCCGACACCCCTATCCCGGCCGGCCACGCGCGCATCCACTACTATCGCCCGGATGGTGACTTCGCCGGATGGGTGCTCTACTCCTTCGGCGCCAGTACCGACCCCAACGCCGACTTCTGCAACAACAACGATTACGTAGCCGGCTACGACGGCTATGGCGCCTACTACGACGTAGGCGTCGACCCCTCCAAGAACGGCGGCGATCTCGGATTCATCCTTCACAACTGCGGGCTCAACGTGAAGGACCCCGGCCCCGACCAGCATCTGCAGATCGATCAGCACAAGGAAGCCTGGATCATCTCTGGCGACGCCAATGTCTATCTCACCCAGCCCACCGCAGCTCAATTGCTGAACTCTGTCTTCGGCAAGCAGCAGGCTTATTGGCTGGATCGCAGCCGCGTGCTCATCAAGCCGCAATACCAGCAGAGCGGCAACGCCTACGCGCTGGTCGCCAGCCCCACCGGCGGGCTGCAGGTCACGGACACTGGCGTCACCGGCGGCTCCAGCATCGCGCTCACCCCCGGCGGTGCGCTTACCCAGGATGAACTCACCCGCTACCCGCAGCTGGCCGGCTACGCCGTCCTTACTGTGCCCTCCACGGTGACCGCCACTACGCTGCGGCAGATTCTCAAAGATCAGCTCGCCGTCTCCGTCACTGACTCCACTTCCAAGCTGGTCTACGCCACCGGCGTGCAGGATGCCGGCGCGCTCGACGACCTGGACTACTACGGCGGTAGGCTCGGCGTCGTCTTCCAGGGAGATCGCGGCTTCGCCGACTTTGCCGACGACCAGAACGTGCCCGTGAAGGTGAAGGTCTGGGCACCCACTGCACAGAACGTCTCCCTGTCGCTCTTTGAGAACGCCACCGATACTGCGCCGCTCAAGACCGTCCCCATGCATGAGCACAACGGCGTGTGGATCGCCGCTGGCGACTCCACCTGGCCCAACCTCTACTACCTGTTCAATGTGCAGGTCTACGTGACCGCAGACCGCGCGGTCGATACCAACTCCACCACCGACCCCTGGTCCATCGACCTGGCGACCAACGGCGTCAAGAGCCGCATCACCGACCTTAACTCCGGCGCCACCAAGCCCCGCGACTGGGATCAAACATCGAGTCCGCGTCTGCGCAGTGTCAACGATCTCAGCATCTACGAGCTGCACATCCGCGACTTCAGCATCGGCGACGCCACCGTGCCCGCACAGGACCGCGGCACCTACGACGCCTTCGCCGACTTCCGCTCTGACGGCATGCGCCACCTGCGCACACTGGCACAAAGCGGCCTGGGCGCCGTGCACCTGCTCCCCTCCTTCGACTTCGCCAGCGTGAACGAAGACAAGTCCACCTGGAAGACTACTGGCGACCTGAGCGGCTTCGCGCCCGATAGCACCGAACAGCAGGCGGCCGTCACCTCCATCCAGAGCCAGGACGGCTACAACTGGGGCTACGATCCGGTCCACTACCTGGCGCCGGATGGCAGCTACGCCATCAACCCGGATACCCGTGTGCGCGAATACCGCACCATGGTGCAAGGCCTGCACAAGAGCGGCCTGCGCGTCATTCAGGACGTGGTCTTCAACCACACCAGCGCAGCGGGCCAGTCGCCCAACTCCAACCTGGACACCGTCGTGCCCGGCTACTACCACCGTCTCGATGGCGACGGCAGCCTGCTTACCGGCTCCTGCTGCCCGGATACGGCCAGCGAACATCGCATGATGGAAAAGCTGATGATCGATACGCTCGTCCTCAACGCGCGTCAGTACAAGATCGATGGCTTCCGCTTTGACATCCTCAGCTTCCACTTCGTCTACAACGTGCAGCATATACAGGCTGCCCTGCGCGCGCTCACTCCGGACAAGGACGGCGTCGACGGCTCGAAAATCTACCTCTACGGCGAAGGCTTCAACTTCGGCGACACAGCCAACAACCGCATTGGCCCCAACGCCAGCCAGATCAACCTCTACGGCAACGGCGTCGGCACCTTCAATGACCGCATTCGCGATGGCATCCGCGGCGGCAGTCCCTTCACCGATGAGCGGGTTCAGGGCTTCGCTACTGGCCTGTTCACCGATCCCAATGCCTACACCAGCTCCAACACCTCGCAGCCGGATCAGCAGAACACACTGCTGCACAACGCAGACTGGATACGCATCGGGCTCACTGGCAACCTGCGCGACTACACCTTCACGGACAGCACTGGCACCACCGTAAAGGGCTCGCAGGTGGACTACTTCGGCCAGCCTACCGGCTACACTGCCTCACCCGTGGAGGCAGTCAACTACGCCTCCATCCATGACAATCAGGACCTGTTCGACGCAGTGCAGCTCAAGTCAAGTGCCGCAGACTCGAGCGCCACCCGGGCCCGGCGTCAGGTGCTGGCCATGGGCCTGGTCACCCTCGGACAGGGCGTTCCCATCTATCAAGCGGGCGACGACCTTCTTCGCTCGAAAGACATGGACCAGAACAGCTACGACTCCGGTGATTGGTTTAACAAAATCGACTGGACCGGCACCGGCAACAACTGGGGCATCGGGCTGCCCATCGCCAGCCAGAACCAGAACCAGTGGCCGTTGATGCAGCCGCTGCTGGCCAACCCCGCACTCAAACCTTCGGCGAACGACATCGCCTACACCACGCGCGCCTTCCAGGACCTGCTCGCTATCCGCTACTCCAGCGGCCTCTTCCGCATGGCGACGTTTGCTGAGGTGCAGCAGAACCTCTCCTTCCTCAACACCGGCCAGCACCAGATACCCGGTGTTATCGCCATGCGCATCAATGGCAATGGTGGCAGCTACGGACGCTACCAGCAGGTATTCGTGCTCTTCAACGGTACGAATGCTCCGGTCACCTTTGCTGACGCGTCACTGCAGGGAGTCAACTTCCATCTGCATCCGGTCCAGCGCAGCTCGGCCGATGCCGCCACCCGTCAATCCACCTTCCAGTCCGCCTCCGGTACGGCTACAGTGCCCGCGCTTACCATCGCCGTCTTTGTAACCGGACAGGACTAGAGCCAACCCGGCAGCACGCTTCACAACCGTCCCGCTCCGCCGCCTTTCTATTCTCTGAAACGCGGCGGGCGGGACGATCCTTTTCAGCCCAAGATCAAGCCCTCTGTGCGACCATCAACCCACGATGGACGAAGTCGCCGCCTCACCGCCGGTCGCCCCGCACCGCCTCCATCGTCAACTCGCCTTGCGCGATCTGGTTCTCACCCAGATCCTGTGCGTCGTCGGCAGCTCCTGGGTCGGCGTCGCTGCTGGCCTGGGGCGCGCGCAGACGCTCACCTGGCTGCTGGCCATGCTGCTCTTCTATCTACCCATGGCGGCGTCGGTCATCTGCCTCAATCGCCAGATGCCGCTCGAAGGTGGCCTCTACGCCTGGGCACACCACGCCTTCGGAGAGTTCGCCGGCTTTCTCACCGCGTGGAACCTGTGGGTCTACGGCATTGCCGTAACCGCCGCCATCCTCTACGCCATTCCCACTGAGCTTGCTTACCTCTTCGGTCCCTCTGCTGCCTGGCTGCCAGAGAATCATCTCGCCGCGCTCGCCATCGTCTCCACCATCATCGCTGCCATCACCCTCGCCGCCCTGCGCGGTCTCGATGTCGGCAAGTGGATCCACAACATCGGCGGCATCGCCATGCTGCTTGTCTTTGTTGCGCTCATTCTGCTGCCTGCATGGGCGCGAACCCGGCACATGCCCATCGCCTGGCCCGCGGTCACGCTCCAGCTGCCGCCGCTCGATCTCCGCTCGCTCGCGCTCTTCGGCCAGATGCTCTTCGGCGCACTCTGTGGGCTCGAGTACATCGCCATCCTCGCTGGTGAAAGTCGCCAGCCCGCTCTGACCATCGGACGCTCCGTCTGGATCGCCTCTCCCATCATCTGCGCCATGTTTATCCTCGGCACCAGCTCTGTCTTCGCGTTCAGCAGCCCCGGCCACATCGACTTCATCGCGCCCATCCCGCAGACATTGCGCCTCGCACTCGGCCATACCGGCACAGCAAACCTCTTCGCCATCGCCGCCATCCTGCTGCTGCAACTCCGCCTGCTGGGCAACGCCAGTTATCTCTTCACTGGAGTGACCCGTCTGCCCATGGCCGTGGGCTGGGACAACCTCGTCCCGCAGTGGTTCACTCGCCTGCACCCTCGGCGGCGCACCCCCACCCACTCCATCCTCTGCACCTCCGCGCTCATTCTTCTCCTCATCGTTCTTGGCAGCTTCGGCGTGCACGCGCAGGAGGCGTATCAACTGCTCACCAACGCCTCCCTCACCCACTACGAGCTCGCCTACCTCGTTATGTTCGCCATCCCGCTGCTGGGCGCACGCACGTTGCGCAGCGCTCTCCCCCGCTGGCTCAAGTGGCTCTCCGCCGTCGGCTTCCTCGCCACCCTGTTCAGCCTGCTCATCTCCGCCTATCCCTTCGTCAACGTCGTCAACCCGCGCATCTATGCAGCCAAGATCCTTGGCACCACACTCTTCAGCAACCTGCTCGCCGTCGTCATCTACAAGCTTCGCCGCGAGTAAGCAACCAGCGCTCTACCGCGAGCACAAACCGCTTTACACGTGAGCAAACTCCCCCTTAAATGATTTGCATGGGAGAGGATATGCCGCAATCGACCAGGTTCACAGTCTTTGGAGAGCCCGTAGAAGTGCTCGTCAGCAGTAGCGAAACAGAGCGGGCATACTTCGTCATGACGCAGGTATCGCCGCCCGGTGGGGGACCGCCTCCCCATATGCATCAACACGAAGACGAGATCTTCACAGTGCTCCAGGGGGAGTATGAGATCTTCGACGGCAAGCACTGGCATAAGCTTTCACAGGGGGAAACTGCGCACAAGCGCCGCGGCAGTGTTCACACGTTTCGCAACTGCGGCACCACTGAAGGTCGATTGCAGATAGTCATCGTGCCGGGCGGGGGCATGGAGGACTATTTGCGTGCCATCTCGGTTCTGAAAATGCCCGAAGACCTCGCGCGCCTCACGAAGATCTCGGACGCCTATGGCATTCGCTTCATCGTGCCCGAGCCACCAACGCCCTCGTTATAGCGGCTCCAAGACAATTTCCTGAAGCAACAGGCCCATCGCAAACCCACCACGACAAAAGTCCATCTACGGAGCACCGCATGCCGAAACAAATCACGCTCATTGCCACCGTAACTGCCAAGCCAGGCAAGGCCGAGACCCTGGGAGAACACCTGGCCGCGATGGTCGCGCCTTCCAGAGCAGAGCCCGGTTGCATCAACTACGACCTTCACCGCTCGAAGCGAGATGATTCCGTCTGGGTCCTCTACGAAAACTGGCGCTCGAAGGAAGATCTCGACGCACACATGAAGCTCCCACCATTCGTCGGGTTATCCGCCGCACTCCCTGACCTGATCGCGAATGAGGTCGACTTCCACTTCGTCTCCATGACCAGCACTCCTGCGCGCTGAAGATTGGGCAGTAGGTCAGTTTGAACTGAACCGCTACCTGATTCGAATCTCCGCGGCGCGGTAGTATCATCGCAGCGATGGCGGCTAACCGCATAGCGGACGTGAAATCCGCAATCCAGGCGGGCGAGGCTGGCGCCTTGCGTGACCTTCTGGCCGGAGACCCCGCCCGTGCTAATCAGCTTATCGAGTGGGGCAAGAACGGGGAGATTCGGACGCATCCCCTCCACTATGTTTCCGATATGCTGTTCGACGGCACACTCAAGCGCGGCAGCGAAATTCCCTTAGTCGAGGCGCTGCTCGAAGCTGGCGCCGATCCCAATCACCAGGCCGCGAATGGCGAGACGCCTCTTATAGGAGCCGCGAGTCTTAACGCAGCGGATGTGGGTTTGAGGCTGCTTGATGCTGGGGCGCGCCCCGACAGCAGAGGCCTATGGAAAGAAACTGCGCTTCACTGGGCGTCGATGTTGGGGTTGGACAGATTGGTTGCGCGGCTCATACAAATGGGGGTTGACCTAAACCTCCCCGATACGCGGTACGAAGCACCGCCCGTAGGCTGGGCGATTCACGGTCATTTCTCTTCCCCGCCGGGAGGGCATGAGGTAAATCATGCCGAGGTCGTAAGGCTGTTAGTCTCCGCCGGGGCGAAGGTCAAGCCTGAGTGGCTTGCCGATGAGAAGGTCCGTTCCGATCCCGCCATGTTGGCAGCGCTGTCTTCAAACTGACCCACTACCGAAGATTCGTTTCGCCCATATGCCGGAACGCTGCTAGCCGCGTCGTGTTCCTAGACGGCGTAGTATGCCCACTTACATTCCACCCGAAGGCCCGCATCATGCAGATACGCCCCGCCACCCAAGCCGAC
>JBBRLT010000093.1:0-10532 GCA_038231235.1 Terriglobales bacterium
ACCAGCAACCCAAGCCCTTTCGCTGGACCAAATCCGCCGACCAGATCCTGACCTCGATCGCACGTTTCGCAACCTCAACCCTCGCCGCTCAACAACCAGAACATAATGCAATAAATCAATGACTCAGGAGACTAGAAGCTGACCCATATATATCCTTATGGCTTTCGACCGGCTGTATGGCGCTTCGACCTTCGCGGGCTTTATGAGACAGCTTCTCGCCATCGCTACTTCGTCGCGTATTCGCCCGGGCGCACTGATCCATCCTTCGCATCATCCTGCAGCGGCTTACCCTGGCGCCTGCGTTCCAGCTCTTTCTGCCGATGTTCGCGGCGCCGCCCCGCGTCTTCGTAATGCTGCTGGTCTTCTGGCGTCTCTGGTTGCAGCCTGGGCACAGGAACGCGCCGCCCCTGGCTATCCACTGCGACGAACGTCAGGTACGCCGACGCCACGTGCCGATGGGTGCCGGCAATGGTGTTCTCTACCCACACCTTCACCCCCACATCCATCGATGTATTGAAGGCGCGGTTGACGGACGACTTGAGAATCAGCAGGTCTCCTACATGAACGGGCGCGATGAAATCGATGTGATCCATCGAAGCCGTCACCACATGCGTCCTGGCATGGCGGTAGGCCGCCATCGCTGCCACCAGGTCGATGAAGTGCATCAGCCTGCCACCCAGCAGATTCCCCAGCGTATTCGCATCATTCGGAAGTATCAGCTCGGTCATCTCGCTGCGGGATTCAGCAACCGAGCGGGTCGGCAATTGCGTGGAAAATTCCATCCGGCATCTCTTTCTCGTAGTCTTTCATTTAGTCTCCGGCATTCCAGCCAAACCCGCAAACGGGGAACTCTTATGTGTTGTCATCCATCCCAGGTAACAGGAGAGAGTGCACCACCATGGACAAGATCGCCACGCTGACCGAGATCCTCACGCAAAATCCCACCGACGCCTTCGCCCGCTACGGGCTGGCCATGGAGTATGCCTCGCGCGGCGACAATGCTCTGGCTCTGGATCACTTCCATCAGCTCACCAATACCCATCCGGACTACACCGCCGGCTATCAAATGGCTGCGCAATTGCTCATCAAGACAGGAGATGACGGTCAGGCGCGCCAACGCCTGGAAGCTGGGGTTGCCGCTGCGAAAAGGACAGGCAATGCACTCGCCTTGAGTGAGATGAGCGCCATGCTTGACGATCTCACCGTTTGAATTACGCGCTCGAAGATTCTGATTATGGCGCGGCGAACATTCCTTTTCCTGTCGGCCTAATCCACTTGCGCCTTGCGCAATCCAATTGTCAGGCTGCTAGGTACCGGCAGTGAAATGCGTGGTGTGGAGCGCATAATTAGCTTAGAACAGAGCGAACGGGATTCTGGTTCGGGGGCACTATTTGCTGCGGGGATCTCTTGATGAAGAAGATCCCCGCACCACCAGTCCAGACAACCTGACCAGCGCTCGGCTCTTGCTGAAAGAATTTTCTTAAAGAATGAAGATACCGCTATTTCCCCTCGATACCGTGCTGCTTCCGGGAGTTCCGCTCCCGCTGCACATCTTTGAGCTGCGCTATCGAGAGATGATTGCGGAGTGCATGCAGACCTCGACTGTCTTCGGCGTGGTGCGCGCGCAGCAGGAGGGTCTCGCCGTCATCGGTTGCACTGCGCAGATCGTTAACGTGCTCTCCCAATATCCAGACGGCCGCAGTGACGTTCTTACCCAGGGCGTCGACCGATTTGAGATTGAGCAACTGGATGACACGCGCGGCTTTCTCCAGGCGGAGGTGGATGTGTTGCCCGATGAAGGGCCGCAGGCCTCCCGCCCCGCGCGCCAAGAGTGCGTCGCGTTGCACTTTGAAATGCTGGAGCTCACTGGCGAGGGCGACCCAAACCTGCACCTCGACCTCGACGCACCCGTGGTCTATTTGCTGGTCTCTGCCTTGCCCACCGATCTCAGCTTTCATCAGGCGCTGCTCGGTATGCGCTGTGACGCGGAGCGGACAGAGACATTGCTGATCTATTACCGCGCCATGCTGCCCAAGCTGCGCCGCGGCGTGCATGCCGGCCAGCGCGCCTCGACCAACGGCCACATCATGTAACCCTGGCTCCTTTCCACTGCCGCTTCCGCGTACAGTAGAAGCTAAGACGGAACGGCACGACCCCCTTTCATCCGAACAGCATCCGCGAACGAGCGCCCAGGAGGTTCCTTCCCCATGCCCCTTTCCAAACCAGCGGTCAGCGCACTGCCCTCCACCTTCGGAGCCCTGCGCGCAAGCGCGGAGTACACAGAAGCGCGGGTCAGCCGCGGCGTGAAGGATGAACTGCGCGCGAACCTGATCGCACGGCTGCGGCAGCAACGTGCCGCGGGCACAGAGGAGCCGCTGTTCACAGGCATTGTCGGCTACGAAGACACCGTCGTCCCGCAGATCATCAATGCACTGCTCTCCCGCCAGAACTTCATTCTGCTGGGACTGCGCGGACAGGCGAAGAGCCGCATCCTGCGCGCGCTGACGGAATTGCTTGACCCCTTCGCGCCCTACGTTGCTGGCTCAGAGATTCGCGACAACCCCTACCACCCGCTCTCTCGCTTTGCGAAGAACATGCTCGCCGAACGCGGCGATGACACGCCCATCGCGTGGATGACGCCCGCGGAGCGCTACGTCGAGAAGCTGGCCACGCCGGACGTGACCGTCGCCGACCTGATCGGCGACCTGGATCCCATCAAAGCAGCGCGCAGCGGCGCCGACCTGTCGAACGAACTCACCATGCACTACGGTCTGCTGCCCCGCGCCAACCGCGGCATCTTCGCTGTCAACGAATTACCGGATCTTGCCGGTAAAATCCAGGTCGCCCTGTTCAACATCATGCAGGAAGGCGATGTGCAGATTAAGGGCTACCCGGTGCGGCTGGAACTCGACGTCGCGCTCGTCTTCAGCGCGAATCCTGAGGACTACACGGCGCGCGGCAAGATCGTCACTCCGCTGAAAGACCGTATCGGCTCGGAGATCCGCACCCATTATCCGCAGTCGCTTGAAGAAGGCATCGCGATCACGCGCCAGGAGTCGTGGAGCGAACGCGGCACCCTTGCCATTCAGGTCGCCGAGTACATCCACGAGATCGTGGAGCAGATAGCGTTCACCGCGCGCGAAGACAAGAAGGTCGACAAGCGCTCCGGCGTCTCGCAGCGTCTGCCTATCTCCACCCTGGAGCTCGCCGTCTCCAATGCCGAACGCCGCGCCCTGCTGCATGGCGAAACGCTGGCCTTCCCCCGAGTCGGCGATATTTACGCCGCGCTGCCCGGCATCACCGGCAAGATCGAGCTGGAGTACGAAGGCGAGATGAAGGGCGCGGATGTGGTGGTACGCGAGATCATCCGCACTGCCATTGCCCGTGTTTACGAGAAGTACTTTGCCGAGACCAACACCCAGCAGATCGAGCAGTGGTTCAACCTGGGAGGCTCGGTCAAGATCGATGACGACCAGCCTGCGGCGACCACCCTGGCTGAGTTGCAGCAGATCCAAGGCCTGTTTGAGAAACTCTCCCCGCTTGGCATCAAGCAGAAGAACGCGCCGGAAGAGATTGTGGCGGCCGCCGAGTTCCTCCTCGAAGGCCTGTACGCGCACAAGAAAGTAAGCCGCAGTGAAGAGCGCGGCTTCACCGCGCCCGATCGCGCAAGGGCCAACGCCGAACGCAACCAGGAGCGCCGCGACGATGGCCGTGAATACGAACAATGGCAGCAGCGCCGCTCCAGCAAACAGCGCAGCGGCTTGAACTAAGGGGAATCCGGCGCGCCCCATCACCGCGCGGTTGTCTCTATACTCGCGGTATGGCCACCGCGACAGCACGTGCCGAGGCGCCGCGTACCCAGAGCCGCAAGCTTTGGTACTACGTCGGCCCGGCCTTTGTGGCCAGCATCGCCTACATCGACCCTGGCAACTTCGCGACCAACTTCGAGGGCGGCACACGCTTCGGCTACCAACTGCTATGGGTGCTGCTGTGGTCAAACGCCATGGCCATCCTGATCCAATACCTTTCTGCCAAGCTGGGCATCGCAACGGGACGCACCCTGCCGGAAAACTGCCGGCTGCACTTCTCCCGCCGCACTTCGATTTCCTTGTGGGTAGCGGCAGAGATCTCCGCGCTGGCCACCGACCTGGCAGAGTTTCTGGGCGCTGCGCTCGGTTTCTACCTGCTGCTGGGGCCGCGGCTGCTGGCCATAGGCATGACGCGCACGCACGTATTGCTACTGGCTGCGGTCGCATCCGCGCTGTGCGTCTTCGTCATTCTCGCGCTGCAAGCCTGGGGCTTCCGCCAGCTGGAAGTGGTCATCATGCTGTTCGTCGTGGTGATCGGCGGCTGCTATGCGGCGGAGATGTTCTACATCCGCCCGCACTGGGGACAGATCGCGTATCACACGTTCGTCCCGATTCTCGATGGCAGCAGCTTGTATCTGGCGGTGGCCATGCTGGGCGCCACGGTGATGCCCCACGTGATCTACCTTCACTCCGGGCTGGTGCAGCCGCGGCTGCTGGCGGAGCGCGAGCGCGAGCCGGAATTGAGCTTCGCCACCAGGATGCGTCTGCTGAAGATGGAACTGGTAGACATTGTGCTGGCCATGAACGGTGCATGGCTGGTGAACTCCGCCATGATCGTCGTGGCCGCAGCAGCCTTCGCCGGCAGGGGCAAGACCGGCATGTCCATCGAAGAGGCACACGCCACGCTGGGCCCCATCCTGGGCCGGGCCTCGGCAACACTGTTCGCCGTGGCCCTGCTCTGCTCCGGTCTCTCCTCTTCGACGGTCGGGACGATGGCCGGGCAGATGATTCTGGAGGGCTTCCTGCAGGTGCGCTTCTCCATCTTCCTGCGCCGCCTGCTTACGCTGCTGCCGGCCCTGATCGTGATTGCTTTTGGCCTTGACCCGCTGCGCATTCTGCTGCTGTCGCAGGCCGCGCTCAGCTTCACACTGCCGTTTGCGCTGATCCCGCTGCTGCTGCTGACGCGGCGCGAAAAGGTGATGGGCGGCTTCACCAACACGCTGGTGACGCAGTCGCTGGGTTGGGTCAGCAGCGCCATCATCCTGTCGCTGAATGCGGTGCTGCTGTGGCAGTCGCTAAGTGGAAGCTGAGATAACCTCCAAGGGGCGCCACACTCCGTAATCCTGAGCGCGACGAAAAGAGACGCATTTTCACGATGCCATCGCCGACGACGCGGTAGAGCCGTTGCCGTCGAAGCCAGCCGGGTCTCATCCAGGCGAAGCCAGAGGCTCTCCGCTCGCGCTAAACTGTAAGCCGGACATGAACCACCAGCATCTGTCGCCCTCCGATGCCCCTCGCTTCAAGCGCTTCCGCCACGGCCGGCCTGACCGTGGACGCCTCCTCCTCTCCTGAAGCCTTCCTGCCGCCGGACACCGCATCACCGCTGATCGTCGCAGTGGTCCATCGTCCGCGCGGCGCTGCTTGAACGGCCCACCTATCTGTGGGCGCAGACACAGGAGAACTGATTCCGATGAACAGCTTTGGCGCAAAATCTACCCTTACCAGCAATGGCAAGACCTATGAAATCTATCGGCTGAAGGCGCTCGAGGCCAAGGGCTTCTCGCTCGCGAAGCTTCCCTACTCATTGCGCATACTGCTCGAAAACCTGCTGCGGCAGGAGGATGGCAAGTCCGTCTCTGCGGCCGATATCGAGTTCCTGGCCAGCTGGCATCCCAAGGCGGAGCCTGATCGCGAGATCGCCTTCATGCCGGCGCGCGTGTTGATGCAGGACTTCACCGGCGTACCCGCCATCGTGGACCTGGCCGCAATGCGCGATGCGATGAAGACGCTCGGCGGCGATCCCGAGAAGATCAACCCGCTGCAGCCGGCAGAGCTGGTGATTGACCACTCCGTGCAGGTGGACGAGTACGGTTCTGTGCGCTCCTATGACATCAACGCGGCACTCGAATTCGAACGCAACCGCGAGCGTTACGCATTTCTGAAGTGGGGACAGTCCGCCTTCCGCAACTTCTCTGCCGTGCCGCCGGGCATGGGCATCTGCCATCAGGTGAACCTGGAGTATCTGGCGCGCGTGGTCTTCACCACCGAAGTGGCGGGCACGCTGCGCGCCTATCCCGACACGCTGGTGGGCACCGACTCCCACACCACGATGATCAATGGCCTGGGCGTGCTGGGCTGGGGCGTGGGTGGCATTGAGGCAGAGGCGGCCATGCTGGGCCAGCCGGTGTCCATGCTGGTGCCGCAGGTAGTGGGCTTCCGGCTGACCGGCAAGCTGCGCGAAGGCGCCACCGCCACGGACCTGGTGCTGACCGTGACCGAGATGCTGCGCAAGCTGGGAGTCGTGGGCAAGTTCGTCGAGTTCTTTGGTGAGGGCATTGCAGAGCTGCCGCTGGCCGATCGCGCCACTATCGGCAACATGGCGCCGGAGTATGGCGCGACCTGCGGCATCTTCCCTGTGGATGCGGAGACACTGCGCTATCTGCGGCTGACCGGGCGCAACGACGAGCAGGTGGCGCTGGTGGAGGCGTATTACAAGGAACAAGGACTGTTCCATCAGCCATGCGCGCAGGATGCGGACTACTCCGCCACCATCGAGCTCGACCTGACCACGGTGCAACCCTCGGTGGCCGGGCCCAAGCGTCCGCAGGACCGTGTGCTGCTGAAGGATGCGGCAGAGAACTTCACCAAGCTGCTGCCTACATTGCTGGGGCCAAACAGCAATCAGGTGATCGCGCGGCAGGTAGACCGTTGGGAGGGCGAGGGCGGCCAGCTGCCCCAGGTGTCAGAGGAGCATGGCACCGGCACCAGCGTGCAGAAGCGCTTCGGCGTCGATCCGGACAAGTATCTGGACCACGGCTCAATCGTCATTGCGGCGATTACGAGTTGCACCAACACGTCGAACCCGTCGGTGATGGTGGCCGCCGGTCTGCTGGCGAAGAAGGCGGTCGAGAAGGGGCTCTCCGTTCCGCCGTGGGTCAAGACATCGCTCGCCCCAGGCTCGCGCGTGGTCACCGACTACTACAAGAAGGCGGGGCTGATGGAGTACCTCGACAAGCTGCGCTTCAACGTGGTGGGCTATGGCTGCACCACGTGCATCGGCAACTCCGGCCCGCTGCCAACGGACGTGGCGAAGTCGATTGAAGATCATGGGCTGGTTGCCGTGTCTGTGCTCAGTGGCAATCGCAACTTCGAAGGTCGCATCAACTCTGACGTGCGCGCGAACTACCTGATGTCGCCGCCCCTGGTGGTGGCCTACGCACTGGCAGGACGCATCGATCACAACTTCGACACCCAGCCCCTGGGCCAGACCAAAGACCAGCAGCCGGTCTACCTGAAGGACATCTGGCCCACGCAGCAGGAGGTCTCCGAGACCATCGCGAAGGCGATCTCTTCCGAGAGCTACAGCAAGGAGTACGCCACTGTCACCGATGGCGACCAGAATTGGCAGCACCTGAAGTTCCCCACCGGAGACGTCTACCAGTGGGAGCCGGACTCGACGTACATCCGGCAGGCGCCATACTTCGAAAACATGCCGAAGACGCCGGCGCCGGTCGTGGATATTCGCGATGCCCGCGTGCTCGCGGTGCTGGGCGACTCCGTGACCACGGACCACATATCACCCGCCGGCTCCATCAAGGTGAATGGGCCAGCAGGCAAATATCTGAGCGAACATGGCGTCAAGCCGTCCGACTTCAACTCCTATGGCTCGCGCCGCGGCAACCACGAGGTGATGGTGCGCGGCACCTTCGCCAACATCCGGCTGCGCAACCGGCTGGCGCCGGGCACCGAAGGCGGCGTGACGCGGCTGCTGCCGGAGGGCACATCAATGAGCATCTTCGACGCATCGGTGACGTACGCGGAGCGTAGCACCCCGTTGGTGATTCTGGCCGGCAAGGAGTACGGCTCCGGCTCCTCCCGCGATTGGGCGGCGAAGGGCCCGCGCCTGCTGGGCGTGCGCGCCGTCATCGCAGAGAGCTATGAGCGCATTCATCGCTCGAACCTGGTAGGCATGGGCATTCTGCCGCTGCAGTTTGAAAACGAGGAGACCGTCGAGTCGCTGGCGCTGACTGGTGAGGAGACCTTCAGCTTCAAAGGCCTCGGCGCGTTGCTCACGTCGCGGTTTGCCAACGGCCGCGAGCTGCCGGTGGAGGTCACCGACGCGACCGGCCATTGCCGCAGCTTCAAGGTAAAGGTACGCATCGATACGCCGCAGGAGATCCTCTACTACCAGAACGGCGGCATCCTGCAGTACGTGCTGCGCCAGCTGGCGGCGAACTGAGCCATTGCGAAGAACCCTTCCTGACTAGTACACTGACTAGTCGGGAGGCTGACCATGTGGCAGGTACAGGAAGCCAAGGCAAGGTTCAGTGAATTTTTGGGGAAAGCGCTGAGCGAAGGGCCGCAGATCGTCTCCCGTCGCGGAATTGCGACCGCAGTGCTGATCCCCATCGAGGAGTGGGAGCGCCTGCAACAGCGTGCTCGTCCTACGCTCAAAGACCTTCTGCTATCAGACGAGAACCGGTTCGACATGGAATTGCCGCCGCGCGGAACCCTGAAGTTGCGCCCTCCAGTGAAGTTCGAAGTCTGAATGTATCTGCTCGATACCAATGTCATCTCAGAGATGCGAAAACGGCGGCCCCACGGCGCCGTGCTGTCTTGGGTAAGTTCTCAAGCTGCGGAGAGCTTGTTCCTGTCTGCCATTACCCTGCTCGAACTTCAGCGAGGCGCAGAGAGGACGCGACGCCAGGATGCGGCAATGGCACGACGGCTTGAAGACTGGATCAGCGAGTTGGCACGTACAGTGGCCATCATTGCCGCAGATGGCGAGGTATGTCGTGAGGCAGCGCGGCTTATGGTGGCGAAGTCAGAAGACCTGTTTGAAGACGCCCTGATTGCCGCCACCGCGCGGGTACGACACCTGACTGTGGTGACGCGCAACGTTCGAGACTTTGTTCCTTTCCGCGTTCCAACCCTGAATCCGTTCACATCGAGTCATTAAGACCTGATGTTGTGAAACATGAAGAGTATCTCGGTATGCCTTTCCTCAAACAACCACAGGAGCAGCCGCTGGACGGTGTACACCTGGGAAAATTGCTTGAGCCCACGAGAGTCGCCGATTGCAAAAGCAAAAGGGCGGAGTCGCCTCCGCCCTTCGCCGATAGCGCCCTCAAACCTTTGTCCTAAACACCCACTGCGTAAGAGTCCATCTGTGACTGGTCGCCAGCGTGAGCAAAGATGTCATACGGCGAGCGATGGTTGAACTTGTACCGCAGGCGCAACTCGCGGCCCACAAACAGACCAACAGCAGCCACGCCCACCGCCAGCCCCGACCAACCGATGGTCCGCAGCAGATAGTCCGGCTTCTTCCTGAAAGTCAGCACATTGTTCATCGCCCATCCACCCCCGCCCCTGCAAACCAACTCCATGACCGTCATGATATCGCAGCCGTCATCGTCCGCCGCAGTTCTGCAGAAGACCCGCATTACGTGCGTGGGACGACACGTGGCGCCTTGGCGTTACATGATAGTCACGTCATGCTGCTGATTTGACGCAGCAGCATGACTTTCCGTTCCGGGGGGAGGAAACTGGCTTCGATGGAGTTGCCTGCCAGCTCCCGCAATTGCTCTTCCGTGAACTGAAAGTGACTTTGGGCGAGCCTGTACTCGTCGAGCAAATCATTGCCAAACAACGCGGGATCGTCCGAGTTGAGGGTCACCATCAGGCCGCTCTCGAAGTAGCTCCGGATCGGGTGTTGTGCCAAAGTGGGACAAGAGCCCGTCCGCACATTCGAGGTGATGCAGATCTCGATCGGCACCTGCCGCTCCGCCAGCAGATCCACCAGCTCCGGATCGTCCTTGGCAGAGAGGCCATGACCGATGCGTTCCGCCCCGATGTTGAGCGCGCCCCAGATGCTCTCCGGTCCTATGGTCTCCCCGGCATGCGCGGTCAACCGTAGGCCGGCATCCGCGGCCTCCCGGTAGAGATCGCGGAAGGGCTCGGCCGCCATGCGGCGCTCGTCGCCCCCGATGCCGATGCCGACGATCGAGGGATGATGCCGGCACATCTCGGCCGCCTTATGGAAGACGCGCGCTGCCTCCTCCACGCCGAAGTGGCGGACCGCGTCGAAGATCCAGAGCAGCGTGATGCCGAACTCCCGCTCCGCCTGCAGGCGCGCCCGCTCCATGCCGGCGAAGAGCGGCTCAAATTCAACCCGGCGCCAGTAGTACACGACGCCGACCGAAACGTAGACCTCTGCGTGCACCACGCCCTGCGCAGCCAGCGCCTGCGCCATGCGATAGGTGATCAGCTCGTAGTCTGCCGCAGTCTGCAGCCGCTCTGTAATTGCTTTGAAGGCCAGCAGAAAACCGGAGAAGTCGACGTAGTGATAAAGCGCCCGCGCCTGCTCCAGCGTCAGCTTGCCGGCAGGATGACGTTCGCTCAAATCTGGATGCTGTCGCTCGCTAAGCGCTGTATGCTGTCGCTCGCTAAGCGCTGTATGCTGTCGCTCGCTAAGCGCTGTATGCTGTAGCTCGCGAAGCGCGG
>JBBRLT010000094.1:0-10367 GCA_038231235.1 Terriglobales bacterium
AACTCAGAAGAACGAGAGCAACATCTCGCTCCATGGATCCACCAGTACAACTGGCACAGACCACATGCTAGCCTCGGCCTGTCGCCGCCCATCAGCAGAGCAGGCTTCGATCAGAACAACCTGTTGAGACTCCACATCTAGCGGAAGCTGGATTCGAGAGAAATGCGTTCAAGACTCGGTTTGATAGCGATAAAGTTCTGGCACAGATAGTTGACGCACCGCATTCATAATCCAACCTTTCCAAGCCGCCATACAGTTGCAAGCCATTTTCGCGGGGGGGGTGGCAGCAATCTCGAAAGCTCTGCATCGATATTGCAGCCAAGCGGAAGATTGTATGGACATTGCGGCAATGCTCCCCGATATCCAAGAAGCGGATGATCCACCTACGCATACGTCAAGCCGCAGTTCCGAAGGTACGTGTATCTTCTCAAATCTGGTGAGCACTACAAGATCGGGCGAAGCGATGAAATGGAGCGTCGGGTAAAGGAAATTCGCATTTCTTTGCCTGAAGCCGTGACTTTAGTCCATACCATTAGGACGGATGATGCAGCGGGAATTGAGGCTTACTGGCATAAACGGTTTGCCAATCGACGAGCCAACGGCGAGTGGTTTAGGTTGAGCCCTGCGGACCTCACCGCATTTAAGAAACGTCGATATCAATAGGCAAGCTCCGCCTGCGCCACAAGCACCGACCACACACTCATTCAGGTTCCCGCACTAGAATCAGGGTGTGCTGGCGTATCACATAGCCTTTGACCCGAGCAGCCCCACGGAGCGCCTGTCTGCACTTCCGGAAGTGGCGGCCGTCTTCGCGCTGGGCTTTGGTGAGCGGCGCGAGCCATACCTGGCCCGGACCGCCAACCTGCGCCAGCGCCTCAGCAGAATGCTGGCGCCCGCCGGAGCGCTCTCCCGCCGCGTGCAACTGCTTCCCTTCGTGCGCGAGATTCGCTGGTCGCCATTCGGCTCAGAGTTCGAAGCATCGTTGATCCTCTATCACGAGATCCGCGCGGCCTTCTCCGCGCCAGACTCGGCCGCCGTGCGCAAGCGTCTGCGTCTCCGCCCGCCTGCCTATCTGCGCATTGCCATGGAGAATGACTTCCCGCGCTTGTTTGCCACCAACCGTTATGTGCGCTCTGCGGCCACGCGCAGCTTCGGCCCTTTCGCCACCCGCGCCGCGGCAGAGCGCACCTGCGACGCAGTGCTGGACCTGTTTCAACTGCGCCGCTGCACCGAGGACCTGTTTCCTTTTCCCGAGCACCCCGCCTGCGCCTATGCAGAGATGAAGAAGTGCCTCGCACCCTGCAATCAGAGTTGCACCCCGGATCGGCATCGCATCGAGGCAGAGACCGTCTTCGAGACGCTGCACACCCACGGCGCCAGCTTCCTATCCGCGCTGGAGCGCGAGCGTGCCGCAGCGTCTGAGGCGCTGGACTTCGAGGCTGCGGCAGCCACCCACCAACGCTATGAGAAGGCAGACGCCGTGCTGCGAGAGATCCCCGAGGCCATGCGACTCATGACCGAGCTCTCTGCCGTCCTCGTGCAGCCCTCCTCTCAGCCGGGTCAGGTCGCGCTCTTCCGGTTGCAGCCGCAGTCGCTCACCGGCCCCGTCCCCTACTCCACCCTCGGCATGCGTCTGCACAACGAGCAGTCCGGCTCCTCTTCCCTGTTCTCGCATCCAGTCGCGCTCGCGCCCATTCCGCTGGAGCCTTCCGCACTCGACCCAGCCGGGGAACAGCCGCCCGAAACGCTTGAGTCGCGCCTGGAGAAGGCGCTCCTCGCGCTCGATGCCTTGACGCCCGCGCGGCCGGCCACGCAGCAGACGGAAGATCATCTCGCCTTGTTCGCGCGCTGGTGCTATCGGCCAGCGGCGAAGCGCACCGGAGAGGCGGTATTCGCCGATGCCAATGGCCATGTGCCGCACAAGCCACTGCTGCGTGCGATCTCCCGCGTTGCCCGCAATGCCATCTCGCTTGAAGCGCCTGCGCCTGCCTGAGCGGGCAGCCACTCGCGCTGATACACTTTTTTCCGTGGTCGAACTGCTGCCCTCCATCCTCTCTGCAGACTTTGCGCACCTGGCCGACGCCGTTGCGGCCGGTGAGCGCGCGGGCGGCACTGCCATCCACGTCGATGTGATGGACGGCCACTTCGTGCCCAACATCACCCTGGGTCCGCCAGTCGTCAAGTCGCTGCGCAGGGTGACCAAACTCCCGCTCGACTGCCACCTGATGATCGAGCATGCGGACAACTTCATCCCTGCCTTTGCCGAGGCCGGCGCGAACTGGATCGGCGTCCACTATGAGGCCTGCCCGCACCTGCACCGCACTCTCCAGTTGATCCGCGATCACGGCATGGAGCCGGGAGTCGTCATCAATCCGGCCACCCGTGTGGATGTGCTGCTGGATGTGCTGCCCATGCTGCACCATGTGCTGGTAATGAGCGTGAATCCCGGCTTCGGCGGGCAGACGTTCATCCCCTTTGCGCTGGATAAGATTCGCCACCTGCGCGAGTTGCGTGCGGAGCGCGGCCTGCGCTACCGCATTGAAGTAGACGGCGGTGTGTCTCTGGACACCATCGCTTCTGTCGTCGAGGCCGGCGCGGAACTGCTGGTAGCCGGCAGCGCCGTCTTCGATGGCGGCCAGCCGGAACGGCAGGGGCGGCAGTTACTGGAAGCTGCCCGCGCTGCGGAATCCGCCGCAGCCAGATAAAATACTTCTAGACACCCACAGGCGGATGCACGAGCGCACGGCGCCAGTGGCTTGGTCGAATCTTTGAGGTTGTCTAAATGAATCGTAGCTTTTCCGCCCGCCTGCTCGCTCTCTCCGCCACTGCCTGCCTTGCCGCTTCGTGCGTCGCCGGTTTGCCAGCGCACGCGCAGCGTCACTCTAAGAAGCCGGCCAAGGCCACCGCAGCCGATCCGCTGGCTGGCGTCACCTCGAAGCAGCCGGACAAGGAGCTATTCGACAAGGCCATGGCGGCTTTGAAGAAGGGCAAGTTCGACGTGGCCCGCCTGGATCTGCAGACGCTGCTGAACACTTATCCAGAGTCGGAATATCAACTGCGCGCCAAGCTGGCCGTAGGCGACACCTGGTACAAGGAGGGCGGCACGGCGGCTCTGCAGCAGGCAGAGGCAGAGTATAAGGACTTCATCACCTTCTTCCCCAATCAGCCCGAGGCCGCCGAGGCGCAGATGAAGGTGGCCGACATCTACTACGCGCAAATGGAAAAGCCCGACCGCGACCCCACCAACGCGCAACGCGCCGAGCAGGAATACCGGCTGATGATTCAGCAGTTCCCAGAATCGACGCTGGTGCCGCGCGCCAAGCAGCGCCTGCGTGAGACGCAGGAGGTGCTGGCAGCTCGCCAGTTCACCATCGGCAACTATTACGAGACGCATGAAAACTGGCCAGCCAGCATCGCCCGGCTGCAGACGCTTACCGATTCCTATCCGCTGTTCAGCAGGAGCGACATGGCGTTGATGGCGCTGGGGGATGCCTACGCTGGCGAGGCGGCCGCAGTCGAACGATACAACATCAATCCGGCGCAGAAGGAGCGCCTGATCGCGTCCTACAGTGACCGCGCCGCAGATGCCTATGCACGCGTCGTCACGCGCTATCCCATGGCGCCGCACGTGGAAGATGCGCGTGAGCGTCTCATCACCATGGGTCGTTCCGTGCCGGATCCCTCACAGGCCGCGCTGGCCGAAAGTGAAGCCGAGGAGCAGAGCCGCATCAACGTCAAGCTGAAGGACCGCGCCCTGCTGCTGGTCAAGCATGGACCCTCGACACTGGAGGCCGCGCGCGTCGGCGAGCCCTTGATGACCGCGCCCAAGACGGTCACCGCGCCGGAGATCAACAAGCAGAACGTCGCACTCTTCAATGCTGCTTCAGGCGCAAAGGCTGCCCCCGCTCCAGCGCCATCGCCGGAAGTCGCCAACGGAACAGCCGCGCCGCGCACTGGGGATGCTGCTCCGGCAACGAAGTTAGAAGACGTGGGTGAGGGAACCGGCGTGGGCGCCACCGTGCTGAATCCGAGTGGCAACACCATCGACAACAACAGCGGCAACTCCAGCACCGGGGCTACTCCGCCGGCAGCAGCAGGTGAGGGCGCGTCCACAAATCCAACTCCCGCGCCGGCACCCGCGCCCGCCGAGGGGAACTACGGACTGAAAGCAGTCGGCCCGGAGAACACCGCTCCGCTGCCCGCAGTCGAGAAGCCAGCCGAAGCCCAGACCCAGGTCAATGACGTGAAGGGCGGCGCCGCGCAAGTGCAGACTGGCGCCACGGCAAGCGGCAAGCGCCCGAAGAAAAATCCGAAGGTAAAGACCAACAGCTCTGAATCCACCAGCGACAAGAAGAAGAAGGGCCTCGACAAGCTGAATCCCTTCTAGCGATCGTACCCGATCAAGAGTCGATGTTAAATCCCGGGGAACACTGATAACAGCTACTCCTGAGGGAGGACGCGCACTGGCAATCACAGTGACCCGGCATATGACATAAGATCCAGATGAATGAGGATGGAGGGTCATTTGCAAGACAATCTATTCTCCGCATCGAGCAAAAGGATTTCCAGTGAAAATACCGCCTTGGGCGGGACTGTGGCATACGTCACAGTCTTCGTGCGGCTCGCGCTTGGCGTCTCATTTCTGTCCGCAGTTGCGGATCGTTTCGGGTGGTGGGGACCCTATGGCCAGCCTCACGTAGCGTGGGGAGACTTTCACCGGTTCACTGTCTATACAGGAGCACTGCTGTGGTTCTTTCCATCGAGCTTCCATGCAGCTCTCGCGTGGATGGCCACTATTGCGGAGACGGTATTTGGTCTAACGTTGCTGATGGGACTTTTCACACGAGTCGTCTCTTGCCTAAGCGGAACCCTTCTCTTGCTCTTCGCTGTGACAATGACGTTTTCGTTGGGAATCAAAGCGCCGCTCGACTTCTCGGTCTACTCGGCTTCAGCAGGCGCATTTTTATTGGCGGTTTCCCGTCAATACCCTCTGAGCCTAGATAAACTCCGCACCCGGCGCTGAATATAGGGCGGTAGTTGATCTCCATCTCATAACCCTGGGCAATATCAACCTTTGGGTTCATAAACCAAAGCTCTCAGTGGCGATTCGGAACTATGGAGTCGAACTGACCCACTCTTGTCTCTCTGCCTTTGTCTGCCGTCGTCTTCTCCCCTGTTACCCTGAAACTTCATGCCGCACGAACTGCCCAAAGCGTACGATCCTGCCGCCATCGAAGAAAAGTGGGCTGCCTACTGGGTAGAGCAGAACCTCTTTCACGCCTCTGCCGCCGACGCCACAGCCGGACGCAACTTCACGCTGCTACTGCCTCCGCCCAACGTTACTGGCCGTCTGCACATGGGCCACATGCTGGAGCAGACGGAGATCGACATCCTGATCCGCTGGCACCGGATGCGCGGCGACCACACGTTGTGGGTGCCGGGCACCGACCACGCCGGCATCGCCACGCAACTGATGGTGGAGCGCCAGCTGGCCGAGGAGAAGACCACCCGCCAGCAGCTCGGCCGTGAGGCATTCCTGGAACGCGTGTGGCAGTGGAAGAAGGAGTACGGCGGCGCCATCCTGGAACAGATGAAGCGCCTCGGCGTCTCCGTCGACTGGTCGCGCGAATATTTCACTATGGATGCGGGCCTGTCGCGCGCGGTGCGCGAAGCCTTTGTCCGCCTGCATGAGCAGGGGCTGATCTATCGCGGCGCCTACATCGTGAACTGGTGCCCGCGCTGCCAGACCGCCATCTCCGATCTGGAAGTCTTCCACGAGGAGCAACACGGCAAGCTCTACACCATCCCCTACGCCATCGTGGGCACGGACGACTCTTTGCTGGTGGCCACCACGCGTCCCGAAACCATGTTTGGCGACACTGCCATCGCCGTCCATCCTGACGACGAGCGCTACCGCCATCTACACGGCAAAAGCGTGCGCGTGCCCTTCCTCGGGCGGCAGATCCCCATCATCACCGATGCCTGGGTGAGCCCGGAGTTCGGCACGGGCGCAGTCAAGATCACGCCCGCGCATGATCCCAACGACTACGCCATGGGCCAGCGGCACCAATTGCCGGCCATCAACATCATGGATGAGACGGCGCACCTGAATCAGGCAGCAGGCAGCTTCGCCGGACTTGATCGCTACGCGGCCCGCAAGCGCATCGTAACCGAGCTCGAAGGGCAGCCGGGCTTCTCCGCCAGGGACCACACCAACGCCATCGGCAAGTGCGATCGCTGCAAGACAGTGGTCGAACCGCGCCTATCCATGCAGTGGTTCATCCGTATCCAGCCACTGGCAGACAAGGCCATCGCGGCGGTGGCAGAAGGCCACATCCGCATCACCCCGGAGCAGTACCGCAAGACCTACGACGAATGGATGCGCAACATCCATGACTGGTGCATCTCCCGCCAGCTGTGGTGGGGGCATCGCATACCAGCCTGGCACTGCGGCGGTTGCAGCAAAGTGACGGTCGCGCGAGAAACGCCCACAGCCTGCGCGCACTGCAACTCCACCGCCTTGACGCAGGAGACCGATGTGCTGGACACCTGGTTCTCCTCCGGTCTGCTGCCCATGTCCGTCTTCGGCTGGCCGGAGGCGACGCCCGATCTCGCCACCTTCTACCCCACCGAGCTACTGGTCACCGGCTTCGACATCCTCTTCTTCTGGGTGGCGCGCATGATCATGCTCGGCTGCCACTTCATGCTCGATGTGCCCATGCCCGACGGGACTCCGCGCACCCTGAAAGACGCAGTACCCTTCCGCGAGGTCTACATCCACGCGCTGGTACGCGATGCCGACCGGCAGAAGATGTCGAAGACCAAGGGGAACGTCGTCGATCCCATTGCAATCGTCCAGCGCTACGGCACCGATGCTGTCCGCTTCACGCTTGCATCCATGGCCTCGCCCGGCACCGACATCGCCTTCTCCGAAGCACGCACTGAAGGCTACCGCGCCTTCGCCAACAAGATCTGGAATGCCGCGCGCTTCCTGTTCATGCAGCGCGAACGTTTTTTGAGTGAGGCTGAGCCAGATCGCAACAGCAGCGGCGATTTTCTCCCTGCTCCCCACAAGGAGTGGAGAGTGCCTGGCTCCGCGGCCGGTACAGTTGCTTCGGCAGGCGAACTCCGTCTGGAGGATCGCTGGATATTCTCGCGCCTCGACCGCACAGTGAATGCAGTCAATACAGCGCTTGAGAACTACCGTTTCGACGACGCAGCCAACGCTATCTATCAGTTCTTCTGGGGCGACCTGTGCGATTGGTATTTGGAAATGGCCAAGCTGCGTATCGACAAGGCCGAGTCGGACAACGATCGGTTGCTGTCATACATGGTATTCAGCATGATCTTTGAATCATCCTTGCGGCTGCTGTCTCCATTCATGCCATTCATCACGGAAGAGATATGGCATGCCTTCTACGATGGCCGCCCGCCGGCAAGCTCCATCGCGCTCATGCCCTACCCGGTCTCGGCGATGACACATGTTGATGACGCAGGCGAAGCAGAGATGATGCTACTGCAATCGCTCATCGTCGCCATCCGCGGTGCACGTAAGGATGCAGGCGTGCCAGAGCGTGAAGCCGTGCCCGTTCTGCTGTGCACAGCAGACGTCTCGGTGTTTCAGCAGAACCTGAGCATCATCCAGCACCTGGCTCGTGTCAGCACGCTTGAGCTGGTCGAGAAGCTGCCCGAAGGCCTTGCGCATCGCGCCACGCCAAGCTTCGATGTCGCCGTGGTCTATGAGAAGCAACTCGACGCCAAGGCCGAGCGCGAGCGCCTTACGAAAGAGATTGCGCGCATGGAAAAGGAGAAGGAGAACGGCGACCGCCAGCTTTCCAATGACGCCTTCCTGGCCAAGGCGCCTGCCTCTGTCGTCGATGGCCTGCGCCGCCGCAATGCAGAGCTCAGCACGCTGATCCCGCGCACCCGCGCCGCATTCGACGCGCTGGACAGTAAGGGATAGACAACAGCAGACAGAAACAGAGAACAGCAGGCAACGCAGCCGCGAGAGAGAATTCTGTAGTCGTCTGCCGTTATCTGCATTCCTCTGCAGTTGTCTGAGCGGCGCCGCTCTCCTCAGTTGCCGCGATCGCTCGCCCGGTCCCGGTGCGACAGATCAAAGTTCAACTGCACCCCGCGGCCATTCGGCGTGGTGATGGTGGAGAAGGAGTACCGCCGACTCACCTCGCCGCGCGTGTGAGATACATAGCCGCCGACCAAGTAACCCAGCGCCCCGCCTACCAGTACATCCGACGGGAAGTGGTTCCGCGCCACCACACGGGATGCGGACACTGTGGAGGCCAGCCCGTACAACACCAGCCGCGTCTTCCAACTCGGGTAGCGGTCCGCCACCACATGCGCGAAGGCCCACGCTGTCGTTGAGTGGTTCGACGCGAACGACTGCCCATCCGGATAGGTGCTGGGGCCATGCGGCCAGAAGCGCCCCGTACCATCACCCTGATTCGGCCTTTGGCGGTTGGTCGCGTACTTCAGCCCCTCATTCAGAATCAGCGAATCGACGATGGCCTCCGTGGTGATGATGGAGGTCTGCCGCAGATAATCGTCCTTGCGCCATGCCCCCACCGCGTAACCGGCTGCAATACCCGCAATCGGCACGTAGATGGCACCCGCATCGGAGATATGGCGGAAGGTGTTCTCCCGCGAGGTATCGTTGCCCAGGCTGCGCAGCGCGTGCGCATCGTAGTCAATGGCCAGGCCGGTTGCCAGGCCCAGGGGCGCAATCCATAGCAGGTCCTTCGCACGGAGATGGCGCGGGCTGGTCAGGATCTTGCCTTCGTCCTGAAGCACATGGACAGCGCAAGTCTTCAACCGATTGACCTCGCACTCATCCGCCTGTGGCGTTGCCTGCGACCAAACAGCACACGGCGTCAGCGCCACAACAAGAACCACGATTCCACGAAACGACATCCTGCCATTCTATGGGCAGCGTCGCTATGGGCTGCCACACTGGCTCCGGCGTATCATGAAGGGACCGTATGGATTGGAAGAGCAAGCGAGTCGAGGCCATCCTGGAACATGCCCTGGTGGAAGACCAGGCGCTCAAGGACATCACGACGGCCTACACCATCGACCCCCGGTTACGCGCCTCGGGCACCATCCTGGCCAAGCAGGAGTGCATCGTCTCCGGCCTTGGGTGCATTCCGCGTTTTCTCGATATCTTCAGCCGGCTCAGCCAGACCGCGACTGGCGCCTCGCCCATCCGTTATGAGGTGGTGCACCATCCGGAGATCTTCGATGGCGTGCGTGTGAAGCGGGGACAATCCGTAGCCGTCATCCGCTCCACCGCGCGAGTACTGCTCTCCTGCGAGCGTGTAATCCTGAATCTGATGCAGCGCATGAGCGGTATCGCCACCATTACCCGCAGCTACGTCGATCAGGTGCAGGGCACCAAGGCGCGCGTGCTGGACACCCGCAAGACCGTGCCTGGGCTGCGCCTGCTGGATAAGTACGCAGTCTCCTGCGGTGGTGGAGAAAATCACCGCCTCGACCTCTCCGACGGCGTGCTGATCAAGAACAATCACATCGCGCTGGGCGGCGGCATTCCCAAGGTCGTGGCGGCCGCGCTGTCCGCGCGCCTGTCCGGCCAGCGCGTTCAGGTGGAGGTGCGCAACCGTGTAGAGCTGGAGCAGGCCATGGAAGCCGGCGCCGAGGCGTTGCTGCTGGACAACATGACACCAGGGGAGGTGGCCGCCTCCGTCAAGCTGGTGCGCAGCCGTGGCCTCAAGGTGCCCATCGAAGCCTCCGGCGGCATCCAGCTGGAGACGATTCGCAGCTATGCCGAGACTGGCGTCGACTACATCTCCTCCGGTGCGCTCACCCACTCGGCCACTGCGGTCGATCTGAGCATGCGCATCGTGGCAGAGAGCTGACGGCAGAGACGCGATGCCACCCATCGATGGCAGAGATTCGACGTTGAGTGCCGCAGAGCGCTCTCCGCACCGGCTGGAACCAGAGACGCTCGAACTGGACACGCTCGAACTGGACGCGCTCGACCTGGACACGCTCAATACAGAGCTAGCCGGCACTCCCTTCGCCGGCAGGCTGCGCTACTTCCCCACCATCGGCTCCACCAACTCGCTGGCCATGCGCGAAGCCGATTCGGGCGAAGCCAGCGGCACAGTCTATCTGGCCGATGAGCAGACCGGCGGACGCGGACGCGGCGCGCATGCCTGGCACTCAGCGGCCGGCTCGGGCCTTTACGTCAGCATCCTGCTGCGTCCATCGCTCGCTCCCGCAGACATTCTGTGGCTCTCGCTCGCCGCCGGACTCGCCGTACAGTCAGCCGTTCGCGACCTCACCTCCATCACCCCGGACATCCGCTGGCCCAACGACCTGCTGCTCTCCGG
>JBBRLT010000095.1:0-10343 GCA_038231235.1 Terriglobales bacterium
ATTCGCCGGACGACCTTGACGATCTCATCACGACCATCAATACCCAGGGCATCGATCTGCTCGAGGGTGAACCGAAGTTCGGTGCAGAGAAATTCGACGCAGAGGCAGCCGAAGAGGGCGACGACGTTGAACTGGATCTGACGCCGGGCACACTGGAAAAGACCAACGACCCCGTGCGCATGTATCTGCGCGAGATGGGCACCGTCCCACTGCTGACGCGCGAGGGCGAGGTAGAGATTGCCAAGCGCATCGAGCGGGGGCAACTCCGCGTGCTGAAGGCGATTTCTCGCTCACCCATCGTGATTCGTGAAGTGGTGGGCCTGGGCGAAGACCTGAAGCGCGGCGTGCGCAACATCAAGGAAGTGGTGATCTTCGACGAAGAAGAGATCACCGAAGAGGTACTGCAGACGCGCGTGAAGGCGACTGTGGCCCGCGTGGACGCGCTGGTAAAGCACCAGAAGAAGGCGCAGGCGCTGGGCGAAAAACTGGACACGATCAACGCGAAGACCAAGGCGCGCGAGCATCGCAAGACGCGCTGGCTGATCTTCCGCGAGCGGGTGATGGTCTCCCGCATCGTGCGCGAGCTGAAGTACACCAACGCCGAGCGCAAGCGGCTGCTGGACAAGGTGAACAAGACAGTCGACTCGATGCGCACGCTCGAGCGGCAGATCAAGTCGCTGGACCACAAGCACGATGCGTCGAAGAGTGAAGAGCTGCGCAAGGAGTACCGGCGCCAGCAGAAGAACTGCAAGACCGACCTCGATCGCCTGGAGACCGAGATCGGCGTCTCCATTGCCGACCTGAAGCGCACCCAGCGCGAAATGATCCAGGGCGACATGGACGCGGAGCGGGCGAAGCGCGAGCTGATTGAAGCCAATCTGCGCCTGGTGGTCTCCATTGCGAAGAAGTACACCAATCGCGGCCTGCAGTTCCTCGATCTGATCCAGGAGGGCAACATCGGCCTGATGAAGGCGGTCGACAAGTTCGAGTACCGTCGCGGTTACAAGTTCTCGACCTATGCCACGTGGTGGATCCGCCAGGCAATCACGCGCGCGATTGCCGACCAGGCACGCACCATCCGCATCCCGGTGCACATGATCGAGACCATCAACAAGCTGATTCGCACCTCGCGTCAACTGGTGCAGGAGCTGGGTCGCGAACCTACCTCGGAAGAGATCGCCAAGCGCATGGACATCCCGGTGGCCAAGGTGCGCAAGGTGCTGAAGATTGCGCAGGAACCCATCTCGCTCGAGACACCGATCGGCGAAGAGGAAGACTCACATCTTGGCGACTTCATCGAAGACCGCCAAGCCGTGTCGCCTTCTGAAGCGGTCATCAGCGTCAACCTGAAGGAGTACACCTCGCAGGTGCTGCGCACCCTGACCCCGCGCGAAGAGCGCGTGATCAAGATGCGCTTCGGCCTGGAGGATGGCTCCGAGCACACCCTCGAAGAAGTGGGCCAGAGCTTCCAGGTGACGCGCGAACGCATCCGGCAGATCGAAGCAAAGGCGCTGCGCAAGCTGCGGCATCCCTCGCGCTCACGCCGGTTAAAAGCATTCGTGGATGGCGTGAAGGAAGTTTAGGATCTGCCATCCAGGCAGACGCACTCACGTGCGACTTGAGCAGAGACCTTCGCGCTGCTTTGGTCTTGCTTGAAATAGCGGGTCGGAAAGAGAACAAGAGAGAGGAGCTTTGGCTCCTCTCTCTTGTTTGTGCTGCGAATCTGTGTGAACCCACCCTACGCGTTGCGTAGGATGGGGCACCCAGTGTGGTTTGCGCTGCTCTCGGCGGAACTGCAGATTCTTCTCTGCGCTCAGAATGACAGGCTTTTTGGTGGCGGCGCCACGACAACGGGTGCCCCATTCTGGCGAAGCCAGGGTGGGATACTACCAACGGATGCGGTGCCGCATCTCGCTGACCGCTTCACCGCTAACCGCTTTTCCGCTGGCCGCTCCTCCGCTGCTAAGGCGCCGGGTGCGCTTTGCCGTCGTGCACGGCTTTATCGATCAGCTGCTGCACCTTTTTGTCGGCCTGGCGGGTAGCTTCGCGCTGTTGGTGGCCGAGCAGCGACTGCTGGTGCCCTAGCTCGCCTTGCTGCTTGCCGAGTTCGCCTTGCTTGGCAGCGAGTTCTTTCATCTTCTTCAACATTGGCTCCATCTGCTTGCGGATCTGCTCGCCCTGCTCACGCATCTGCTTCTCGAAGGCTTCGCGCTCTGGCTGGTGGGCCTTGAAGTCGGCCATCATCTTGTCAAAATTGGCCTGCGCTTCCTTGTGCCTGATCTCCAGATCCGCTCGCTCCGTTACACTCAACGAATCCTGCTCTATGCCCAGTCTGGACGCAGTTTCAGCCAAGTCTTCGACCGCCTTGTCGAAGCCCTCCGGCATCTTGAAGTCGAACTTCTCCGTAAATTCGGCCTGGTGCTCACCCCACTCACCCTGCTTTTCGCCAATCGCGCCTTGTAGCTCGCCGAGCTGGCCTTGCTGCTCTCCCAGCGCTCCCTGCTTGTCACCTAGTTCGCCTTGCCGCTTGCCCAACTGCTCGACCGGCGCATAGGCCTCGCGTGCCTGCTTGACCAACGCAGGGTCGTCGATGACGTAGGACTTGCCGTCGCGCTCAAACCAGATCGAGCCGCCAGGATGCTGGTGACGCAACTGCCGCCACTCGCCGCGGTGGTCGTAACTGCCGTGCACACTGACCGATGCGTCGCCATTGCCGCCGAGCACCGCGTAGGGCCGGGACGCATCGTCTCCCGTGCTGGTCCATATCTCAGCATCCGCGGGGGGAGCTTCCGGAGGCGTTGGCGGTTGCGGCGCGGCCACAGAGGGGGGCGCCGGAGCAGCCGACGGGACGGGTGCAGGCTCCTGCAAGGGTGTGGGTTCTGGCGCAGCCGGAGCAGGCGGCGTAGGTGCGACTTCGGGTGCGGCTGGCGCGGATGGGGCGGCGGGCGCTTGCGGCGCTGCGAGCACAGCGCTCTCAGGCGCGAGAATGCGGACAGTGGCGGCACTGGTGATTGCTGCGACACCCACCAACAGCAGGGCGCCGGCAGCCTGGCCGCGACGATGGCGGAAGGCGCTGGCGAGTTGCGGATCGGCGATGAGCTGCTCCACGCGTTCGCGCAGACCGGCGGACTGCGCCATGGCGAGCATGCCGACAGGAGCGCGGCCAGCCGTGGCCAAACGTAACAGCAGCTGCGCATAGCTGAGGCCGTCTCCAGTGACTGCGACGGCAGCACGGTCACAGATGGTTTCGCTCAGGCGCGAAAGCTGGGCGGGCAGCCACCATGCCAGCGGGCTGATCCAGAACAACGCGAGGTGCAGGCTGCTGGCAAGCTGCAGGTAGAAGTCCCCTGCGCGCACGTGCTCTGCTTCATGAGCCAGCGTGCTGCGCAGTGTGACGGCGTCCCAGCCAGCTGCCTCGATTGGCAACAGAATGCCGTGGCCCAGCGTGGCGGGCGAGTCGAGCTCTGCAGTCAGGCGGACATGGATGCGGGTTTCATGCACCGGGAAGACATCCGCGCGGCGCCATAGCCGGGCTGCCAGTGCCAGCCCGACGAGCACCCGCAGCAGCAGCAGCGCCGAGACCATCGCGTACACGATGACGCCGAACAGCGCCCAGGGGAAGGGCAGATGCACGGCGGGAGCGCCAGCCAGGCCCTTTGGCACGGGGATCGAGATGGCGGGGGCTGCCTGCCGCAAGGAGAGAGCGGGGGAGGATGCGACTGTCCGGGAGCGGACAGCGGCTGTCCGGAGATGGGCAGCGGGTTCGGCGACGGTCACCTGCGGCGCGGCCCATAGCGCAGGCACGGAGACGCGCGGGATGTGCAGCGCCACCAGCAGCGGCATGGCGATGGCGAGTAGCAGCACCCCGGTCCACGCCTGCTTCTCCAGCCGCGCATTGCGGACGCGCATCAGCCGCAGCCCCGCGGCGGCGAGCAGGCCAAGCGCGAGCGAACGGGCTGCCGATTCGCCCAGGATGTTGATGATGGGAAGGTTGAGAGTGGTCATCGCTGCGTCTCCTTCACTGCATGGCTGCTACGGTGGATCACTTGCCAGTCGTGATTGGCCCGTGTCTCTGCTGCGGTCCGTGGGTTCAAGGACGGCGGTTCTATTTGCGCTTCGGTGTTTTGCCTGCCGGCTTCTGTGCGCTGGAGGCTTTGGCCCGGGCGGCTGCGATCTTCGCTGCCAGCCGCTGCAACTCACCTTCACTCAGCACGTCAGCGTCCACCATGCCGACCAGCAACGCCTCTACAGATCCGTTGCAGAAGCGGTCAATGATGCGCTGTGCCGCCCGGCCCGCCACGGAGCCGCCGTCCGCGGCGGCGCGGTAAAGGAAGGTACGCTGGGTGACTGTATGGGTCAGGTAGCCCTTCTCCTCCAGGCGGCGCAGGACGGTGCGGACAGTCGATTCCTTGAGCACGCGGCCGGCGGCGTGGAGCTGCTCGCGCACCTGGTCCGCAGTGGATTCGCGCTGCTGCCAGACCATGCGCAGGATGGATTGCTCCAGCTCGCCGAGTCCGGCGGGGTCGTGGGCATCCTGAGTGCTATGCGTCGTACCGCTACTATCCATAATGCTACTGACTGTAGCATTTAGAAGGAATGAGCGCAAGGGCCGGCCAAAAAAATAAAAGAGGCAGCCGTAGGGACGGCTGCCTCTTCAACTTTGGTGTGCGGCGGGCTACTTCTTCTTCGCGTCGTCCTCGATTGCCTTCCACTCGTTGTCATCGAGCTTGAGCGATGCCGCCGCGATGTTCTCTTCGAGGTGTTTCACCGAGGAAGTGCCGGGGATGGGCAGCGTGACGGGGGAGCGGTGCAGCAGCCAGGCCAGCGAGAGCTGCGCGACGGTTGCGTCGTGGCGTTTGGCTGCGGAGTCGAGCGGGCCGCCTGGCCGGGCCAGTTTGCCGCCCGCTACCGGGAACCAGGGGATGAAGCCGATCTGGTTCGTGCTGCAGTAGTCGACGACGTCTTCGTGCTGACGATCACCCAGGTTGTACTGGTTCTGCACGCTGACGATGTCGATCACCTTGCGCGCCTGGTCAATCTCATGCGGCTTTACCTCGGAGAGGCCAACGTGGAGGATCTTGCCCTGCTGCTGCATCTTCTTGATCACGCCGAGTGACTCTTCAACCGGCACCTTGGGGTCGATGCGGTGCAACTGCCACAGGTCAATGTGCTCCAGCTTGAGGCGGCGCAGGCTCATCTCGACCTCCTGCTGCAGGTACTCCGGCCGTCCCACCGGCAGCCAGCGGTTGGGCCCGGTGCGGACCATGCCGCCTTTTGTCGCGATGACGAGGCCCTTGGCATAAGGGTGCAGGGCCTCAGCGATGATCTCCTCACTGACGTAGGGGCCATAGGAGTCGGCAGTGTCGATGAAGTCGACACCCATCTCAATGGCGCGCTGCAGAACGCGCTTGCATTCGGCGCGGTCTTTGGGCTCGCCCCAGATGCCGGCGCCGGTGATACGCATGGCGCCGAACCCAAGGCGATGGACAGGAGTCTTGCCGCCGAGAGAGAAGGTGCCGCTGGATTGTGCTGACAGTGTGGCTGCTGTGCTCATAATTATTTCGATGCGGCAGCCGCTCTCTGCGATGCGGATGACCTGTGGATGCGATGGGGAACCATCGCTGGCTTCGCTGCGTATTCATGAATGCCAGGGTCGTGGCTTCCGCGCCGCAGCCCGCAGGAGCCGCCATGACCACACCCGTCGTATTGCCCGCCATGAACGATCAGCAGCGCGCCACCTTCTATGCCTACTACCCGGCGGTACAGCGGGATGAGTTGACAGGCATTCTGCTGGCGGCAGTGCTGGGCAGTATCGGCGCCCACCACTTCTATCTGCGCCGCCCGGTTTTGGGCGTGGTGTACCTGCTGTTCAGCTGGACCTCGATTCCCTTCTTCCTGGGGCTGTTCGAGGCCTTCCTGATGCCGGGCCGGGTGCGCCGCTTCAACGCAGAGCAGGCAGCACTGCTGGCCGTCTCTGTGATGAACGGCGTGCCCATGTGCATCCCGCGCACCATGACGGCCTGCACGTATTGCGGTAAGGCGCACATCGCGGGCGTGCGCTACTGCGCTGGGTGCGGACGCGCGGTCTTTGCATAGCTTCCCGACATCCCTGCTGCTTGCGAAGGATGGGACGAGCGCGCCGGTTCTATCGGGCCTGCAGCCTTCGGCGTCACATTGGAGAGTCTGTAGGCCACACGGGCGAACCCGACTCCGGTACGTGCAGCCTCGACGCCCCTTACAAGCAGACTAGAGTCGCCTAAGACGTGATATCGGAACTCGGCGTAGGGGCTCTGGACGTTCGAGGCGATGGCGCACACCGCGATCGCGAGCGTGGCAAGCGTGAAGGCAAGGCTGCGGAGGCGGCAGGCGATCTGCATACGAAGGCTCCTGGTTCGGTTCGGAGTGAGTCGATAGGTTGCCGCTTTGCTGCGAGCGGTAGAAGGATCCGCGGCACAGCTAAGCAGCTGTGGCTTCCGGACTACGCGTCGCGGAAGATGGATTCGATCGGCAGCTCGAACAGGCGGGCTATTCGGAATGCCAGTGGCAGCGAGGGATCGTACTTGCCGGTTTCAATGGCGTTGACGGACTGCCGGGAGACCTCAAGGCGCTCCGCAAGGTTGGCCTGGGACCAGTTGCGTTCGGCGCGAAGTACACGGAGTCGGTTATTCATCGGCTTCGCTGCTCCGGTACTGCCGGCGAATGAATGGCGTGCAGACACCGACGAAGAACCAGAAGGCGGGGAAGGTGAAGAAGATGGGCACGTGGGGGATGCTGGTAAACATCTCGAGCAGGCCCCAGACCGAGGTCAGCGCGAGCGTGATTCCCATGCCCCAGAGCAGACATTGCTGGAAGACCGAGCGCTGGAACTCGTCCCTCTCCTGCCGGAGGTAAAGGCCCATGAGCAGGATGGTGTAGACGATGGGCACCGAGGGCAGCACTGCCAGCAGGACGGTGAGTATTCCCCCCGGATGGTGATGGCGCAGGGCATAGGTGCTGGCCAGGATTGCGGCGACGTAGAAGCCCATTGCGATGCCATTGCGCGTCTGGTAGCGCTTCATCGCCTGGGTCTTCGGTGAACATTTCATGTATAGCCTCCTGTTCTTTATGACAACTAAGCTTTACATTTCTAGCCCCCGATTGTCAAGCATGCTTGTCATATTTATTTGTAGATGAAGCAGATCCTGGACTCTGGAACCCGGAAGGGTGGACCGGGCGGAGCTAGCGGCCGTGCAGCAGGCTAAAGACCAAGATGAGGAGCACGAGAGCACTGATGGCGGTGTAGAGCCAGTCGCGCTCGCGAGCAAAGCCGGCGGCAGCGAACGCGACCCGGGCGACGGGCGTGGCGATCAGAACCAGCAGGCCGAGGCCGATGATTCCAGCGCTCGATCCTCCGCGCAGCCCTGCAATGATGGAGGCGATGGAGGGGAGCGCCGTGCTGCGCGGATCGCCCGGCGCATGGAACACGGCGTAGCTGGGCACGTGCGCGCCGCCGTGGCGCAAGAGCAGGACGCCACCCAGCAGGACCAGCGCCGCCGCGGCAAACACCCCGCTGCGCAGCAGCATGGCGATGGCGATTTCAAGCTTCTGGTCCTGCTGTGATCTCGTACTCTGCTGGCGGCCGGAGTGAGCTTGCGCCATGATTAGAGCTTTCCGGTAGCGCTGCTGTAGATCATCTCCACCCCCAGCGCGACGATGACCACCGCGAAGACCATCCGCAGTGTAGAGACACGCGCGCGCACTAGAATGCGCGAGCCGGCCAGTGATCCGCCCAGCACGCCCAACATCACCGGCATGGCAAGGCTGGGAAGTATGTAACCACGACTGAGATAGATGCCGGCACTGGCCGCAGCCGTGACGCCGATCATGAAGTTGCTGGTGGTGGTGGATACCTTGAAGGGCAGGCGCATGGCCTGATCCATGGCCAGCACCTTCACCGCGCCAGAGCCGATGCCGAGCAGGCCGGAGAGTCCGCCAGCGAGGAACATGATGCCGAAGCCTGCAGGCACGCGCTGCGCAACGTAGGATTGCCGGTGCTCCGCCACTGGGTACTCGCCCTCCAGCCGCAGTCGTTTGGCCAGAGGGTCGCTGGCCGTCCGGGGGGTATGGTCATGGTCGCTACGAAAGCTGGCGACAGCCGAGTAGAGCAGGACCAGCCCGAAGACGATGCCGATGGCGTGAGTCGAGACCATCGCCGTGAGATAGGCGCCGCCCAGCGCACCGAGGGTGGTGGCAACCTCCAGAAACATGCCGATGCGAATGTTGGAGAAGCCCTCGCGGACATAGGCTGCCGCAGCGCCCGAGGAGGTGGCGATGACGGAGACCAAAGACGCGCCGATGGCGTAACGGATATCCACGTGGAAGAGCAGGGCGAGAACCGGAACCACCACCACGCCGCCGCCCAGGCCAGTCAACGCGCCGAGCAGGCCGGCAACCAGCGAAGTAGCGAAGATGGCCAGGGTGAAGGTGAGGATGGTCATGCCGGGTGACGGGGTAGCCTGACTGGTTCGGATGCAGTCTTGATCCCGGCTACTTAGTCCACTATATTAGCTAACCATGCAGTACACCGTGCATCAGGCCAAAACCCAGCTTTCCAGGCTGCTCCAGGAGGTAGAGGAGGGCAAGGAGGTCATCATCGCGCGCGGCTCAAAGCCGGTCGCGCGGTTGGTGCCTGCCGAACCTGCGCAGAAGCCAAAGCGGATGTCCGGGCGGTATCAAGGACAAGGCTGGGCCGCTCCCGACGCCTTCGATCCTCTGACAAATGAGGAATTAAAGGAGTGGGGAGCACTCTGAGGTTGCTGCTCGACACTCACGTTTTTTATTGGTGGGGGTACGAGGAGGAGCGCATCCCCGTAAGGACCATGGCTGCAATCAAGCGCTGCGATGAGGTCTACGTCTCGCTCGTGACTTACTGGGAATTGGCAATCAAGGTCTGCGCCGGAAAGCTGAACGCCGAGAAGGCGCTATCAGAGGGAATCAGCGGACTCGCCGTTGATGGCTTCCACCTGCTTCCCATCGAATACCGGCATATCCAGGGCACGCTTGATCTCCCATTGCACCATCGCGACCCATTCGACCGATTGCTTGTTGCCCAGGCCCTCGCAGAAGGGCTGTCGCTGGTATCAAGCGACCGGATGCTGGAGCAGTATGGCGTCGAGCGCATCTGGTAGTAGAGACGTTTCCGTTCTGCCTACGCCCTACTTTTCCTCGTGATAATCCTGCTCAGTGTTGATATCCCATAGAGAAGACTTGTCCGTGATGCCGGCGAGGATGGTATCGACTGCAGTCATCGCAGTCAGCATGGAATGGTCCTGATTGTTGTACTTGTGCATGCCATTGCGGCCGACCAGAAACAGATTTTCGAATCGGTCCAGCCACTCGCGCACCTCGCCGAAGCGATCGTAGGTGCCGAAGTACGCTGGATAGGTCTTAGGTACGCGGACAACGTGGCCGTCCAGCACATCGCTGGCATGGGCGAGGCCGATCTTCGCAATCTCTGCTATGGCAAACTGCTTGATCTGCTCATCCGACATGCGCCACAGCTCGTCCGTGCTGTAGCAGAAGTATTCGAGGCCAATCCAGACCTTGGCCGGGTCGGCGACCATGTGCGGACTCCAATTATTGAAGATCTGTAACCGTCCCAGGAGCACATCCGGTTCCTGAACGTAGATCCAGGTGTCCTGCAGCGGCGATCCGTCCGGCTCGGTCACGCGCAGACGGTCCAGCAGCAGCCCGACGGTGATGAAGTCGCGGTACATCAGTCCATCGGCTACTTCGCGCACATTCGCCGGCGGCGTCTGGTCCAGCGAGGCGATCAGCTCAGTGACCGGCATGGTGGAGAAGCAGTAGTCCGCGGGAAAGCTGCGCCGCTGGCCCCTGTCATGCCGAGCTTCGACGGAGACGATGCGCTCTGCGCCATCCGTGGGGATGCGATCGACCCGCCATCCGGTCAGCACCTCGCCGCCCTGCTGACGGATCAGATCGACGACATGCTCCCACAGTTGACCCGGACCATGCTTGGGATAAAGAAATTGCTCGATGAGCGAAGTCTCGGTACTCTTCTGCGCCAGATCTGCGGACTTGTCACGCGTGCGAAAGGCGCGCTTGAGGAAGTGTGAGACGGCGCGCGTGAGCGAGAGGCCCTTGATGCGCTGCGCGCCCCACTCGGCGCTGATCTGGTCACAGCGCACGCCCCACACTTTCTCGGTATAGGACTTGAAGAAGGTGAGATAAAGCTGGCGGCCGAAGCGGTTGATGAGGAAGTCTTCGAGGCTTCCCTCTGGCCGGCGCTGGCGCAGGCGGGCCTTGAGATAGCTGGCGCCCACGCTGGCCGTGCGCGCCAGGCC
>JBBRLT010000096.1:0-10327 GCA_038231235.1 Terriglobales bacterium
CGTAGATACCCTTCTGCAGTGGAAACCGCTTGCTGTGCCTCCGTGTCGCTAATCAGTTCGGTGTCGTAGAAGGCATTATTGCGCTTGCGGCGCATACGATCGAACAGGCTAAATATCCCGTTGGCGGCTTCGGGTAAATTTGCCTGGGCTAACTCGATGATTGCGATGTGGTGGCCAAGCTGCTTCCTCGGGCGCTGACCATGGCTCAGCATCAGCGCGAGTGAGCCTTTGATCATCGCCTCATAGGCAATCTGAAAAGCAGATTCCGCATCAATCGCCAGATTCTTGCGTGCCGTGCTTGCGCGCCGTTGCGCGTCGGCGAGAAATAGTCTTACCTGCTCTGCGTTTGCGTACTGTGGCTTTATTTTGTTCATTTCCAAAGATGTCGATCCGTCTTCCTTGCCATATATCGGTGAGGAGTGCGTCCTTGTATGACAACTTCCGCTTTAATTCCTGCGGGGTCAGCACGGTGTAATTCAGCTCCCGGCGTAACATCCTCTCCAATCGAGCCGCCGCGGACGCCAACTGCGTTGCATCGGGCGTCCCTATGATCAGCAGATCAATATCGCTCGATACGTCTGCTTCCTGCTTCGCGAATGACCCATATAAGTATGCTTGTTCGATGCCGGAAACCTGCTTCAGTCCTGCCCTGAGCGTGGCAGGCAGCCCGACACTTCCCTGCAGCAGCGACATGACGGGTTTCTGATATGGGTACTCCGGGTCGAGGCTGTAGTAACGCTGGCGTCCTTCAATTTCTGAACGTAGTAGCCCCTGCTGTTCCAGACGAGCTAGTTCGCGGGACAGGTTCGTCGAATCTACGCCAAGGGCTTTGGCCAGTTCCCGCACATAAATGCGTGCGGAACGCTCGAAGTAAAAGAAAGTCAGAACTTTTCGCCTCAGGGTGGATCGCAAAGAAATCATCGCAGTCAAAATATACTGCATATGCAGTAAAAATGTACTGCGACGCCTCAGGGTGCGGACGGTCAAGCGACAGTCCTTCGATCGCGGGGCCCGCGGTCCTCTTTAACGAGGACGAAGTGAAGCAGGAATCAAGGAAGTAACAGGTTGAAAACTAACGACTTGGCTCCGCTTCGCATTTGCCGCCCGATGTTCGCATCTACCATTCAACCCAGTTTTCCTACCATTCAGCCTGACCGGGTTCGTTGTTTATCCTGCGGCCACTAACCTTGAGGGTGAGCGAGTACCCGTTGGAGCACCGCGGGACTCTAACTCCGTACTGCAGTAGTGGCGAATCTGTTGGATAGACTGAAAGTGCTCGTTCCATTTCGGGAGCGCTCATTCCGACAGAAGCCTGCAGGTTGATTACCAGGAGATATGAATGTCGAAAGCCGTCAAGTACGCAGAGCGGGCCGTAACTGTTGCCGCCCAGGGCGCGTGGGCTGTGTTCGAAAAGCTGAACAGCATCCGCCCCAACGCCTCGTTCATCCCCAAGTGGTCTGACAAGCCGCTGCTGAAGAGCTATCAGAAGGAGAAGCCGCCGCTTGGCTGGCCGCGTACTACCGACTCGCTGTGTCCCAAGTGTGTTCCGGAGATTCGTCAGCAGATCATCGACGGCAAACTGCCGCATGAGATCCTGCTGAACGAGAAGGTGGGCGAGATCAAGGCGCAGATCATTGAGCGCGACGGCAAGATCCTGATGGTGAAGGACTGCCCCAAGCACGGCCACTTTGAAGACGTGATGGCGATCGACACCGCCTTCTTCAGGCACCTCGAAGAGGTCTTCCCCGGCCGCGACATCCGCGCGCACAACGATGAGAAGCTGCACAACCACGGCACCTCGACGGTGACCCACGGCCGCGGCTCGGTGTTGACCATCGATCTGACGAACCGCTGCAACATGATGTGCGATCCCTGCTTCATGGATGCGAACCAGGTCGGCTTCGTGCATGAGCTGGTGTGGGACGACATCAAGACCATGCTGGACAACGCGATTGAGATCAAGCCGCGGCGCCAGATGTCTGTACAGTTCTCGGGTGGCGAGCCCACGCTGTCGCCGTACTTCCTGGACGCGGTCGCGTATGCCCGCAAGGTGGGTTACAACTCCGTGCAGGCAGCGACCAACGGCATTGAGTTTGCCAAGTCGAAGGAGTTTTCGCGCGCTGCTGCCGAGGCTGGCCTGCGCTATGCCTACCTGCAGTTCGACGGTATCGGCAACGCAGCCAATTCGCATCGCAAGGTGGGCAACGCATTCGATGTAAAGCTGCAGGCAATCCACAACCTGCACGAAGCCGGCGTGGACATCGTGCCGGTGACCACCATCATCAATGGCATCAACAATGAGCAGGTGGGCAACATCATCCAGTTCGCGCTGGACAATCCAAAGAAGATCAACTTTCTCAGCTTCCAGCCAGTCAGCTTCACCGGCCGCGATGAGGAAGTCAGCGATGAGCGCCGCGCTGCGCAGCGTTACACGCTGAGCCACCTGGCCAATGATGTGCGCGACCAGACCGGCCTGGGCAAGACGGATCGCGATTGGTTCCCTATCAGCTTCATGAGCACCTTCTCCGACTGGGCGGATCTCGTTCATGGACCGAATGCAGACTGGGGACAGCTCTCCTGCGGCTGCCACCCAAACTGCGGCATCGGCATGGCGCTGATGATCGATAAGGAAACCAAGGAGGCTGTACCGGTCACTGCGTTCCTCAACGCGGATCGCCTGGCCAAGGACGTAGCCAAGGTCAACGATGCAGCCCGCGGCAAATTCCTATCCGTGGTGGGCGTCACGCTGGCGCTGCTGCGCAACTATGATCCTCGGCAGTCACCCCAGCACTTCCGCATCACGGACCTGCTGCAGAAGTTCGACAAGTGCTTCGGCGCCACCGGCCGCAACTACGGCAAGGTGACTGGCGACCGCACCATGGCAGACATTGAGAAGCGCCGCGCCGACCGCTGGAACTTCCTGTTCATCGCCGGCATGTGGTTCCAGGACCTGTTCAATTACGACTTCCGCCGCACCGAGCAGTGCATCATCCCCTACGCGACACAGGAGGGTGAGATCAGCTTCTGCGCTTACAACACAGGCGTGGGCTGGAGGAACATCATCGAGAAGATGCACATGACCTCAACACTGACCAAGTGGTACGAGGAGCATGGCCGTCATGAGATCTTCGCCGGTGGCAAGAAAGTTGGCATGGGCGATGCGGAACACACTCTGGTGTTGAACCAGGCGCATGTGGACGCAGCAGCCAACGACACACTGGACAAGCTGGGCATCGCGAAGAACAGCCGTGAAGAAAAGCTGAAGGCGCGCGACGCCAAGATCAAGTCCGACGCCGAGAACGCTCGCATGGCGAAGCTCTACAAGGAGCATGTGCTGGGCGAGAAGCCAGTCGAAGGACTGGTCTCGCTCGACAGCATCGCACCTGCACCGAAGGCTCCTGTCCGCACAGAAGAGCCGGTGATGGGCGACTAACTCGCTCTGCTTTTAGCAACACAGAGGGGCCGCCAGTGATGGCGGCCCCTCTGTGTCTGCGTGCAATACTACCCGTGACCTATGGGACTACAGGCAAAGAGAGTCGCTCTTGCTATATGCATCGCCCTCTGCACTAGTTTTGGCGTGTTTGTGCTGCCGTTCCTGGTTCCTCCTGCGCCTATCGCCGCCGTCTCCGCGGCAAATACTGGCGGATTTAATAATCGCGTCGCCATATTCGCCGCAGCGCTGATGAGTCTGGCGGTTCTGGTGGCAGCTTTGCATTCGAAGTGGAGCATCCCCATTCCGCAGCCGGAGGCGTGTGCACCAATGCCACGTCGGCGTGCGCTGCTCTACATTGCGGCGTACGCTGTGCTGGTCATTGCCCTCAACTTTGCTGTTTATTTGAGTGGTCTGCGCTACTTGGCGGACTTTGGATTCTTCATCGAACAGATGAGCAAGGCTGCTGACTACCACCGCCATCTGTATACGCAGCTAGAATTCCCTTACGGCCCATTGCTATTCTTCCCGCCCATCTGGCTGAGCGGTCTGTTCCGGTATGCCGCCCGTCCACTCGCCACTGCGTACATCTTCACCCTGCTACTCCATGAAATCGGTGGCGCACTTCTGCTGGTGTACGTCATGCAGCGGCTGCCCATTGCATCCTCGCTCCGCCGGTGGATCTTCCCCTTGCTGGCGTTGTTCGGTATCAGCCTGGGCGTCGCCCCGAACTATGCACTACTGCGCTTCGTGGCTCCTCTGGCTGGCCTGACGTTCTGTCTCCACCAGCGGCGTCTCCGCACTGCAGTGCCGTTGGTCTTCGTCGCGGAGATCGGGATGCTCGGCATCTCGCCGGAGATGGGCTTTGCGTTCACGAGCGGCGTGGTGGCCTTCGCCTTGCTTGCCGCATGGAGCTCGCGGGAACTGCGATGGCTTGCTGTGGCGGCGTCTCCCTTGCTGGGAGCTGGAGCCCTGTTGTGGATGGCCAACCCGGGGTATCTCAGCATGGTTCGAACATTCTCCGGGGGCGCGTATAACCTGATCGTTCAACCACAACCCTACGTGCTCTTGTACCTCGTCGGGCTGGTCGGCCTGGCGCCGCTCACCGTCATTTCCTTCTGGCGAGAGCGCCGGCCGGAGTGGATCTTACTGAGCGCCTTCTACGTGGTGGCGCTGGCATTGCTTCCCGTCGCCTTTGGCCGCTCGGACGCGGGGCACGTGGTGCTGAACGGTCTGAGTATTCTCCTGTTGGAGTTGGTAGCGGTGAGCGGCTGGCAGTGGCGCCGCTATCGTGCGTTCGCCGCGGTGATGGGGGGCACATTGCTGTTTTCCTTCTGCGTTGGCGTGAGCGCGTTCATGGCCCCATTGAAGATGGTGGCTGCCATCGACGCGTTCCGCTTCAGCACCGACGCCATGCGCGCTCGCCTATCACAAACGCGGGCGGCGGCAGTCCAGGAGTTCGCTGCAAGGGCGCAGGAGACTTCAGGACTAAATCACCCATCCTTTGACATTGAAGCCCTGCACAGTCTGACAGGTGGGGCGGCGGTTGCGACTCCCGCGAAGGTGGCGCCGAGTGTCGAGAGAGCCCTGAAGCAGAGCGGGATGTACGTGCCGGACTACTACGGCTTCTTCACCGCAGTGATCAGCAGCGAGAGCGAACAGGTTGAAATAGGAGTGATGAACGCGCAGCAATGGCTGTTATTGCCGGTGGGAAGCCGTCCTTTGCTTGTGGAGACGCCGGAAAGCACCAGGGGCATTTCAGGAATCCCGTTCCACTATCGACAGCGGCGTCCGCCCTTCATCGCTGGAGCGCTCATATCGGAGAACATCGATAAGAACTGGACCGAGGTGGGATCCATCGACGGCTATACCGTCTACCGGCGAAATTGGTAGCGCCTCGGACGGTGAAACCCGGCAGGGAGGCACACTACTTTTCCCGGCACCACCGCAGACTGCTACGCTAGTTTCCATGAGATGGATGCGCGGGGGGCGAGCGAAAGGCCGGGGTAGCAAAGCGCTTGGACTTCTGTTGCTGGGCTGCGCATCTGCTTGCATGCTGAGCGGCTGCACGGTGTATCCCGACAAGAAGCCGGCTACTGTCGATACGACCACCAGCGCAGAGCAGGTGCAACGCATCTTCTGGCAGGATGTCGCCGAGGCGAAGTGGGTGCAGGCCAACGCACTGCTTGCGCCCAAGGCAATATGGCGCGTGGGGGATCGCGTCATCCCGCGGGAGCAGATCATACCCTGGCTGCAGTCCGCCGGCATCAAGGCAACGCAGGTGACCGGGGTGACGCTCGAACCTGCCGTCAATGACATGAACCTGGTCTACGCGCTGCAGCTGCAGTCCGCTCACGCATTGGGCGGCGCAGAGTGCGGCAGCCAGCCGCAGACCTGGAGTGCGCTTGCTGTCTGGCAGCAGCCGCAGCCGACGGGCAATCCGCCAGCCAAGAATGACAAGCAGTATCGCGGCTATCTGCTGACGGTCCACGACCTGACACCGGCCGCGAACATTGCCTGTCGCTGAGATATCTCCATCACGATTGGCAGTGCAGGCTGCGACGTTGCGCAGCATGCTGCTGGCCTGGTATGCCGCGCATCGCCGCGAACTACCCTGGCGCGCCACGCGCGACCCCTACCGCATCTGGGTTTCAGAGATCATGCTGCAGCAGACACGCGTCGCTGCAGTGCTGGAGCACTATCGAAGGTTCCTCGAAGCATTTCCGACGGTGGAAGCATTGGCTGTCGCGACTGAGCCTGCGGTGCTGGCGCAGTGGAGCGGGCTGGGCTACTACCGGCGCGCCCGCATGCTGCATCGCGCTGCGCAGTCGATCGTCCAGCAGCACAACGGCAGGTTGCCACAGACAGTGGAAGCACTACGCAAGCTGCCTGGCTTCGGCGCCTATACTGCCGCCGCTGTGGCGAGCATCGCGTTCGGCCAGCCTGTCGCGGCAGTCGATGGGAATGTGGAGCGGGTGTTGGCGCGCGTGGCTGGCTGGTCCGCGGCAGAGCGCGGCTTTGCGGTGCAGGTACGGGGACTGGCAGACCAACTGGTCGACCCACAGCAGCCGGGCGATTACAACCAGGCAATCATGGAGTTGGGCGCGACCGTTTGTCTGCCCCGCCAGCCGTTGTGCCTGCATTGTCCGTGGCAGTCGTGGTGCCGCACACGGGGAGAGCATCCCATGCCGCCGCGCCGCGCCATGCTGCGCCAGCAGAGTGCGCGCGCGGTCTGGCTGCGCGGCGAGGGCAGCGCGCAGGAGATATTTCTGCTGCAGCGTGCTGCGGATGAGAGCCTGATGGCCGGCATGTGGGAGCTACCCGCCTATCAGCCGCAGGCGGAAGAACCTCCCGCCTTCACGGTGCGGCATGCCATCACTGTGACCAATCACGTGGTCGATGTTTTCCTGACGGCGAGCCTGGCCGCCGAGAACCGTGGCCAGTGGACAGTGCTGGTGCAGTTGTCGCAGCTTGCGTTGACCGGCCTTACCCGAAAGGTGCTGCGCCGCGTAGGCTGTATGGAATAACAGCCGCCGGGCGCTATACAGCCGCAGCAGCAATGATCTAGGCTGTCCCTTCGACCATCGTTACGTTTGAACTGGAGCCTTCGCACCTATGCTCAGAACCATCTTTACCATATGCGCGCTTGCCGCCGCAGCTCTGCCGGCTATGGCGCAGGGCGCCTCCTCCGCAGCACAGGCGCTGCCTGCTGTACCGCAGGTTGCCGGGGTTCCGCCGGTGGCACAGCAGGCGGCACAGCAGATCGATCCGGAAAAGCTGCGCGCAGCGGTCAAATACCTGGCCAGCGACAAGCTGGAAGGCCGCGGGCCGGGGACCGAGGGCGACAAGCTCGCCTCGAAGTACATTGCCGATCAGTTTGCGGCCGATGGCTTGAAGCCTGCAGGTGACAACGGCTCCTGGTATCAGAAGGTGCCGCTCTATGCGGTGCGAACTACGGCTGCGCAGAGCACCTTCCAGTTGGTTCCCAAGACCGGCGATCCGCTGACGCTGAAGTTCGGCGTCGACTACGTCACCAATAATCAGACGGGGTCGGCCACTGCGGACATCGATGCGCCTCTCGTCTTTGTCGGCTACGGCATCCGCGCGCCGGAGTATGACTGGGACGATTACAAGGACATCGACGTGAAGGGCAAGGTGGTACTGGTCATCGTGAATGAGCCGCCATCGGACAAGGACTCCTTCTTCAAGGGCAAGGCGCTGACCTACTACGGACGCTGGACCTATAAGTTCGAGGAGGCTGCGCGCCAGGGAGCGATTGGCGCGCTGATCATTCATCGCGAAGACCTGGCCAGCTACCCCTGGCAGGTGGTGCGCACATCGTGGTCGGGGGAGAAGAGCTACCTGGCCGGCGATCCCAATGCCAAACTGCAGGCGGCCAGCTGGATTCAGAAGGACATTGCAGAGCAGCTGGCGCAATCAGCGGGTTACAGCATCGATGAAGTGATTGGCGAGGCTGGCAACGGGCATGTGTCACGCGAATTGAAGTGGCGGCTGAAGGCGCACATCGTCAGCGAGAAGCGTACGTTCGAATCGGAAAACGTAATCGGCATGGTGGCAGGCAAGTCTGCGGGGCCTGAACAATCTGTCATGTACTCCGCGCACTTCGATCATCTGGGCATCGACAGGAATGCGACGGGCGACAACATCTATAACGGCGCTGTGGACAACGCCACCGGATGCGCGATCCTGCTGGAGATGGCACGGGCCTTCGCCAGCGCAGCGAAGGCCGGGACACCGCCGCCGCACCGCGTCTACTTCACTTCGGTCACGGCAGAGGAGCAGGGCCTGCTGGGCTCGGACTATCTCGGCATGCACCCGCCGGTGCCGGCCAAAGACATCACATTGAATCTGAATTACGACGCGCTGATACCGCTCGGCATTCCCACGGCAGCAGAGGTCTCCGGTGCAGAGCGCACCAGCTTCTATCCCACGGTCGAGAGCACGGCGAAGGCATATCACCTGGAGCTTCAGGCGGATCAATTTCCCGGCGCTGGGCACTACTATCGTTCTGATCATTTCTCCATGGCGCGCTATGGTATCCCGGCCTTTTCCATCGGGGAGGGGACACTGTTTGAAGGCCACAACGCAGCCTGGGGCGAAGACCAGATGAAGGACTACGTCTCCGAGCGCTATCACCAGCCCAGCGATGAGTACAAGCCGGAGATGGATTTCCGTGGTGATGCGCGCATGACGCAGTTCGGCTTTGACCTGGGGTGGCTGGCCTCGGCTGCGCCATCTACGCAGGGCTGGCAGGCAGGGGACGAGTTTGAAGCGCCGCGCAAGAAGAGCCTTAACGGACAGTAGCTTCGCGCCTACTTGCTTGATGTGGGCCGGGGCAGTCCTGATGGTACTGGCGGCCGGCGTAGTCACCTGCGCTGCGCAACCAGCGCCGCAGCAGGCGGATGCGCCACAGGATCGCGTGCCGCAACTGTTGCGCCGGACTGCAGTGACGCAGGATGCACCGGCGGAGGATGGCATCTTCCGCCCTGGACTCTCCGGCCTGCCCGATGAGGCCTCCGGTACGTATGCGCTGAGCCAGGATCCGGGCGAAACTATCGAGATCATCCTGAATGGGGAAGGCAATGACTGCCGCCTTCAGGGTTATCTCACGCGGCTGGGCGATGGCGAATCGGATCGCGGCGCCACGCTGACCTACTTCTTTCAGCAGACCAGTGTGGCACCGTCGCAGTTGCAATTCGTCACACGCCAGGTGCATGGCGTTTGGTGGACATTCACCGGGCGCATCGATCGTGGCTCGGTGCAGCAGACCTCGCAAAAGGGCTACTACTTTCTTTCCGGCACATTGGTTGAGCACTTCGATGCGGGACAGTCGCAGGTTCGCCACGTCAGTCTGCCTTTGCTCCCTCAGGGGACACGACAGTCGCAGTAACCTCCGGGTTCATGGGCTCGTGTGTGTGCACGGACGCTGGTTTGTCCAGGTACCAAGGCACGTTAATCACCACCACGCGCTGGCTGCCCTTGACCAGCAGCAGCAGCTTCAGCACCTGCGCCCGCTGGTTGTGCAGTGCGTTCTGCCACCACTTGCTCACCACCAGCTCCGGCACCATCACGGCAATCTGCGAGTGGGGATTTTCCTGCTCGGTCTTCAGGATGTAGTCGACCAGCGGCGCAACAATGAAGCGGAAGGGTGAGCGCAGGATGACCAGCTTCGGCACCGCCATCTTCGCCGCCTCCAGCGGCGCGATCACCATCTCCCGCCAGACCGGCGTCAACTCGTCCTCTGCATCGTCCTTGTCCTGATCGTCGCCGGTATGAACGTGCACGGCGCGAATATCCTTTGACAGCATCAGCGCAAAACGAATGCCTTTCTCGCAGATGCGGCTCCAGCGATCCAGAGGCAGGATGACGATAGGCTCCCGTATGTCGATGAGCGAAAGGGGCGTCGGATTTTCGACCTCGGCGGCGACCCGGTTGTAATGCTTCTTGACTCGCAGCATCAGGAAGATCAGCAGCGGCACCATTACCGCAGTGATCCACGCACCCTCCGCGAACTTGGCTACCAGCACCACGATCACCGTGATGCCCGTAGTCACTGCGCCCAGTCCATTGATGAAGATGTGGCGGCCGGCGCCCTTGCCACCTTCGCGCCTCCAGTGCATCACCATGCCGGCTTGCGACAGAGTGAATGCCAGGAAGGCGCCGATGGCATAGAGCGGGATCAGCCGATCGGTGACACCGCGAAACGCGATCAGCAAAATGGCTGTGAGGGTGGCCAGTGCATAGATGCCGTACGAGAAGAGCAGACGCCGGCCGCGGATGATGAAGACGCCGGGCAGAAACTTATCGAGGGCGATGGCACGCGCCAGCCTGGGAAAATCCGCAAACGCGGTGTTGGCCGAAAGCGAAAGCGCCAGC
>JBBRLT010000097.1:0-9834 GCA_038231235.1 Terriglobales bacterium
CAGGGAAATAATCCGGGAAGCTTTGCTGCCAACCTGAACGACCGATCCAAGAACCTGACGCCGATTGGCTTTCCAGGCCTCAGCGATATCGGGGATGGTTCGTTCGTCCCACTGCAGGACATCGACAACACCTTTCAGTACCTGGGCAATGTGAGCTGGACCAAAGGCAACCACAACATCAAGTTTGGCGCCAGCTACCTCCGTCGCCAGGCTCGCAATGTGCAGAATCCCTATGTCGCGGGCCAATACGGCTTCGGGCTGAATACCGATTCGACAGCGCCCACCGGTGGGGCGACGTTGACCCAAACCCAGCAGCGCAACAATGGCATCGCCTCCACCCTAGCGGGCGCCTTCAGCGGTGAGCAACGGCAGGTGGACCTCACCGCGCCGGACTATCGCACATACGAACCCAGCTTCTTCGTCCAGGACTCCTGGAAGATAAGTCCCAAACTCACGGTCCTTTACGGTGTTCGCTATGACGTCTTTACGCCCTTCACTGAGGTGCACAACCGTATCTCGAACTTTAACTTCGTCCAGGCCCTGGGCCAGACTCCGGCAACCGTCACCAGTTCGTTGAAGTTAGCCAATGTCAATGGAGTGAACGGACACGCCGGAATCTCTACTGACTATTCCAATATCGCTCCGCGCATCGGATTTGCTTACTCCCTCTTGCCGCAGACCGTCATCCGTGGCGGTTTTGGGATCAGCTACTTCCCTGGCAATTACACCTCCAACACAGATCTTAAGAACGTTCCTTTCCTATCGAACTTTCAACCGAGCTGTCAGTCGGCTGTAGCAGTGCAGATCGAAACCAATTTCGCGGGCCGCAATACCGGCAATGGTCAGTGCGCCCCGGCGTACAGCGCCTTCAGCCAGGGGCTGCCTCAGGCCTCGGCTCCCGATGTCTCGAATCTGCAGAATCTAACCCCGCTCTCCTTCAATACAGAGAGCCCCAACTTCAAGTCCGCTGTGATCGATCAATTCAATCTGCAAGTCGAACAGCAGGTGGGCGCGAATGTGATCACCGTGGGCTACGTGGGCAACATTGGCCACCATCTGCCGCAGGTGATCAACGACATCAACCAACCCGCGCCCTACAGCACGAATCCGAATAGCCCGCTGTACTTCGGAAATCTCGCAAATCCCGCCAATCGCGCCAACAGCGGACCGCGACGGCTGGACGTCCAATTCCCGAGCGGAAACCTCAGCGGCGTGGGCTTGGTGCAGAGTGAAGGCATCTCGAACTACAACGGCCTGCAGACCTCCTTTCAGCGCCGCTTAAGCCAGGGACTCTCCTTCGACGCAAACTACACCTGGTCCAAGGGCCTGAGCGACAACACGGGCTTTTCTCAGGAAGGCGACCAGGAAGGCTTCAGCAATGCCAATCCATTCCGCCTTCGGCAAACCGAATACGGCATCGCCGAGAACGATATTCAAAACCGGTTTGCTCTGTCGGCCAACTACGAATTTCAGTACGGGAAGAACTTTACCGGTTTGAAGAAGTTAGCCTTGGCCGGCTACCACATCAACACGATTTCGGTGTGGCAGAGCGGTAAGCCATTCACCATCCTCAACGGCGGCGGCAACAACGACAACACCAGCTTCATTGACCCGGCAACGGGAAACACCGTCAACGAGGCGTACGGCAACCGCGCAGTACCAAACAATGGCGGGGGCAGGGATCGCCCCAACCAAATTGGCAATCCGCTCGGTAACCGGTCGCTGCATCAATTCTTTAACACTGCCGCCTTCGCGCCCCAACCAACTGGGACCATTGGCACTACGCAGCGAAACTCACTCTTCGGGCCCAACTTCCGCCACGTAGACTTGTCCCTGTTCAAGGACTTTCAGGTGACGGAGCGGGCCACCGTGCAGTTCCGCGCCGAGTCGTACAACATCAGCAATACGCCGAGCTACATCATTCCTCTGGGCAGCGGCAACGCTCAGCTTGGAAACCCGGCCTTCGGAACCGTCACCAACTTCGACCCCAACTACAACCCGCGACTCTATCAGTTCGCTCTGAAGGTGCAGTTCTAACCTTGCTCTGAAATGTTCCGATCCGGCGGCGACCAGCCGCCGGATTTCCTTTCTTGCTCCAATCCACCTCCCGAATGGGTCGGCCTGACGGAAGCGGATTGCCGGGGCGGCATCGCCTCCGATATACTAGCGAATGTCGCTCAATGGGCGATTCTGACAGGACATCCATGCCTAAGCTGAAGACACACAAGGGCGCAGCCAAGCGCTTCAAGAAGACTGGGACCGGCAAGGTACTGCGCGGCCAGACCAAGATGCGTCACATCCTTACCTCGAAGGCGAACAAGACCAAGCGCAAGTTGGGTGGTACTGTGCTGGTTTCCGAAGCCGACTTGCCGAAGGTGCTGCGCATGATTCCTTACGCCTGAGTCGTCTCCGGATGGGCCGGGGCAGAGCGTTCTCCGTGAGCCCGTAAGCAGTACCGGTGATTCAAGCTACGAGCGAGTGAAGAGGTCCAAATGCAGCAGCCCGACCGGCCGCTGCCTCCTGCCTCCAGCCGCACAACGAAACACGCAAAGGAGAATCACACGATATGCCCCGCGTAAAACGTGGAACCAAACGGCTTGCCCGCCGCAAAAAGATACTGAAGAGGGCAAGCGGCTATTTCCTTACCAAATCTAAGCTCTACCAGGCAGCCCAGGAAGCAGTCGAACGCGGCCTGAAGTTTGCCTATAGCGGCCGCAAGCAGAAGAAGCGCCAGTTCCGCTCTTTGTGGATCGTGCGCATCTCCGCTGCTGCCAAGCTGAACGGCACAAGCTACTCGCAGTTCATCCACGGCCTGAAGCGCGCTGGCATTGAACTGGATCGCAAGATCCTGGCCGACCTGGCCGCCAACGATGCCGGAGCCTTTACTGCGCTGGCCAAGACGGCAAAGGAAGCACTCGCGAAGCCAGTGACTGTATAGTTCGGCAGCGATCCTCAGATGAGTAGAAAGGTCCGGCGGTGAGCCGGGCTTTTCTACGTTGGTCAGTTGGAAGCTACTCCGTACGCGGATCGAAAATTTGAAGATTTTCTCCGATTGCTGCAGCAAGAAGAGCTTGATCAGAACTGACAAAGTAAATATCTGAGATGCCCAGAGTGTCGCGCGCCATCAGGCACGTCGCGAGATGCAACGCATCCAGGCAGCGCAAGGGATACCGGTCCAATACTTGGCTTGCCGTATCTACCACCGCAGGGCTGAGAGGTTGTTCGACCATGCGCGACCCCTCCGCTGACAGATCACTTAGGCATGCTTCAGCGTCAACAGTTGAGATATCTTCTTGCCGCTCTCTGCGCCGAATAGCAGACCTCACCTCAAGGAAAGCGAGTGACGAGACAATCCGGTGCGTGTCTGTCACCCGCTCCATCAGTCTCACTAATGCGTCTGAGCCCTCTTCATATATGAATAACTTGGCAAGAGCGCTTGACTCCAAAAAGTAATACGTCAACGAATGCCTCTATCGCGCAGTATTGTCTCTGAGAGGCTCTCGCCACGTATCGGTCTGGGACTGTAGCGCTGCCTCTCGGCATCTCCAGCAATGCGCGACCTGTTCAGGCGAATGGTAGTCGTGGGATATGGGGACCGCGGATTCGGAATTCGATTGGTCACAACTCGCCCGCTCTCCACAGTCCGAGCGAGCACTTCCTGCCGCTCCTCAGTACTTCCAGCCCAACTGAACCCCTGCTTCGCTAGAACGTCGTCTCGGAACCACTTCAAAGCTATGAATGGTTTCGCTTGCCGCTCTATCTCCTCCAACACGTTGCATAATTCATCTTCTGCGCTGGGTGCATTCCCACGGGCAACTTGCTCGGGGTTGGCAGAGAATGAGCGCTCACCGAGAGAATTGAGTGGGGCTACGACGTCTTGGCTTTGTTTCGCGGAGGTAGACTGAGATCGCTTGCCAGCCCGCGCCGACGAAGGATTCATCTGTGCTGGTGGCTGTAGGCTCGCTGTTTGTGCGTGTGAATTGTCGCGAGCAGCAGGAGACACCGCTTCAGCCTCCCCAGAGCGAACAAAATAGATCTTGTACTCGACGACTTCAAAGTCAAGCTTATCCACGGACGCGTCTCGGCGCTTCTTCTTTCCGTTTTCTTGAACTTCGATGACAGGCTCGAACCCGCTTGGATTGAGATACTTGGCGACATCCGCTGCATCGGACGAGCCCAAGTTCACTGGAAAGGACTGGAAAGCTTGTTGGAGCAGAGACTCAACATCAGAGACAGTGGGCTTCACCATTTGATCTACCTGCTCTTTAATCTAGGAATGCTAGTACTCGACTTATATATAGGAGTTAAAGCGTGATCGAGTCAAGAGAAAACGTACTCGCGGTCCTATAACTTTGGGAAGCCGGTGCCAGATTGGGCATCCCCCACGATCCGTCGCCTGTGCGCGGCACGCCGCAATGCCCACGCCGCTATGGCGATCAGCAGCAGGGCCAGGACCCCAAGCGTTGCCGCCAGATGGTGCTTGAACAGGTTGCCGGCAACGTTCACGATCTCCGGCCCATAACGGATCGTCAGCACTGCCTCAACGCCGAAGCGCACCAGCCGTCCGACGAAGACTGCCAACATGAACAACCAGATTGGCATCTCGAACACTCCCGCTCCAAACGCGAACGCCTTCCAGGGCGTGGGCGGGGGCAGCGCGGAGGGAATGGCCATGGCCAGGAACTCCTGCTTCTCAAAGCGCGCCATCATCCGCTCGTAGCGGGAGCGGTCAATGCGGCGCAGCAAAAATAATTCACCGCCCGCGCGGCCCAGCAGGAAAGGAAGCAGCCCGCCCACCGCAGAGCCCGCCGCGGCCATCAGTACGTAGAGATAGAAATGCCGCCGGTCATTCCAGACATAGGTTGCGATGATGAAGTCCATGGGCACGGGCAGAGTGCCGGAGTCGACCGCGGCGATCAACCCCGCGCCCCAGAAGCCGAGCGGGGCGAGGACAGCGAAGATGAAGCTCTTGTAGCGCAGCAGCCATTTGCTGAGGAACCTCATCGCGAACGGTGCGCTTCCGCGTTTGCGGCCACATCGCTTCTGGCTACATCCTGATGTGCCTCTGCGCCGCTCAGCAGCAGCAGAGCGTGTGGGATCAACTCCAGCACTGCTTCCAGCGAGGTGATGGCACCCTCTGGGCTTCCAGGCAGGTTCACCACCAGCGCTCCTCCGCAGATGCCAGACAGGGCGCGGCTAAGCGCGGCAAGCGGCGTGCGGTGCGACCCTGCGGCGCGCATCCGCTCGGCAAAGCCATCGAGGATGCGGTCGCAGACGGCGCGCGTCGCCTCCGGAGTCACATCGCGTGGCGCTATGCCCGTGCCGCCAGTCGTCACTATTAGTTGCGCGGCAAGCGCGAAGCGGCGCAACGCTGCTTCTATCAGCGGCTGCTCATCCGGCACCAGGTGTGGACCGTCCACCACGAACCCGGCGGCGCGCAGGCGCTCCATCACGGCCGGGCCAGAGGTATCCGGCCGCTTCCCGTTGGTGCGTGAGTCGCTGATGGTGAGCACCACCGCGCGTGCAGGCTTCTCGAGAGAAGACATGGCTCGATTGTACGAGTTACTCATCCGGCAGCGACTGACTTGAGAGAGCAGATGAAGACGACCCACGCGGAATTCCGTGCCGCTCGCTTCCTATCTGCACAGCCAATCGATACGATGAGCCGATGCAAGGCAGCCCCATCGATCTCGAAGAGTTTGCAGCGCGTTATACCGCGGCCTGGTGTAGCCAGAAACCTGCAAGCGTGGCCGCCTGTTACGCATCGGACGGCTGGCTCGCCATCAATGGCGGCTCTCCGGCAAAGGGACGGAGTGCGATCGCGCAGGTCGCTCAGTCATTCATGACCGCGTTCCCGGATTTGCGCGTGCTTCTGGATCGCATCGCCGGGGATAACGACCGTGCTGAGTATCACTGGACACTGGTTGGCAGGAACACCGGACCCGGTGGCACCCGGCATGGGGTTCGCATCTCCGGCTTGGAGATCTGGCAGCTCGACTCGGATGGTCTGATTGCCTCCTCAAACGGCAACTTCGACCATGCCGAGTACGAACGACAACTGCAGCACGGACGGGAGTAATGAAGACTCGCAGACCACTGCGGCGAACACGCTTACACACGCAGAAAGCTAAGAGTATGCAGGTGCCCAGCGCGGCAGATGCTGGGCCTCGACCGGCCCCCGTCAGTCCAGCGTGAGCGCGATCAGGGATGCGGGTGGGTATCGCGTAAGCTCCGAGGCTTCGAGAGCTGCGTGCTGAACCGATTACCCGTCGCTCGCCGAACTCCTCACCCGCTAAATCGGCGGCCTCAGTCACTCCGTCGGTCATCAACAGCAGGCAATCGCCAGGCAGCAGCTGAAAGGTGCGATCCGCATAGACGGCTTGCGGGAATAATCCCAGGACGATACCTCCTCCGGGGAGGGGCACTGCTGCTCCATCGCGCAGCAGCGGCCTTCTCGCCTATCAAAATGAGACAATAAGCAGACGGCAGTGCGGGTTCCTGGCAGCCCCAGGTGGCAGACCGCTTCCGGCCAAACCCACAGCATGGCGATCACCGAAGTTCCAACAAAGCCCAGCCCGCCGACCGAGCCACCCCCAGGCCCCAGGTTCCGCCGGCGGGGCACACGGCATGATGAGCTGGGAGCCGATGAGCTGCTTCACCTCATCGACAACCTGGAGGACGAGCGCTCGCGCGCCCGCGTTCGCGAGGGGATCTACATCTCCCTGCTGGCGCATGTGCTGGTCTTTCTGTTCATTCAGTTCGGTCCGCGCTACATCCTGCACCAGCCCAAGATCATCAGCCCGGTCGACGTGCTGAAGCAGCGGCAGAAGGACTTCACCTACCTGGACCTGCCACCGGACGCGCTGAAGAAGCTGAAGCCGCGCCAGCCGCAGGCACTGTCAGACAAGGATCGCGTCGCGCAATCCCAGCACCCCTCGCTCGACCGCAAGACGCTGGAGCAGTTGCAGGCCATGCGTCGCGCCGGGCCGCCCGCGCCGCGCCCCACACCAGCGCCGGAGCAGCAGCCGCCCACTCCTCAGCCGCCTCAGCAGCAGGCGCCGCCGCAGCAACAGCCGCAACAGCAACAACCGAAGACTGCGCCCAGTCAGCCGCTTGCGCCACAACCGCAGTCGCCCGTGGAAGCCTCGAAACAGCCGACCCAGCCTAACTTCAACACCGGCGTCTCTGCCGGGGAGGCCATCCGCCAAGCCGCGCGCGGGGCTGCGCAAAGCAGTCCACCCAGTGGGGACTACGGCGCCGGCCGTGCGCCCCAGCATCCCGGCCTGCAGGCCGGGGTCGACATCCTCAGCGACACCGAAGGCGTCGACTTTGGCCCCTACATGCAGCGTGTGATCGCGGCCACCTATCGCTCCTGGCTGCCTATTATTCCGGAGTCGGCCCGGCCACCACTCGATAAGCAGGGCAAGGTCGGCATTGAGTTCCGCATCAATCCGGACGGCAGCGTGAAGCAGATGATCCTGAAATTTCCCTCTGGCGATGTGGCGCTCGACCGCGCCGCGTGGGGCGGCATCACGGGTGCTTCGCCGTATCCTCCGCTGCCCAAGGACTTCAAAGGTCCGTACCTGGCACTGCGCTTCGGTTTCTACTACAACATCCACGACGACAAGTAAGGACCGCTGCCCATGCACGATGATCGGCATGTGCAACTGCGGCAGCGGCAAATTGCCGGCCTGCTGCTGCTGGCGCTCGCCATCCTGATCGTCACGCTGGTGCGGGCGCGTCACGGCGACCTGTTTCCGCCGGGCTGGTGGCGGTGGTAACTGCGGCGCAGCCACGGCTGCTGGTGGCCCTGCTGGGCCCAACGGCCAGCGGAAAGACGGCGCTCTCACTGGCGCTGGCAGAGCACCTTGGCGGCGAGATCGTCAGTTGCGACTCCGTCGCGGTCTATCGCGAACTCGAGATCGGCACCGCTAAGCCCAGCCTGGAACTGCGGGCGTGCGTCCCGCACCACTGCATCGACATCGCGTCGCCGGCAACCGACTATAGCGCCGGCGACTATCAGCGCGATGCCCGCGCCGCCATCGCGGCGATCACAGCAGGCGGTCGGCTACCCATCGTCACTGGGGGCACAGGACTGTATCTGCGCGCGCTGCTGCGCGGACTATTCGCCGGACCGCGGCGCTCCGAGGAACTGCGCTCACGCCTGCGCCGTTCTATCGAGCGCCACGGGGAAGCATGGCTTCCAGGTCTGCTCACAAGGCTGGATGCGCAGGCTGCCGCGCGCATCCACGCTAACGACACGCCCAAACTCATCCGCGCGATCGAAGTCTCTCTCGAAGCGCGTATGCCCATAACCCAGGCATGGCAGGGTGGCACTGAGCCGCTGACTGGCTACCGGGTGCTGCGCATCGGCCTGGCGCCGGAGCGCGCCTTGCTGTACCAGCGCATCAACGCGCGCGCAGCAGAGATGTTCCGTCAGGGACTGGTGACAGAGACTGCGCAGCTGATCGCAAAGTATGGCGAGCAGCGCCCGGTCTTCAATGCGCTGGGCTACCGCCAGGCGCGACAGCTGCTTGCCGGCGAGCTGACCGAGCAGGCAGCAATCGCCTCGGCACAGCAGGGCCATCGCAACTACGCCAAGCGCCAGCTCACCTGGTTCCGTCGCGAGCCGGAGGTGCAGTGGCTCCTCGGCTTTGGAGACGACCTGGGCGTCCAGCAGGCGGCGATCGCCGCAGTCATGAGTGCACTGGGTCCATCGCTATAGCCGAGCGAGCTCAACAGATCCCTGAACACACAGTCAAGCAATGCGTCAGGGGCAGGGAGTCAGGATATTGCCGCCGCTTTTATTGGTGGAGGTGACGTTCAGCGCGACCTGCACACACTTCACGCGAGCCTCTGCTCCGTTGACGGAGGTGCCAAAGACACGGATGACGCTGTTGCCGTTCGGCGTGCCAGGGTTTGGGGAAGGACCGCGATTCAGGTAGGTATAGCGCTGTGCGCAGGCGCCTGCTCCCGCCATCACACTCCCCGCCACGCAAAGCACTGCCAGCGTGCGCAGGCTGCGATTGCGGCCTGCCAGCCCCAGCCCGGCCAGTCCCAGCACGCCAGGCAGCAGGAAGGCATAGACCAGGCCAGTGTCCCGGCGAATCAGAGAGACCCTTCCGGAGGGTGCCACCGTGTTCAGCGTCAAGGTGCTCCGGCCGCCGCTGGCGCCGACCGGGACATTCGAGGGGAGGAAGTTGCAGGTGGTAAACAGCGGCAGTCCGGCGCAGGAGAGGCTCACGTAGCTGCTGAAGCCATTCACTGCCGTAATGGTGACGGCAACTGAGCCCTGCACGCCTGCTTCCAGATTGAGGCTGGAGGGAGCAACGCCCAGGCTGAAGTCGGGTGTGCCCGTCGCTTGCGCGGTCAGGGCGGCTGCGGCGGAGGTGGAGGGGCTGGCGCTCTCGCTGCCGTTGAAGACGGCGCGCACCGCGTGTGCGCCCTCAGGCATCGAGCTGACCTTGAGGGTGGCGCTGCCGTCTGCACTGAGCAGCGAAGACCCAAGCTCACGAATCTGCCCGCTGCTGTTCGTGTCGAAGAAGGTCACGCTGCCGGGGCCTGTCTCTGCGTCGGCCGTGGCGCCGTCGGCGACAACAACGTGCGCGGTCAGCGTGAAAGCGCCCAAGGACTGGCTCTGCACCGGAGCGGACTCTGCGGCGATGGTGGTCGCGGTGGCGGAAGGCGACTGTGCGACGCCAGCCGGCAGCAGAACCAGAGCGGCCGCCAGGGCCGGAAGAGCGCGAGACGTCCAGCGCCGGAACGACAGGGTACTGCGCGAAGCTGACTGCAAATCCAATGCCCTCTTGTACCGAGACGGCGGGGTCAAGCTGC
>JBBRLT010000098.1:0-9798 GCA_038231235.1 Terriglobales bacterium
GCGGCGACGATGGCGGAGGCCTGCTGGCTGACCACGGCTTGTGCGCTCCTGAGTTCTGCGGCGGAGACCGAAACGCTGCTGCTGGTGGCGGTGTTCTGGTCGTAGTTGATGCAGTTCACGGCATGCTGGCCACCGCCCACGATGGAGAAGCGCGTCCCGGCTGGCGCGGCGGAGTACTGGGCCAGGTCGCTGAGCACATTGCCGATGGGGTTGGCGAAGCTTTCGCCGAGAGTGGTGCCGCTGCCGGCGGAGCCCGCGAAGAAGAGACCGACGGGCTGCGCGTTGGCTGTATCTACCACCAGCGCGCCGGAGTCGCCCGAGTCAGAGAAGTAGCTTCCCGGGATGCCGATCTGGTTGGTGAAGACCTTCGAGGTATAAAACTGGGTGCCGGCTGCGTCCCGATAGTAGGAGATCTTCACCGAAGCGTTGATGGTGTCGACAGTGGAGCAGGTGAGGCCGGTGGTGCGGCTGCTTTTGGCGACGTGGAGGTTGGACATACTGGCGGCGGTCAGGGACTCGCCGGCGCCTCCGGCGGGCGGTGCCGCGGCAATCTGACTGGTGCCTCCGCCGGATGCGCCCAGGGTGAGGATGGCCCCCGAGGTATCGACTGACGCGGCGCTGGTGATGGCCAGGGCTGCGTCGGAGTTGGTGGCACTGTTGATCAGCGGCACAAAGTACTGCAGCGTGCCAATGCTGCGGATGCCGCTGATGCCGTTGGCCAACTGGGTGCAGCCGGTATCCACCAGTCCCGGCTGGATGATGCTATCGCCCGTGCTGCCCTGGTCGACTTCAGCCAGCACGTGGTTGTTGCTGAGGATGTAGAAGCTGCCGTTCTGGTCTGACACTAGGGCGCCCAGCGTGCCGCTGGCGCAGTCGATCACATTGCCTTGCGCGTCCACGTCCACATCGTTGTTGTTGCCGCCGGAGCTTCCCATCTGCACGGCGGCGGATTGTGAGGCCTGGTTCGCGAGCGGTGAGGTGTTGAGACCGGCGTTGTTCAGCAGCAGACGAGCGGTGCTGACGGTAGTGCTGTTCGAGGCGACAGTGGCGACCGCATACAGAGGTACATTGGGAACGCTGCCAGTGGGCGCGGTGTAGGTGGCAGTGCAGAGTGTGAAGGCAGGGTTGGCGGAGTTGATGGAGCTGCGCGAACAGTTGCTGTTACTGATCGAGCCGCCGCCCGTCCCGGGATTGCTGACGCTGGTGGGCGAGGTGGATAGCGACCAGTTGACCGAGCCGGAGCCGACCTCCGCGATGGTCGCGCTGACAGCCAGTGTGGAACCGCCGGAGAGGGTCGCCGTCTCCGGCGTGACGTTCTGGATGAAGCCGGGCGTGACGGTGACGACGCCAGAGGCCGTCTGGTAGGCGTTGCCGCTCAGGTTTGCTTGTACCTTGACCTGGACAGTGTCCTGGGTCAGACCGTTGGGCGGGGTGTAGAGCCCCGTGCTGCTGATGGTGCCTTGACCTATCTGTGTACTGTTCTGCCCGCTGACGATGACCCAGTTGACGTTGGTGGCCGGCTGCCCGTTGGCCAGTGTCGCGGTGAATTGAATCTGTCCGTTGGTATCGACCGAGGCGGTCGCGGGTCCGATGGAGAAGGTTCCATTGGAGGCGTTGGAGCTATAGCTGGAGCCGCCGCAGCCAGCAATGATCAGGACAAGGGGAGCCGTGGCGACGAAGAAAAGCCGGGAGAGCCGGGTCATGAAACTACCATCCAGATGCTCAGATTGTACGTGTCCGGCATGTCGGCCAGATTGCCGAAAGACGGCAAATCCCCTCACGAAAGTTGCACTGCAGGACGATGGAATGGACCCCGGGGCGGGGCGGAAGTTGTGGGTCAGCGAGTCACGGATGCTGCACCGCTTCCTTGGGTGGTACCCCACCCTACGCCTTGCGTAGGATGGGGCACCCTTTGTGGTGGTACCACCAAAGCCTGTCATCCTGAGCGGAGCGCAGCGGAGTCGAAGGATCTGCTGTACAGCGCTGCACGCTTACGCAGAAAATGCAGGTCATTCGACTTCGTTGCCCTCAGGATGACAGACACATGGCTGACTTGCCGGGGCCGAAGCCCGCTGACTCGCCCTAAGACTCGTAGTACAGATAGCGCCGCCACTTGGGATCGGAGTGGCCGATCATGCGCATGATGTGCCGGCTGGTGTGCAGGCTGAAGGGCCGCGGCTCGCGCATCAGCTTCATCTCTGTCAATTCGCCCAGCAGGTGGTTGCCCTTGCGCCGGTTACAACTGTGGCAGCAGGCCACCAGATTCTCCCAGGTGGAGAGGCCGCCGCGCGAGCGGGGCTGTACGTGATCCAGTGTCAGCTCGCCGGAGTTCAGCACGATGCCGCAATACTGGCAGGCATTGCGATCGCGCAGCAGGATGTTCTTGCGGCTCAGCGCCCGCGTCTGGTGGGGTATGCGCCGATACTCGAGCAGCCGGATCACGGACGGCATGGCCACGCGGGTGCGTGCGGCATGCAGAATGGCGCCCTGTTCCTCCTCCGTGCGCGCTACACCCTTCAGCACCAGTACCAGGGCGCGCCGCGCGCCACAGATATTGATCGGCTCATAGGAGGCGTTCAGCACCAGCACCGGCTTCTGCATCACGACCGGTTGCGCCATCCGTATCTCTACCGGCGGCGTGTGCGCGGATCTGGTCTTGCGCAACTGATTCCGTACCTGGGTGCTTTGCTTCATCGGCGCCATCCGGTGGTCCCTCGTCTCCCAACATGCGTTTCCAGCGTTGCGTTCTGCTCGTACTGTGCCTGCGCGGTCTTGTTATTTTGACGTCTTATCCAGCGTCTGCCGGTACCTGTTGCGCGGCAAAGTTCGGGTCCCATACTGCTGCGCCCTCGCGCTGGGCGCGTGCCACGGTCGCCACCCACACCTGTGCCGCGCCGGCGCGCAACAGCACGCGGGTGCAGGCTCGCGCGGTTGCGCCGGTGGTGTAGATGTCATCGACCAGCAGCACCTGCTGCCCCTTGACCCGCGCCGCATCGCGCACGAAGAAGGCGCTGCGCAGATTTCTGCGGCGTCCTTCCGGAGTCAGCCGCGATTGGCTTTCGGTCGCGCGCCGGCGCTCCAGCACGCTGCCGGTCAGGCGCCAGCGGCGATCGGCCATGCTCTGCCGCAGCGCAGCCACCATGCCGCGGGCAATCAGCTCGGATTGATTGAAGCCGCGGCTGCGGCGTTTTGCCGGATGCAGCGGAACCGGGACGACTATTACCGGCATCCCGGCGGGAATGTCCAGGGCAATCACCTGCGGGGCGAGCCGCTGCCCCAGCTTGCGGCCAATCGGCGTCATGCCGTCGTACTTCAGCAGGTGCAGGATGCCGCGCAACTCGCCTTCGTACACCCCGTAGCCGACGGCTCGCGCAAACTCCGGGCGCTGCTCCTCACAGGCGGGGCACAACGCCGTGAGCGTCTCAACAGCAAAGGAGGACTGCGCCATCTCCAGCTGCTCGCCGCAGTGCGTGCACAACGGGGCAGTCTGGGCCTGCAGGGCAAGCCAGCATGGATCGCAAATGGGGAGGGAAGAGAGTCGCAGCAGAGGGTGTTTGCAGAGCGCGCAGCAGGAAGGGTAGAGAGCGCTGCTCAATGCATTGAGGATAGGCCGCAAGGGACTTCGCAGGTAGCGGGCAGCCGCGCGCCATTGCAGGGCCGCTGCCGCTGGAACGCCGGGTGTCAGAGTGCTCTGACTACGGAAGACGCACCTCGCTTATACCGCGGGCCCTCGAAAGGAGCCCCAGGCTACCTCAACTGCATGCCCGCGATGCACAGAGTATAGAGCAGTCTTGTGAATCGCGCTACCGTGCATCCGCACTCGTAGTCACCTTGGCAGACAGTTTTTTTCGGTGTTCTCCCGCGGAATATGTCAGCATGGTGAGCATGACCGCTCCGCAACACAGCTCCGCAGCCGAAAGTCGTGCAGCAGCGAAGCTGGACGTGCGAGCGGAGTCCTGCTCCGGCTCGCAGGCTACGCCCCCTGGCGATTCTCAGCAGGAGTTGCATCAGGTGCTTGCCGCCCTGGGCGACCCGGTGCGGTTGACCATTGTGCGTCAGCTGGCAGAGCGCGGTGAGGTACCGTGTGGCGGGTTCCACTTCGATCTCGCCAAATCCACGCTCTCTCACCACTTCAAGGTGCTGCGTGAGTCAGGCGTGGTGCCTCACGCCCCGAGGGAACCTCGCTGATGAACTGCCTCAACCGCGACGAACTGGAGCGGCGCTTTCCCGGCCTGCTGGAAGGCGTTCTGAGTGCCGACTCCCACGCTCAGCACTCTCGCTCCTAAGCTTGCTGCGTAGCTGCACTATCGCGCCGCCACACTTCCCACTGGCTTTGGCGCCAATGTGACCCGCTGCTTGGCCATCAGCGTCGCCACCACGCCCAGAATGATCAGCGCCGCGCCCGCGGCCTGTAGCGCGGAGATATGCTCCCCGCCCAGCGCCACTCCCAGCACCGAAGCGATCAGCGGATTTACATATGCGTAACTGGCCACCCGCATGGCCGGCTCGTGGTGGATTAGCCAAGTATAGGACGTAAAGGCCCAGATGGAGGCGCAGATCACCAGGTAGAGAAATGCCACCAGGGTGCGCCCGTGCCACGCAGCGAAGGCTGCCGGCAGCCGCGGCAGCTCACCTGAGGCGGCGGAGAGCAGCAGCAGCCCCGCGCCGCCAAAGCCCATCTGCAGGCTAGCCCGCTGCATCTGGTCGCTGGGTAGGGTGAGCCAGCGGCTCCACAATGTGGCGGCGGAGAAGAAAAGCGTGCCCAGCAGCAGCACTGCCGCCGCGGCCAGCATGCCCGGCTGAAAGCCGATGGAGCCGGAGACCAGCCCGACACCCGCGATGCCGAGCAGCGATCCGCCGACAGCGGCGACCGTCCAGGGCTGTGTGCGCAACACCAGCGCCTCGCCCAGCAGAATCCAAATGGGCACCATGGCCGTCAGGATGGCCGCGATGCCGGAGTCCAGCCGCACCTCTGCCCAGAACAGGCACGCGTAGTTGCCGGTAAACATCACCAGCGCCATGCCCAGCGAATGCCACAACTCCCGCCGGCTGGGCCGCTCCGCGCCACGCCAGCGCGCAAAGCCGTACAACAACAGCCCGGCCAGCATGAAGCGCAGTGCCCCCGCGAAGAAGGGTGGCGTCACCGCGACTACCTCGCGGATGCCCAGAAACGATCCGCCCCAGAAGATATAGATAGCCGCGTAGGAGAGCACGCGCTGTGTCTTGACCGACCCTGCCATGGTTTGAGGATAGAGCAGATTGACTACTGAATTCATTGTGCTGAGCGGGAACGGCCGAGGCAGCGGCCCACATGTGAGCGAAGGTGTTTTACGAAATTCAGGATGACGATTTCTCTTGATATGTGGCAAGAATTTGTATAGCCAAAGTTCCCACGATGGCTCCTTGCAAGATCATTTATCCGCAGTGGCGTGACGAGGCATCTGAATTGTTTGTAATATCTAAGCGGTCCGGCAAGAAAAGCTCTTTGAAAGCAGAGAGTCTTCGCTCCTGCATGCTCGCGGAAACGCACGCGCTTCCGCGACCTTCGTTTTCACACTCTTAACGTTTGTATGGGATCCCATGACATTGCTGCAACGCGTCGCACCTCTCTCCGCGCTTCTTCTCGGTAGCGCCCTTCTTCCAGTAAGTGGGATCGCCCAGCTTTCTTTTCAAGGTCACACGGTTGCCAACGCAGCAGGCGTGGGCGCCCACGGTGATTTCAACAACGACGGCCGTGAAGACATCGTCACCGATCAGCTCTACCTCTCCAACGGCGACGGCACCTACCAAACGCCGAAGCCGCTTCCCGCAACAGTCTCAGCGATTGGCGATTTCAATCGCGACGGCAAACTTGATTTTGTATACTCGAAGGGCGATCAGACAAGTCCCCTTGCCGTCTATCTAGGCAATGGCGACGGCACATTTCAGAGCCCCAGGATCATCACTGGCTCAAGCGCCTACCGGGTCGTTGCAGCCGATCTGAATCGAGATGGCAAGACCGATATTGCCACAGTCACTACTACGAATACCGGCAATGGTTACCCAACTACGATACAAATCTGGCTTGGCAACGGGGACGGTACCTTCAGCAAAGGGCAGACCATCACCACCACCAACCCCGCCGACCCGCTTGTTCAATTCACTGAGGTCTTCGCCGGCGACTTCGACGGGGACGGCAAGGCTGATATTGCTCTCGTCTACAGCTTTATCGGTCCAACTACTGTGCAGGTCTGGTATGGGGATGGCGCGGGTCATCTCGGTACGCCATCTGCGCTGACCGATCCCAACAATTATCTGGCCGGATCCATCACCGCCGGCGATGTGAACAACGACGGGCGCAGCGATATCGTCACCAACGACGGCACCGCCGGGCCGAGATACGGCGATTTCCAGCCCCTTCCCAAGCTGTCTTTCTTCATCGGCAATGCCAATCGGACCCTGGGCTATACCACGATTGCCACAACCCAGTGCGCGTTGAAGTCGCCGGTTATCGCCGACTTCAATGGCGATGGTCTGAATGATCTTGCGTATGGCGAGTCCGCCTGCGATCAATCCTCCGCCAACACCAACTTTGTCGTGGCGCCGGGCGCAGGCGCAGGCAGCTTCCGTCCGGAACAGACGATCTATCAAAATCTCACCGGCACCTCTCAGCCCCTTGCGGTCCGCACGACGACCGGCACCAAACCCGACCTCATCTTCGGCCAGACCTCAGGGCAGAATGGCTATGCGACTGTGCTGCTGACCAACACCAGCAGCGGCGCCTTCCCCGGCTGCGGCCTCAGTGGCTTCGCGGAGGGCGTGGCCATCTGCGCGCCCGGCGCTTCTGCCTCCTCGCCGGTAAGATTTTCCGTCGGCGCTGCGGGCCCTACGCCCATGCGTACAGCGGCTGTCTGGGTTGACGGCAAGAAGGTAACGGAGCAGCTTGCTCACGCCTTCTCCAACTACTCCTTCCTTGACGCGTCGGTCCCGCTAGCCGCCGGCAACCACGCCGTCACTGTCTACGGCGTCGGTTGGGATGACACGCTGCAGCAGAAGTCCTTCACGCTGCATGTCGCGGGGTCCGGCACATCGTGCAGTGCACCCAGCACGGCGGGTGTGAACGTGTGTGCGCCAGTGACTGGTTCGACGGTCGCTTCGCCCGTGCAGGTGGTCGCATCCTCGACCATCACCGGAACACTGGCGCGCATGGAAGTGTGGGTGGATGGCGTCAAGAAGTACAGCGAGACCACCAGCAAGTCTTTGAATACGTCTCTTGCCCTCGCGGCCGGCTCGCACCGCTTCGATGTCTACGCCGTGAATAAGGCTGGCACCAAGTTGGTGAAGACCGTCACGGCAACCGTGAAGTAATCCGCAGCAACACCCAGGAAAGGCCCTTGGCGAATGCCAAGGGCCTTTCCCTCGCGCGCTCATGATGGACGATTGCATGCGGTCGTTCCGCAGCACTCTGAGTTCGACGACAACGGAAAGAGGGATCACCTCCAGTTAAATGCTACTCAATGCCGGGTTGCTGCTCTCGGCTGCCAGGCACAGCATGTCGCTGATACACTCGCCTTTCTCTGAAGCGCCAGCAAAGATCAGAGCGGAGCGAGCCCTTGCCACAGACCACACGCGTCTATCAGCCCTTTGTTCCTGCCACGGAATCGCGCCCGGAGCTGACTGTCCGCGCGCTGCTGCTCGGCTCCTTCTTTGGCATCCTCTTCGGCGCTGTCACGGTCTATGTCGGCTTGCGCGCCGGGCTGACGGTGGCAGCATCGATTCCTATCTCGGTGCTGTCGATCAGCGTGCTGCGCGCACTGGGCCGCGCCTCTATTCTTGAGAACAACATTGTCCAGACCACCGGCAATGCAGGCCAATCCATCGCATCGGGGGTTATCTTCACCCTGCCGGCACTGGTCTTTCTCGGCTTTGATCTTGAGTACTCGCGCATCTTCTTTCTTGCGCTGCTCGGCGGCTGGCTGGGCGTGCTGTTCATGATCCCGCTGCGCCGTCAGCTCATTGTTGAAGAGCACGGAGTCCTCACTTACCCCGAGGGCACGGCCTGCGCGGATGTGCTGTTGGCCGGGGAGCGTGGCGGGTCCTTTGCCAGCCGCGTGTTTCTTGGCCTTGGACTGGGGGGCGTCTACACCCTGTTCCAGAATGAGAACCTCTTCTCCGCGTGGCCCAGCACCCCGGACTATCAGCCCACATGGCTCAAGGGCTCGGCGATGCGCGCGGAGGTGACGCCGGAATATCTTGGCGTCGGTTACATTATCGGGCCGCGGGTGGCTGGCGTGATCTTTGCCGGTGGCGTCTTCTCCTGGCTGGTGGTCATGCCGCTGATTTACTTCTTCGGGTCGCACTATCCCGGCGCCATCTACCCCGCCACCAAGCCGGTTGCCATGATGTCGCCCTCCGAGCTGTGGTCTTCCTACATCCGGCCCATGGGCGCGGGCGCGGTGGCTGCTTCCGGGCTGATCACGCTGCTCAAGACCATGCCCACCATCGTGAACGCGCTGCGTTCGGGCGCCAAGGAGTTCGGCAAGGGCGCGAGCAAGACCGCGGCTGCGCGTACCGATCGTGATCTGCCCATGAGCGTCGTGGTGGGCGGCTCGGCAGTGCTGGTGGTGATGATGTTCTTCTTCCTCACCTTCCGCCCAGTACCTGGCGCGCAGACTACGCTGTTCTCGAATGCCGTTGCCGCGATACTGGTCGTCATCTTCGGCTTCCTATTCGTAACTGTCGCGTCGCGTATCGTCGGGCTCATTGGCAGCTCAGCCAGCCCGGTCTCTGGCATGACCATCGCTACCTTGATGGCGACGACTGCCATCTTCCTGGTCAAGGGCTGGACTGCTCCCGCGTATGGCGCGCTGGCCATCACCATCGGCGGCGTGGTCTGCGTGGCTGCTTCGAATGCCGGCGACACCTCGCAGGATCTGAAGACTGGCTTCCTCATCGGGGCGACTCCGTGGAAGCAGCAGCTGGCGCTGATGATCGGCGTCGTCGTCTCCACCTTTGTCATCGGCCTCACGCTGAACGCCATGAACAAGGGCCTGGAGGAGTTTCGCGACACACAGCGCGCATGGGACATCTCCGCTCCGCACGATGGCGTCCAGGTGCAACAACAGCACTTCCAGCACAACCGCATCCACGTGCTGCACGCAGACAAGACCACCGATGATCGAGACGGCACACAGTACACGCTGCTGAATGTGCTCGGCTCGGCGGAACTTGCGGACGGCAAGTATCTCTACAATCCGCAGACCCACCAGATCGAGGTGCAGTGGATCCAGGGCATCGGCAGTGAGAAGGCAGCCGCGCCGCAGGCCCGGCTTATGGCGACCGTCATCAGTGGCATCCTCAGTCGCAAGCTGCCCTGGGGACTGGTACTGCTGGGTGTCTTCCTGGTGATCGCAGTGGAGCTTCTTGGCATCCGCTCGCTCTCGTTCGCCGTGGGCGCGTACCTATCCATCGCAACCACTATGGCTATCTTCTGCGGTGGCGTGGTGCGCTGGATGGTGGATCGAGCAGTGGCCAAGGCCAGCGCGGCTGCGGCTGACAGCGAGAGTGAGATCAGTCCGGGCTCGCTCTATGCCTCCGGCCTGATAGCCGCAGGCGGCATCGTGGGGCTGCTGGGCGTGATGCTCAAGCTCTACGAGACCAAGTTCGGCAAGAGCGACATCCTGCAGTTTGCGCCCACTAACTTCCTGCACCACGATGGCGTCTCGGTGTTGATGTTCGCGCTGCTGGCCGGCTCGCTCTACTACTTCGCGCGCAAGCCCCTGGGCGGCCCTCCTGGTGCCGTCGGACTCGATCGCGCAA
>JBBRLT010000099.1:0-8780 GCA_038231235.1 Terriglobales bacterium
CTGCAGCGCCTTCGACAAGAAAAAGAAGGACAGCTGCACCTTCACTAAGGAAAACTTCGCCGCCAAGCCGCAGCTGGAGAATCCGGACGAGAAGGAAGATGAGTATTGCGAGTCCTGCGGCCGGGTGATGGTGCTGCGCAATGGCCCATTCGGGCCCTTTATGGCCTGCCCCGGCTACAACGAAGACCCGCCCTGCAAGACGGTGCGCCGGCTGACCAGCCGCGAGCAGCAGAAGCCGCCCGTGCCCATCGGAGAACCCTGCCCGGTGTGCGGCAAGGATCTGGTGCGGCGTACCGGACGTTTCGGTGAGTTCGTCTCCTGCTCCGGCTACCCGGAGTGCAAGTACATCAAGCAGAACCTGGTCGAAGGGATGAGGTGCCCCACCTGCAATGAAGGCGACATCGCGGAGCGCAAGACGCGGTTTGGCACCACCTTCTATGGCTGCACCCGGTATCCCAAGTGCGACTTCACCTCGAACGCCAAGCCGGTGCCGAAGAAGTGCCCAGAGTGCGGATCGAATTACCTCGTAGAGAAGACGCTGAAGTCTGGCGTCTATCTGACCTGCCCCAACAACAAGAAGCCGGCTGCCACGGACGAGAAGGTGAGCAAGCGCAGGAAGAAGGGCGAGGAGCCGGGGGAGGGCGCCATTGCTTGCAGCTTCTCCAAGCGGCTGCGCGATGCTCCTGCGGCGGAAGCGCCGGTTTCCAAGCCGCGCAAGAGCACCGAGGAAGCCGTGCAGCCAGTCGCGTAGGCGGCGGCTTCGCTAGTCTGTAACACCGCAACGTATTGAAAGCGAAGAGGAAGACGATGGAGACCAACCTGGCGGCACGCGAGGACGCGGCCACAATCCTTAAGCTATACGAGCTGCGCACCGACCCGGTGATGCGGGAGGCGCGATCCTGGATGACAGCCGAGTTCTGGCCCAAGTCAGCCCAGGAGGTGCAGGCGATTCTTGCCGACTTCGGCTCGCAGCACAATTGCTGGTTTCGCCAAGTCACGTCGTACTGGGAGATGGCGGCGGCGCTGGTGAACCACGGCATTCTGGCGGCGGCGCTGTTCTGCGATACCAACGGCGAACCGTTCTTTCTGCTGGCCAAATTCTCGCCGTTTCTGGCCGAGATCCGGCAGAATTCGCCGGGCTTCCTGAAGCAGCTGGAGATGCTGTGCGAGCAGTCGACACTAGCCCGGCAGAAGCTGGAAGGAATGATTGCGTCGCTGGAGAAGAGACGTGCGACCGCAGGGGTCCGCTAACTACTCCGTTCGCGCAAGGTCCAAAGAGGGAGACGCACATGCGTCTCCCTCTTTGTTTTCATTACAAACTGTGAGCGAGGCAAGAGGATATCTGTTACTGTACTGCGGGGCCGTGGCTTCCCTGCTATGGCCCAAGAGAACTTTGGAGAAGGCAGACGATGGCGAAGGCGAGCTGGAACGGCAAGGTGATCGCAGAGAGCGAAACAGTTGAGACCGTGGAGGGGAACCTCTACTTCCCGGAGGCCGCTGTCAACCGCGAGTATCTGCGTGCCAGCTCCACCACCTCGACATGCCCCTGGAAGGGACAGGCCCGCTACTACACCCTGATCGTGGAGGGGCAGGAGAACCAGGACGCGGCCTGGTACTATCCGGATCCTAAGCCCGCCGCCAAGCATGTGAAGAACCACATCGCCTTCTGGCGCGGGGTGGAGATCGAGAAGTAGTTGCGCAGCTGACTTGCGCGCCTCGTTCTATATGAAATTATTTAAGGATTGGTGGAGCTAGTCGGGATCGAACCGACGACCTCGTCGTTGCGAACGACGCGCTCTCCCAGCTGAGCTATAGCCCCACAGAAAATGCGGGAGTGCCTGACCGAATATATCAGCAACAGGCGAGCCTATCTACCCAGGCTCAGGCGCGCAGTGCGGCCTCCAGGCTATCGAACAGCGGCGCAATCTTGTCGGCCGCAAGCTGACCCTGCGCCAGAGTGGGCGAGCCGCCGCCTCGGCCGCCTGCGGCAATCAGCGCTGTGCGCAGCAAGGCATTGGCATCCCGCCCCAGGTCGGCGCTGGTAGATACGACAAGGGTCGCGGGTGACTCCATCGTGGAAGCTAGCAGTGCGATGGTGTGTGGGGCCGCCAGAGTGACGCGAGAGGCCAGCAGCTTTGCGTAGTCTGCGTCGCGGTCGGGGAAGACGCGCCGCACAATGCGCAGGTTGTTGAGTGGAGGGTCTTCCACTACCAGCCGCGCGGCGTGGTAGTTGGCCAGGTCTTCGCGCAACCGTTTTTGCTCTTTTGCCGTGGAGCGAGATTCGTCTTTGATGCGGGTGATAGCCGCCGGCAGTTCGGCCCGTCCGACCGAGAGTTCCCGGCTGAGTCGAGCCAGCACGTTGTCATCGGCGCGGGCAGCGGCGATGGCTCGATCACCGCAGACGAAGTTGACGCGGACAGTTTGCCGGATGCGTTCCGTCCCGCGAATAAACAGCGCCCCGATCTGGCAGGTGGCACGGACGTGGGTGCCGCCACAGGCGTTCAAGTCGAGGTCCGGGATGGTGATGAGCCGGATGGCGCCACCGCGCGGGGGCAGCTTGCGCACTCTGCCTGCGGCGAGCAGACGCTCCGCTTCATCTACGGAGACGGTGTGCTGGGTCATGGGCCGCGCTTCCGCAATGACTTCATTGGCCAGCCGCTCAATGCGCTCTAGCTGAGCGGGGTCGAGAGTCTCTATCGCCAGATCAATGGTTGAACTCGCCTCTCCCAGGTGGAAGGAGACGGTGCGCGCGTTGAGTTCCCGGTCGAAGAGCGCGCTAAGCAGATGCTGGCCGCTGTGCTGCTGCATATGATCGAGCCGCCGTGGCCAGTTGATGGCACCTTCGATGGCGGTTCCGGCGAGCAGTGGCTTGCGCGTCAGGTGCCAGACCTCGCCGTGCTCGTCCTCGTCGACATCGACGATGGGTATCTCGATGCGGGTGCCACTGGGCGTGCTTGCAGAGAGGGTGCCTGTGTCATGCGGCTGACCGCCACTGGTGGGATAAAAGGCAGTGCGTTCGATGGCGATCTGCCATAGCGAGGCGCCATCGCTGCGGGAGCGCTCCCGGATGTCCGTGACCACGGAGGAGAAGGCAGTAAGGGAGGAGTCTGCATAGTACAGGCGCTCTGCCGGCATGGTTCATTGTAGGTGGAGGCGGAGTGTGGAGTGGCCGTTCTTGCTCGGATTCCCTATCTGCGGAGTCATCCCGACCGAAGCGGAGGGATCTGCTGTTCTCGCGATATCAAGCTCTCTCGGCAAAGCAGATCCCTCCACTCCGCGGCTGGGCCGCTCCGGTCGGGATGACATTGGGGAGTATGCGGCTGCGCCTCCGGTCGGGATGACGAGTAGACAGGAGGAATCCGCGTCTCAATTGGCTACGCGCCAGGGGCTGGTGGTGGTCCAGGCGCGTAGCTGGTCCGTAGCCCAGGCGTTGTTCTTGTCTTTGTGGCAGGTAGTGCACGGATTGGGAATGGCAGAGTTCACAGTGAGCGTGGGCGAGAGAAAGCGGAAGGTGTGGCTGGCCACGAAAGTGGTGCCGTCCTGCTGGTTGATTAGTGTCTGCGCGATGTTGGGCATGTGGCAGGCGGTGCATTGGCTGCCTGCGCTGCCTTCGGCGTGGTGGGTGTGCTCCGGCACAGTTCCCTTCAGGCCAGCCGGGTTCTCCTTGGTGTGGCACTCCAGGCAGAGCTGATTGCCAGTAGCGATCAGATTGGATGGATTCTTGTTGCTGTGGACCTGATGGCAGTCGAAGCAGCGCAGCTCGCGGTGGTACATGTTGCTCTGGACGAAATCATTGCCCTGCATGCGGTTCTTGTGTGCGCTGCCGTCGGGGAAGTAGTAGAAGTCCTGTGTGCCAAGCTTCGCTTCCTCAAGATGCCAGACGTCCGCCAGGCGCTGCCCCGGCAGGTAGCCGATGGGAAAGTCAGGATATTCGTTGTGGCGGTGGCCATCGGCAGTGACGACGGCGACTGGCAGCTGCGCCGGGCGACCCTGGGAGTGACACTGGATGCAGGTGTCATTGCCGCGGACCCAGTCCAGCCGCTCCGGGTTCACGATGTTCTTGGCCGTGGGGTGGGCGACATGTTCGCTGCCCGGGCCGTGGCACTTCTCGCAGCCCACGTTCCACTCCGTCACCTGCCGGGTAGCGAGATCGTAGTTTACGGAATGGCACCCGTCGCAGGTGGGGCCGGTAGGGCGCTCGCTGTTGGCTTTGCCGTAGTAGGGCGTCCACCAATCTGTGCCGTCGTTCACGTGGTAGGGCAGCCAGCGTTTGTGTTCGATGTCCCATTGCGCGGGCAGCGGGTAGTAGTCATTGCCGCGCTTCTCAAAGTAGCGCTGTTTCCAGCGGCTGCCGTAGACGAACGCCACCTGGTCGAGCGTAAAGGTGCGGACCGGGTCGGCGCTGGTGAAGTCCGCGAGGACCGCCTCTGGGTGCTGCCGGGGGTCGCGGACCACGTTGGCCATGCGCGTCTGCCGCCAGCCGTCGTAGGCCTGCTGGTGGCAGGACGCGCAGGCCGCCGAGCCGACGAATCGGGGGTTCGATTGCGACGCTATGGGTGCCGGGTGCGGCTTTGCTGCGGTCTGCGCCTGCAGCGTGAGCGCCAAGGCGGCAACACAGCACAGCACAGACAGACACGAAAGCGGATTTGGATGGCGCAACATGCAAGGCCCTCGGTGTGCCCAGAGGATAGCGCAGCGTCATGGCATCGATGCAAACAGCCGGCTCCAGATCCTTGGCTGCCACGATGGGGTGACATGATGGTCTTCAAGGAGAGCGATGACAGAAGAGCGACAGCCGAACGAGACGGGCAGGCGCGATGTGCCGCGGAATCTGAAGCCATACTTCCTGGGCCTGCTGCGGCGCGGGCCACGGTGGAATGAGACTGAGGGTCCGGAGGCAATGGAGCTGCTGCCACAGCACCTACGCTATTTGCGCGAGCAGTCCGAGGCAGGAAAATATGTGCTGGCCGGGCCGGTGCTGGATGAAGGCGAGTTCGCCGGGGTGTTGCTGATCTTGGCGGAGTCGCTGGAAGCGGCGACCGAGCTGGCAGGCCAGGACCCGGGAGTGCGGGTGGGGAGGCTGGCGGTGGATGTACACCCTGTGTTGTTGCCCGCACTGGATGGTGTACGGGCGGTGTACTAGCGAGGCTGGCGAGTCAGCGTGTGATGGATGCGGGCACCGCTTCCTTTGGTGGTATCCCACCCTACGCTTTGCGTAGGATGGGGCACCCCTTGTGGTGCTACCACCAAAGCCTGTCATCCTGAGCGGAGCGTTGCGGAGTGTAGGGATCTGCAGTTTCTTCGTCTGGCCGCGGCTGGGCCGTGAAGACAGCAGATCCCTCCGCTGCGCGGCGGCTCCGCTTCGGTCGGGATGACAGGGTGCGGCGAAAATGCAGGTCCTTCGCATTGCTCAGGATGACAGCGTGAAGAGGTGGCCGCTGGCGCGCTACGCGGTCAGGAGACGCTTTACTCGGCGTTCCATGGCTTTGATTCAATCGCGAATCGTGGAGCTGACTCAGTGTGGCGGCCTTGCCAGTCGCAGGAACTTCGACTTCGAAGAAATTGTGCACGCCTCTGCATCCAACGACTGACGATCCTCCCGCATTTCCATGGAGAGGCCAGGCAAGAGGGCGATGAAGCATGCATAGGTTCAGGGTATGGGCGCCGCGCGCCAAGCGCGTGGCTGTCATGGTGGACGGCGAGCGGCATGAGATGCAGAGTCAGCCGCGGGGCTGGTGGACAGCACCGGTCGAAAAGGCGGGGCCAGGCTCGCGCTATGGCTATCTGCCGGACGACGATGCGAAGCCACTGCCCGATCCGCAGTCGGAGTGGCAGCCGGATGGGGTGCATGGCCTGTCTGCGCTCATCGATCACAGCGCTTTCCAGTGGACCGACGCGCGTTGGCGTCCGCGGACGCTGGCCAGCAGTGTGATCTACGAGCTGCACATCGGCACCTTCACCCAGGATGGCACGCTGGACGCGGCGATCGGCAAGCTGGACTATCTGCAACAGCTTGGCATTACACATGTGGAGTTGATGCCGCTGGCCTCTGCAGAAGGGGAGCGGGGCTGGGGCTATGACGGCGTGGCGCTCTCTGCGCCGCTGGCTGCCTACGGAGGGCCGGAGGCAGTGAAGCGGTTTGTCGATGCCGCGCATGCGCATGACATTGCGGTGCTGATCGACGTCGTGTACAACCACTTTGGTCCAGCCGGAAACTATACCGGCAAGTTCGGCCCCTACATCACGGAGCTGCATATGACGCCGTGGGGCGGCGCAGTGAACTTTGAGGATGAAGGCTCGGCCGAGGTGCGGCAGTTCTTCATTGCCAATGCCTTGATGTGGCTGCGCGACTATCACATGGATGGTCTGCGGGTGGATGCAGTGCATGCGTTTATCGACCGCTCCGCGACCCACTTCCTGCGGCAGATGGAGGAAGAGGTCCGCTCGCTGGGCAACCATACCGGCAAGCATTATCTGGTGATCGCAGAGAGCGATCTTAACAACCCGCGGCTGGTGCAGGCGCGCGAGGCCGGTGGTTACGGGATGGATGCGCAGTGGAGCGACGATTTCCATCACGCACTTTGGTCTGTGCTGAATAAGGAAACGAGCGGCTACTACGAGGACTTTGGCTCCATGGCTGACCTGGCACGGTCGCTGAAGGAGGTCTTCGTCTATCAGGGCCAGTACTCCCAATTCCGCAAGCGCAACCATGGACGCCCCACGGGCGGACTGCCGGCGGAGCGCTTCCTGGGCTACATCCAGAATCACGACCAGGTAGGGAATCGCGCCAAAGGCGAGCGGATCAGCCATCTGGTGGATAAGGGACGGGTGAAGATTGCGGCGGCCGTGGTCCTGTTGGCGCCATTCGTGCCGATGCTGTTCGCGGGTGAGGAGTTTGCTGCCTCGACGCCGTTTCAGTACTTCACCCACTTCGAAGATAAGGAACTGGCGCGGCTGGTCTCCGAGGGACGCCGCAAGGAGTTCACCGCCTTCGGGTGGAAGCCGGAGGAGGTGCCAGACCCGCAGGATGAGGCGACCTTCATGCGATCAAAGCTTCGCTGGGAGGAGATCGGCGAGGGAACGCACGCAGAGATGCTCGACTGGTATCGCCAGCTGATTGCTTTGCGCCGGCAGGAGAGCGCGCTGACCTGCGGCATGCTGGAACGGGAGACGGTGAGCTTCGACGAGGAGCGGAAGTGGCTGCGGATGGTACGTGGCCCCATCGAAGTGGCCTTCAATGCAGGAGAATCCGATGTCACGCTGCCGGTCGTACGTAATACGGAGGTGTTGATGAGTTCTTCGGCTGAGGTGACACTGACGGCCGACGGCCTGCGCCTGCCGGGAGCAAGCGTGGCAGTGTTGCGGCGCGATAACTCCCAGGCCAGATAAAATACTTGGGCAGAAATTACGAGAGGACTCCCGTTCGGGCCATCCCGCGCCGGACTCTTGCAATCCTACGAAGTAGTTGAGTCTTTCCGTCAGGTTGCGAACACTCGCATCACGCAGCCTTATTCCAGTTGCAGCCTGAGTACAGCAAAGATGCTGGTCTTCCGAACTCAACCGAAGTAGGTCAGCGCGGATGGGCTGGGAAAAGAGGAGGATGGTCTTGCGCGAGGTCCCCGCAGCACTGGGTGAGATGGTCGGCGGAGTGACCCCTGCCTCGCTGTTCCACGGCGCGTTCGAGACCACCGCTGTCGGTATGGTACTGGTAGATCGCCACGGCAACATCCGTCATGCGAATGCAGCTTATTGTGAACTTCACGGATACAGCCTGGAGGAGTTAGTCGGGCGCGAATGGGTATCCCTCAAACACCCCGACGACCGCGATTCGACTCGCATGCAAGTGGCTTCTTTGCTGCTTGGTGAGCGCGAGAGCTTCCACGCTTCCAGCCGCTCCGTGAGCAAGTCTGGCTCTCTGTTATGGGTCCACGCCAGTGTGTCGTCTCTGCGCGATGACCAGGGAAAGCCCCAGGGATTGATGGCAGTGGTGGAAGATGTGACGCTGCCGAAAGTGATCGATGAAGCACGCCTGGAGTTGCATACCGAGCGCGAGGCGCTGCTGGACTCGGCCACGGAGGGCATCTACGGCCTGGATCTGGATTGCCGCTGCACCTTTGTCAATCGCGCGGCGGCCGAGATGCTGGGCTATGACCGTGAAGAGATGCTGGGCGAGAAGATGCACGACCTGGTGCACCACAGTTATCCGGACGGCAGCAAGTATCACGAGGACGATTGCGCCATCGTGCAGGCATGCAAGCGGGGCGGCGCTGCAGTGAAGGTGCGGAATCACGAGGAGGCGCTGTGGCACAAGGACGGCACCATGATCGTGGTGGAGCACAGTGCAGAGCCTGTAGTGGTGGACGGGCAGGTGCGCGGGCTGGTGGTGACGCTGCGCGGCCGCGATGAACGCCGCGCGGAACGCCATGCGCTGCAGGAGCAGGAGCGCGCATCGCGGCAGCGCGCGGACTTGCTGAACGGCGCGCTGGTCGACAGTGAGGTTGCATTGCGCGAGGCGCTGCAGGAGCAGATGCAGTTGATGGAGGCCATTCCGCAGATGGTATGGGTGGCGGAGCCGGACGGCCGTTCACGCTTCGTGAACGAGCGCTGGCGCGCATTCACCGGGATGGACCCGCGGGAGGTCGGCGGGCGCTGGATCTCGCTGGTGCATCCGGACGATTGCGAGCGTACGAACGAACTATTCGACGAGGCTCTGCGTACCGGGACGCCTTATGAGGTGGAGCACCGCATGCGCCGCGTCGACGGGATGTATCGCTGGGTAC
>JBBRLT010000100.1:0-8520 GCA_038231235.1 Terriglobales bacterium
GCAACTGCAGGTTCGACAGACTTACGTTGCCACGCTGCACTGGCAAGCTACCCTTGATCCGCGAGTACTGCTCTTCGGTGATCTCCATCTGCCTGCAACTCTACCGCAGTTAGATGGACGTAGTGTTAACACGCCCTAGTCGAAATGGTGAACCCGCTTTATCAAAGACTGGTTGGCCATCGTCCAGTGGTGGGTAGAACAGTCCGCGAGGCTCTTCCCGAGGCGGTTGAGCAAGGCTATGTGGACCTTCTTGACCGTGTGTACCGGACAGGCGAGCCCTTCGCCGGCAGCGAGTCTCGTTTTCACATCGTCTGGACCCCCGGCGAGCCCCCGGAAGATCGTTTTGTGGACTTCGTCTATCAGCCAATCGCCGGGGCGCAGAGGAGACGCTGAGCACCAGCGAGCAGCACCTGCAACTGGCGATGGAGGCCGCGGAACTCGGCATGTGGTCGTACGATCCCGTCGAGCGCGTATTCACCGCCGACGCCACAATGCAACGCATCTTCGGCTCTCCAGCGCCAGCCGGCGGGTTCGATTACTGGATAACCATGCTCCACCCGGAAGACCGGGAGAGGGCGGAAACCCATTTCACCCAAGCGCTTGCTGGCGAACTCCCTTACGACATCGAGTACCGCATCCTGCGATCGGACGGCATCCGCTGGTTGCGTTCCAAGGGGCGGGTCGTGGGAGGCAAGGACGCCCCTCAACGCATGTTCGCCATTGTCGAAGACATCACCGATCGCAAGCGAACGGAAGAGGCACTCCGCAGTAGTGAAGACCGGCTTCGACAGGCCCAGCGGTCGGGCAGAATCGCTTCCTGGGAGTGGGATCTGGCCACCGGCAATTTCATCTGGGATGAGGCGAGTGCGTGGACCTATGGTCGCCCACCCTCCGAGATGACCCACTACAACCAGATTTTGCCTTATCTGCACGAAGACGATCGCGACATGGTCATCAAAGACCTGAAACCAGCAGTGGAAGGCCGGGGTGAATACAGATCAGAGTTCCGCGTCATCTGGCCGGACGATTCTACGCACTGGATCCAGGCCTTTGGCAGACCTGTTGCTGGGGCGGACGGCAAGCCCATATGCATCATCGGGATCAACATGGAGATCACCGAACGCAAACTGGCTGAGCTGGCCTTGATCGAAAATGAGAAATTGGCTGCCGTGGGACGGCTGGCTTCGAGCATCGCGCATGAGATCAATAACCCGCTCGAGTCGGTGACCAATCTGCTGTACCTCGCCCAGGGGAGCGAAGATATCCGGGAGGCGCGCGTCTACCTTGCAACCGCCGAGGCAGAGCTTCGCCGCGCCTCTGCAATTACCAGTCAGACATTGCGTTTTCACAAGCAGGCGACCAGGCCCCGCGAAGTAAGTGGCGAGGACCTGGTCGCCGGTGCAATGGTGGGCTATTACAGCCGCATCCGCAACGCGAATATCCAGCTGGAGGTGCGGCACGCATCCTCGCAGCGCGTCACCTGCTTCGACGGCGAAATCCGGCAGGTCCTCAGCAATCTGATCGGCAACGCCCTGGATGCGATGCAGAACACCCCGGGACGCCTGCTGATACATAGTCGTGAGGGCCACAATTGGAAAAGCGGGCGCAAAGGCGTCATTGTCACCGTAGCGGATACAGGCATCGGGATGTCGCGGCGCACAGTGGCAAAGGTCTTCGAAGCCTTCTTCACCACCAAAGGCATGAACGGCACCGGCCTGGGACTGTGGATCAGTAAAGAGATTGTGGACCGTCATCAAGGTGTCTTGCGCATTCGCAGTTCGCAGCAACCAGGCCGCAGCGGAACCGTATTCAGGCTCTTCCTGCCATTTGACACTGCGCCTCGCAACGCGTAGCCGAGGACAGTTCAGGGATTCACGCTAAAGCAATTCTCCTGTAGGTGTAGACCGTCCAGCGGCTGCTCCCGAGATACTCTTTCATGGCTCACAGCATCAGGAGAATTGCTTTAGGCCGCTGCACGCCGGCTGCTTCACTCGTCGCTGCGGAGCAAGTCCTTGAGCGTCTCCGGATGCCGGCGCTCGCGCCGCGTCTCCCGTGGTTCGCTCTCGATCACCTTCTCCGGCCTGGGCTGACCCACGCGCTCGCGCGCATTGCGCTTCACTGCTTTGGTTACAGAGAACTTTTCCTGCTTCTTCTTCGCCATTGCTTCCCTGCCTGCTGCCAAGTGGGCTGGCTTGAGCCCTTGCCAGTATGGAATACTTTGCGCTGGTGCGGAGCCCGCTTCCGCAGAGAGGGATGACTTTCCATGGAAGAGCGCGATTTCTTTGATGAGCGGCCGGAGGAACGAACCCACACACTGACCTGTCCGCACTGCGGCAAACCGGATGAGTACGCTGTTGCCTGGCTTGTCCGCCGTAAGAAAGCGTCAATGCCACGTAACGCAGATGAGCGCGACCGCGCACGCTTCGCGAAGGCGCAGTCCTACATGGTCCGCCGCGATGACATGGTGGGCTGCAAGAACGTGCGCTGCCGCAAGCGCTTCGAGGTCAGCTCACTGCAGACCGTCGCCTTCATCTAAGCCGAGCGGTTCGGCTATGTCTGCTTCAGCGTCGCCATATCGATGACGAAGCGATACTTGACGTCGTTCTTGACTATCCGCTCAAAGGCTTCGTTGATCTTCTGAATGGGAATCACTTCCACGTCAGAAACGATGTTGTGCTCGGCGCAGTAGTTCAGCATCTCCTGTGTTTCGCCTACTCCGCCAATGGCTGAGCCTGCCAGAGACCGCCGCGGGATGCAGAAGGAAAATGAGTGAATCGGCGTGGGCGCGTCGGGCAGCCCGACCATCACCATGGTCCCGTCCAGCTTCACCATGGACATATACGCGCCCAGATCATGCGACGCGGAGACTGTATCGAGGATGATGTCGAAGCTGGCCGTGTGCTTCTTCATCGCATCCGGATCGTTTGACAACACAACCTCATCCGCGCCCAGCCGCATTGCGGTCCTGCTTCTTGTTCTGCGATGTGGTGAACTGCACCACGTGCGCGCCCAGACTGTGCGCAAACTTCAGCCCCATGTGGCCCAGTCCGCCCAAACCGACCACGCCCACCTTCTTGCCCGGACCTGCGCCCCAATGCTTCAGCGGGGAGTATGTAGTGATGCCAGCGCACAGCAGGGGCGCGACTGCTGCCCGGTCCAGTTTCGGCGAGATGGAATAGACGTAGTGCTGGTCCGTGACGATCACATTCGAGTAGCCGCCATAAGTCACGTCGCCGTTGCGATCCTTGGCGTTATACGTGCCCACCATGCCCTTCTCGCAGTACTGCTCCAGCCCGTGCTTGCAGTTGACGCATTCGCGGCAAGAGTCGACCATGACGCCGACGGCAGCAAGATCCCCTTGCTTGAAGCGCTTAACATCGCGCCCAACGGCGCTGACGGTCCCCACGATCTCGTGGCCTGGCACCATGGGGAAGATGGACCCGCCCCACTCATCCCTCGCCTGGTGAATGTCGGAGTGGCACACGCCACAGTATTCGATATCGATGACCACATCCTGCGGACCGGGGTCGCGCCGTTCGAAGGAGAAGTGCTGCAAAGGCATGGTGGGCGAGTGCGCTGCGTATCCTGACGCGTTGATCATCCGAACCTGTCTTCCTGATGAAATTGGATTTGCTCTTGGCATTCGTAGGATGCACCTCGCGCCGATTCGGGGCAAGCCGGTCGGATAGACGGCCATGCCTCCCGCAACTTGGAGCACCCCGCCAGTCATGATTAAATAGGCATGCGCGCGGCTGCACACTGCGCGCGAATGAGGAGCACACACATGGCGAACCTGAGCCTGCCCATTGCAGAGCGCAACCTCACCCCCGCACAGGTGGAGGCGCTCGATTTGCGCCGCCGGCGCGGCACGGTGCTGCTCACCATCGCGGGCATGTTTACTGTCATCGCTACGCTGCTCACCGTGTGGGCCGGCCAGGACCTCACCTACTCGCCCGGCTTCTCGCGCCCCATGGCCTACTACTTTCTGGTGGCCAGCGCCATCGTGGTGGTCTGCCTGCTTTCCGGGCTGTATCTGCGCCGTGGCGCCCCAGAGATCCACTAGGATTTCGTGAATTCGCGTGCCGCTTTGCTGTCCAGATCCCACCCTCGTCCCTGGCGGGTAACGCCATCGTACTGCCCTATACTGGATGGTTGACGCACACTGTCGCTTTCCATCAAGGAGCAGCCGATGTCCGCACTTCGCCAGGAAAAAGACTCCCTCGGTCTTGTAGAAGTACCGGAGCGCGCCTACTACGGTGCCCAGACCGCCCGCGCCGTGGCGAACTACCCCATCTCCGGCATGCGCGCGCATCCGCTGCTGATCAAGGCATTTGGCATGGTGAAGCAGGCTGCTGCGGAGGCTAACAAGAGCCTGAATCTGATCTCTGACCGGCGCGCAAACGCCATCATCAAGGCCGCCCAGGAAGTGGTGGAGGGAAAGTGGAATAGCGAATTCGTCGTCGATGTCTTTCAGGCTGGCGCTGGCGTCTCCTTCCACATGAACATCAACGAGGTGCTGGCCAACCGCGCCAATGAGATTCTGGGCGGCCAGCTGGGTGAGTACGCTGAGGTCCACCCGAACGACCACGTCAACTACGGCCAGTCGACCAATGATGTCTTCCCCACCGGCATGCGTCTGGGCACGCTTCTGGTGCTGGAGACGCTGTACCCGGTGCTGGATACGCTGGCGAATACCTTTCGCCAGAAGGCGGCAGAGTTTGACGGCATCCTGAAGTCAGGCCGCACCCACATGCAGGACGCAGTGCCCGTCCGACTGGGTCAGGAGTTCGCCGCCTACGGTGTGGCAATAGAGAAGACCAAGCGCGCCCTGCTGCTGGCCAGCGACTCGCTGCGCGAGCTTGGTTTGGGCGGCAGCGCGGTGGGGACCGGCATCAACACCCATCCGGACTACCGCGCGATCGCGATTGAGAACCTGGCGCGCCTCTCCCGCGAGGAGCTGACGCCAGCCGCGGACATGCGCTGGGCCATGCAGTCGAATGCCTGTATGGGTGAGGTGAGCGCGGCCCTGCGCGGTGTAGCACTCGAGGTGATTCGCATCTCGAACGACATTCGCCTGCTCTCCTCCGGGCCCAACACTGGATTCGCGGAGATCTATCTGCCCAGCCTGCAGCCAGGCTCCTCCATCATGCCGGGCAAGATCAACCCGGTCATGCCGGAGCTCGCCGCCATGGTCAGCTTCCAGGTGATCGGCAACGACGCAGCCGTGGCCATGGCAGTACAGGCCGGTCAGTTGGAACTCAACGTCATGATGCCCACCATGGCCTACAGCGTGATGCAGAGCGCGACCATCCTGGCCAACATGCTGCGGCAGTTCAACGATCACTGCATCGCCGGCATCACCGCGAACAGGGAACGCTGCGCTTACTACGCGCAAAGCACTATCTCGCTCGCCACCGCGCTGAACCCTTACATCGGCTACGCCCAGGCGGCCGAGATTGTAAAGGAGTCGGTTGCGACCGGCGAATCCATTATCAAGATCGCGCGTGCGAAGCAACTGCTGAGCGAGGACGAGATCAGCGCCATTCTCGATCCGGTGGGCATGACGGAGCCGCAATACCCCCGCGACTCTGCCGGCGAGCGAGATCACCGCGTCAAAGCCTGATTCAGTCTCGAAACGATAAAGGCCGCGCTCATGGACTCTTCCTGGAGCGCTGCCATCGTTTTCGTTGGGTTAGTTCAGGTCCGCTGCAATCTCTGCTAGTTCGACTGCAATTGGCGTACCCGCGACAACGAGTCGATTCATGGGTCTCCACTCGCGATGGTGGGCGCCAGTGCAGTGATATCCCTGCACAGCGGAAGAGCCGGCAGAGAGGGCCGGTTCCACTATCCAGACGTCAGGCACTCCCATCGCGAGATAGTCGGCGATGCGCTCTTCCATGCGGCCGAAGCGATCTTCCGGAGAGAGTATCTCGATGCAAACAAGAGGTGGATGGGTGATGATCTGCTCATCCGGCGCATCTCGACGCAGGAGCATGACGTCCGGTACGCGATAGCGCGTCGGCGCTACCTGCAGTCGCAACTCGGGGTACACGCGAAGGCCCCACTCCTTGCGTCGATTGCGAAAGTACATCGTCAGCGCGCCTTGCCAGGCAGAGTGTTCCTTCTCTCCCACATTCCGCTCCTCGAGTTCGCCGTCCACGTAGTCGCAGTCGGGGCGGTAGATCTCGTGCAGATACTCGGAGACCTGCACTCGTGGAATCGTCTCCATACGCCCTCCGCTTGCCTACAAAGTAGCACGGGCGCCCCGCAGGACGCCTGGATGCGCGGCTCAGGTAGTTACTGTCGCCCGAAGCGGTAGTTCACGCCCAGCGTAAAGCCAAAATTGTGCTGGATGTCTCCACCCCAGGTGGTCAGGTTATACGTGGGTGCGACGCGCACGGCCAGCCCTGGTCCCAGGTTGTAATCGAAGGGAACGATGCCCGAGATGGTGAAGCGGGTCTGATTTGGGTACAGGCCAACCAGCCTGCCCGGCAGATTGCTGGAGTTTGCGAAGAACAGGGTCCGCGTCACACCAGCCAGGACCTGGCCGCTGATGGCGTAGTCCTTATGCCGCCGGAAGTAGTACTGCGGTCCCACCTGAACCGCATAGTTGCTGATGAAGGGCCGGAAGAGTCCCTGGACAGGACTGCTGGGATCGGGCCCCGCGCCTGCCGGTGGCCGCCCCAATCCATTGCCGGTGAAGGCATTTGAGTAGTAGCCGCGAAAGTCTGCCGAGACACCCAGCTTTGGCCGGAAAAACTCTGTAATACCGGCATTCCAGCCATACTCTGTCGTGTGCTGCAGGTTGTGGCCGGGACGCGCGCGCAGGTAAGCGTAGCCAAAATAGACCTCGTACTTATGGCCGTAGGTGTCTTGAATCGCCGCCTGCAAACGCTTCTCGCGCCGCGCCCGCACCCGCTCTTGTGCCTCCCGCGCCAGCCGGACTCGATCCTGCGGGCTGGGACGGTTTTCCTGCGGCGCGCTTGCGGAGGCGGCAGGCTGCGGCGGCGGCGTGTCGGTGCCGCCCGTTGCAGGACTATCAGGCGCCGGGGGGGGCTGGGTCGGGCTCTGGGCCGGGGCCGCCGCCTGCGCTGGGTCACTGGCGGTTTGCGCCTGCGATGGGGAAGCAGCCAAAAGACAAAAGATTACGAGCGGATACGCCAGGTATCCCAGGCTCTTACTGCAATGCATGTATGGTGATGCCTCCACAACTTCGCCGCTGACTGGGAACGGTCTCCTTGTATTAAAGCATCCCCGCTCAAGTTTTACGGCCGTGTGTGTATTCGTGTGCAGGCCATAGGGAGAGAACAGCCCATTCCCTCGAGCGCGGTTCCCGCTTACACTCAAGCGGGCGGCTGCGGTTGAACTCCAGGGCGCCTTATCTTTCGTACGTGCGAGGCGTCGATGCGTGGGTTCGTGCTTGGTCTACTTCTCGGGCTGTTAGTGGCTCCGGTGGCGATCTTCTTTTATCTGCATTTCGGTCACGTCCCGGTCGCGGTGGCCGACTCGTCCTTCCCAATGGAGGCTGCCATCGTGCATCAGCCGTTGCATGCGCGCATTGATCGAGAAGCGCCGAAAAGCGCGCCCATGGAGCCTAGCCCCACCAACCTGCAACTGGGCGCGCAGGTGTACCGTCAGCAGTGTGCACAGTGCCACGGCTATTACGGCCAACCCTCTCCCCTGGCGAAGGCAGTGTTTCCGCGCATCCCGCAACTCTGGGCGCCGCATGGCAATGGCATCGTTGGCGTCAGCGACGATCCCGTGGGCGAGACCTACTGGAAGGTCTCCAACGGCATCCGGCTGAGCGCGATGCCTTCCTACAAGGGCATCCTGAACGAGACGCAGATGTGGCAGGTGTCGCTGCTGCTGGCCAATGCGGACAAGCCCATGCCCGCAGGTGTGCTGGACACAGTAAAGCCAGGCGGCAGTGCTACACCTTGAGCGCAGCCGATCCAACTGGAGCATGCATCGCGTCTGCTACTTCACCGTGTAAGTCAGTCCTGCTGTGAATTGAAACGTATTCTTCTTGTAGCCGCCCGGTGGATTGTTCAGGAAATTATCCTGTGCGGTCAGGCTGAACGCCAGCTGCTTGTAAACCGGGAAGGCCAGCTCCGCCATGGCTTCAGCAGTGAATGCGGAGGGCACATTGAAGGCTGGCTGCACCACTCCACTCTCGGTGAAGACCAAGCCTCTAGGCAGCTTCTGCAAAAGGCTCTCGCCCAGGTTGGCGCCTATCAGGTTCTCCGTCCTGCCGCGCGGGGAGCCCTGCGATGGATAGAACTCCTGTTTCTCATAGTGGATGTCGCCCTTCACATCGAAGGTGCGGGTTGGCCGCGCGATTAGTGTTGCGCCAACGCCCCCACCATAGTCCTGCTGGATGTTCAATCCTGAGCCAAGGTTATGGTCTGCGCTGGCGTCTGCCAGCACGTAGAAGCGGCGGGTGAAGTACTCGTCCCGTTCGATGTCGCCATGCAGGATATCGCTCTTCGCAGTGGAAGCGGCCTGCACGCCGGGAATGAA
>JBBRLT010000101.1:0-8421 GCA_038231235.1 Terriglobales bacterium
AGAGATTGCAGAAGCGACCACATCGATGTGAAAGAAGCATGCGAAAAATTGATTTTTTTCTTGACACTGTTTTTCGCTCACTCTATACATTCCGTATCTGCAACAACCGCGTTGCAGCACAAAGGGAGAATAGAAACCATGGCAACGAAGAAGGCAGCCAAGAAGACGGCCACCAAGAAGGCGGCTAAGAAGGCAACCAAAAAGAAGTAGTTCAACCTAACCAGCAGCACCTCTCGGGGGACGCAGGCAAGCGTCCCCCGAGTCTTTTTTGCGCACAGCCCTACAGCCGCGCTGCGCGATACATTCATCTGCATGACACGCCGCCGCTGGATCGCCGACAGCTGGACCGACGCAACCGCAACCCTGCATGGAGATCAGGCGCAGCATCTCGCTCGCGTCCTTCGCGCACAGCCTGGGATGGAGTTTGACGTAGTCGCGAACGGCTTCGTCTGGCACGCCCGGATCGACGCGGTGACGGATGACGCGGTTCGCTTCGCACTGCTCGAAGAGCTGCAGACGGTCGCTCTCCTGCCGCTCACGCTGGGACTCAGCATCTTCAAGTTCGATCGCATGGAGTGGGCCATCGAGAAGGCGGTAGAACTCGGCTGCACCCGCATCGTCCCACTGCTCGCACAGCGCACGGAGAAGCACCTGGCCCTGGCTGCGCTGAAGCGGACCGAGCGCTGGCGCCGCATCGCCCGCGAGGCTGCCCAGCAATGCCGACGCGCCGATCTGCCGGAGATCGCCCAGCCGGCCAAATTGGCCGACTGGGTTGAAAGCACCAGCCCGGCGGCAGGGTCCACGCGCATTCTGCTGGCAGAGACCGAGCAGGATCAATCACTGTTACAGATATTGAGTGCGGGCCCTAGCAAGGGCAACGGAACGGCCGCGGAGATGGCGCTCGCCATCGGGCCAGAAGGTGGTTGGACAGATGGCGAACTCAAGCTCTTCGGGGATGCCGGCTGGCAGAGTGCCAGCCTTGGCCCGCGAATCCTGCGGGTGGAGACGGCGGCCATCGCCGCGCTCGCCATCACCAGCGCCTGGCAGTTGCAATCCGCCTCAGACGCCGGCAAGCCGCCTGACGAGGAAACGAAACGAGGCTGAAACGGAGTTGCTTACTCTGATAAGAACTAGCTGAACAGGCCCTTCATCTTGTCGAGCAGGGTGCGGGAGGTCGCGCGATTCTCTGAGGTCAGCGTGCTGCCCAGTTGCTGGACCAGCTCGCGCTGCGCCCGGGTCAGCTTCTTCGGCGTCTCCACCACGATCTGCACGATCAGGTCGCCCCGCCCGCGCTCATTCAGAAATGGAACGCCTTTCCCGCGCAATCGGAATTCACGGCCACTCTGCGTGCCTTCGGGAACCTTCAGTGCCGTCTCGCCCTCAAGCGTCTGGATGGTGATCTCAGAACCCAACGCCGCCTGGGGGAACGAAACCATCATCGCGAAGTGCAGGTCGTGCCCCTCGCGCTCGAAGTACGCGTGCGGCCGCACCGCGAGCACCACGTAGAGATCGCCAGCATTGCCGCCGTAACGCCCCGCATCGCCCTCACCCTGGTAGCGGATGCGGGTGCCGTCTTCCACGCCTGCAGGAATCTTCACCTGAATGATGCGCTCGCGTTCCAGTCGTGCCTCGCCGCGGCAGGTGGTGCATGGCTCGGTCACTATCTGTCCGGTGCCGCTGCACACCGGACAGGTGCGCGCGATGGAGAAGAAGCCTTGCTGGAATCGAACCTGTCCGCGGCCACCGCATTGCTGGCAGGTGCTGGCGCCTTTGCCGTTGGCCGCGCCCGAGCCACGACAGTCGCTGCAGACCTCCATGCGCTTGATGGTGACTGTCGTCTCTTTGCCGAACACTGCTTCTTCGAAATCGATCGTCAGGTCGTAGCGGATGTCGCGGCCACGCTGCGCACGCGAGGCGCGGCCACCGCGACCGCTACCCGAGACATTGAACATCTCGCCGAAGAAGTCGCCAAAGATATCGCCCAGGTCAACACCAGCCGGGAAGCCGCCTTCCGCGCCACCACCGCCGCCCACGCCAGCATGGCCGAAGCGATCGTAGCTGGCGCGCTTCTGTGGATCGCTCAGCACCTGGTAGGCCTCGCTCGCCTGCTTGAAGCGCTCCTCCGCCTCCGGATTATCCGGATTGCGATCTGGATGGTGCTGCATTGCCAGCTTGCGATACGCCGTCTTCAACTCCTGTTCGCCACACTCGCGCGTCACGCCCAGAACTTCGTAGTAGTCAACCTTGGTCACGTTTGGCATTTGTCCTGTACTCAGTCTTCTACTGCTGCGGGCCGGGCTCCGCTTTGATTTTCCCGCGGGAGAATCCGGCCGCCGTCTTTATGCTTCGGTCTGATTTGGATTCGTGGCGATGCGTACCAATGCCGGTCGCAGCAGCCGGTCCCTGATGCGATAGCCGCGACGTACCTCTTCGATCACTTGATGATCGGGAAGGTCCGCACGCTCGACGCTTTCGAGCGCCTCGTGCACCCGCGGATCGAACGGCACTCCCACGGTCTCCACCGGCGTCACGTTCAGCGATCGCAGCACCTCTTCCATCTGCTTCGCAATCAATTCCACGCCGGTACGAAACTGCTCCGCAGTACCGCCAGAGCCCAGTGCCAGCCGGAAGTTATCCAGTACGGGAAGAAACTGCTCCACTGCGTCCGAGATCGCAAAGGCACGATAGTCGGTACGCTCACGCGCCTCGCGCTTGCGCGCATTGTCGAACTCCGCCTGCAGACGCGCCAGCCGGTCGAACAGCCCGTCACGTTCCGCGCGCAGCTTGTCGTTCTCCTCTTGCGAAGGCGACTGCAAAGCGAAGGCCTGCGAGGCAGCGGTAGATGCGGCACTGACCATCGGATCGCCGGTTCGCGTGCTGGCTGCGTCCGCAGCCTCCGCGGAGCGATTGCTGGCCGCCTGAGAGTCAGTGTCCTGCTGATGGGTTCGCTGATGGTCGCTGAAGGTACTTTCAGAGGTGTTTTGCGTTTCAATCGTTTCGTCAGTCACGTTTTCCGTCGTTCCCATAGTCCCTTTGCGCCTGTTGTTTTCCCGCGGCTGCACCGCGATCGGTCACGGCTGCTCCCAGTGCTGCCTGCTAACTGCGTGGGTTCTGCAGGATGCGCTCGGAGAGCTGTGCAATGTAGGAGACCGCCTGAATGGTCTCGTTGTAACGGATGCGGGTCGGCGCCAGCACGGCCACAGTGCCCACGCTGTCGGCACCCAGCCGGGTGCCCGCGCCGATCAACACCATGTTCTCCATCTCCGGGATGGTGTCTTCCAGCCCCACCACCACGCGGACTGCCTGCTGCCGCGCATCCACATACGCGCTGAGCAGTTCAATCAACTGCTTCTTCGCTTCAAGCGCACCCAGCAGCGCGCGCAGGCGCTCCTGATCTACATCCCGATGCACCAGATTGGCCACGCCCTCTACGAAGATCACCTGCGCGGGCGGCGCGCCTTCGAGCACTCCCTTACGAAACAGCTCACTCACCGACTGCATCAGCCGGTCGTACTCACTGCGCTCCTGCTCCATGCGAGTCGCAATGTCTGCGCGGATCTTATCGATCGACCAGCCGCGGAAGTTTCCGTTCAGGAAATTTCCCGCTGCCTCCAGCTCGCCCTGCCCCAGGTCACGGTCCAGCTGCAGCACGCGATCTAACACCGTTCCGCCGCGTGTGACCACCACAGCCAGTACGCGCTGCGCTGCCAGCCGCGAAAAGTGAATGTGTTCCAGCGAGTCCATCTCCCCGGCTGCAGCCGTCGCCATCCCCACGCCGCTTGAAATCAACGCCAGTACATGCGAGGTGCGCTCCAAAAAGTGCTGGCGGCTGTTCACACCCTCGAAGCAGGCATCGATCTGCGCCCGCTGCTCTGCTGCCAGCTGTCCCTGCGGATGGTTGCCACTCGCCGCTCGCGCAGCGCCCGCCAGATGTTCCACGTAAAAACGAAAGGCCTTCGCGGTCGGAATTCTGCCGGCAGAGGTATGTGGCTGCTCTAGCAGTCCCAACTCCCCCAACGAGCCCATCACATTGCGAATGGTCGCGGAGCTCATCCCTTCCTTGTCGGCATAAAGCCGGGCTACGGCCTGCGACGCGACCGGCTCACCGGTCGCGATATACATCTCCAGAATGGCAGTCAGTATCATCCGCTCGCGCGGGCTGATCCGGATCTCTGCACTCATGGCCGCCTCACCTGCATCGGCATCCAGAACCCTTGTTTTCGGGTAGATGCCGCCTTATTTATCGTAACAGGTTGGACGTGGGTACTCCCCGCTGCGCCGGTTACGCATCCCACTGTCAGCAGCTAACCAAAGCACTGCCAATCGGTTCCTATGAGAACAAGGCGGTTTCCCGCAGCCACATGGCTGCACCTCCTGATGGGATCAGGAGACCGCCGACGGAAATCAAAGGCTGTTGGAAGAAAGTGAAAGGGTCCGCACTATGACTATGGCTCATCGGCGCACTTGGCTTGTCATTGCGGGGGTAGCAGTTGTACTGCTGCTCCTGCTGGTAATCGCGATCCCGTACTTCCTTAACGCGGATAACTACCGCCCCCGTATCGAGCACGCGCTTTCCGATGCGACTGGCCGGCCGGTGACGCTGGGCCATCTTGCCTTCTCTCTGTTGACAGGCAGTCTCTCCGCCCAGCAGCTCACCATCGCCGATGATCCTGCATTCAGCCAGCAGCCCTTCCTGCAATCGCAGCAGATCCACATCGGCATTGAAGTGATGCCGCTGCTGCTCAGCCGTCAGGTCAAGATCCAGGGCATCACCATCGATGCGCCGCACATCGCGCTGATCACCAACCAGGCCGGAGTGGCCAACTACGCCAGCCTGGGCAACGCCAGCAAGCGCACCCACGCGCAGGAGACGCAAAGCACACTGCCAGACCTCTCCATCGGCCGCCTTCAGGTCAAGGATGGCGAGGTGACCGTTTCGACGCTCGGATCGAACGCGCCTCCGCGTACCTTCCGCAACGTGCAGGCAGACATTGGCGGCTTCTCGCTCACCACTCCTTTCACCTATTCGCTCTCGGCCGAGCTGCCGGGCAATGGCAAGATGTCTGTGTCCGGCAAGGGCGGCCCGTTCAATCAGGCCGATGCCTCGGCGACCCCGTTCACGGCAAAGGTCAGCGTTCAGCATGCGGACGTGGTGGCGACGGCGCTGGTGCCGCCCTCCGCCGGCATCTCCGGATTTGCCAACCTTGATGCCGATGCAACTTCAAGCGGGCAGGCATTACATGCCCAGGGCACGCTGCAGGCCTCGCAGTTGAAGCTGGTGCAGAAGGGCACCCCCGCCCCGCGCCCCGTCAACGTCCACTTCACCATCGATCAGGACTTGCGCGCGCTCTCCGGCCAGGTGCGCAATACCACCGTCGCCTTTGACAAGGCTGCCTTTGCCATCGCCGGCTCCTACAACACACGCGGCACCGTCACTAACCTGAATCTGCACGTGCAGGGGGATGGCGTTCCGCTGAATGATCTGGAAGCCTTCCTGCCCGCGCTCGGCGTGCAGATACCCGCAGGCTCGCGCCTGCAGGGGGGCACTCTCACCACACAGCTTGAGGTCACTGGCTCGTCGCAGTCGCCGGCTATCAGCGGGCCGGTGCGCATCAACAACACCCAGCTTGCGGGCTTTGACCTCGGCTCCAAGCTCTCCGCGCTCAGCGCGCTCACGGGCGTGCGCTCCGGCAACAACACCACCACCATCCAGGTGCTCAGCGCCAATGTGCGCAGCGCCGGGGGCGCGGTCGATGCGCAGAACATCGACGCGATCGTTCCGGGCATCGGCAGCGCCACGGGCAGTGGAACGGTCAGCGCCGCAGACGCTCTCAATTTCAAGCTCATCGCCAAGATCGATCAATCGGGTGCGGGGGGCGCTGCGACACAGGCGATCTCCCTGCTGGGCGGCGCGGCGGGTGGAGCAGCGGGCGGTGCGCTGCGCAACGGGATTCCGGTCTCCATCACCGGCACCTCCTCGCACCCCGTCTTCACTCCCGATGTGAAGGGGATTGCCGGGAATGTCAACCCGGCCGGTCTGCTGAAGGGCGGCCTTGGAAAGCAATTGCCGCAAAACCCACTCGGCAAGCAACTGCCGCAGAATCCAGTGGGCAACGCGTTGGGTGGGATCTTCGGGAAGAAGCCCCAGTAAAGCAGTTCTCCTGACGATCAGTTACGTGATCTCAAAGACATTTAGGTCGGTGGCAATCTGCGCCTCCGCCCGCTCGATCAGCTTGCGTGCGATGGCGTAGAAGCTTGCCGGCCCTACAGATGACTCTGGCGGCAGCAACGCAACCGGCAGCCCGCGATCCCCGCCCTGGCGGATGTTCGGGTCCAGTTCGATCGATCCCAGGAAGGGCAGCCTGAACTGCAGTGCCGTCCGCTCGACCCCACCAGTCGAGAAGATGTCGATCACCTCATGGCAATGCGGACAGCTGAACTGGCTCATGTTCTCGACGATGCCCAGCACCTCCACATTCACCTGATGGAACATCTCGAGCGCCTTGCGAGCATCCTGCAGCGACACATCGGATGGCGTCGAGATCACCACCGCTCCGGTCAATGGCACCGTCTGTACCAGAGAGATCACCACGTCGCCCGTGCCTGGCGGCAGGTCCACGATCAGGTAATCCAGCTCACCCCACGCTACCTGCTGCAGGAACTGCCGAATGATCTGGTGCAGCATCGGCCCGCGCATCATCAGCGGCTTGTCCCCGGGCGACAACGAGCCGACGGAGATCATCTTCACCCCGTGGGCGATCAAGGGCTCGATGCGGTTGCCCTCGCCCACCCGCGGCTGCCCTGTCGCGCCCATCATCAACGGCACGTTGGGCCCGTAGATGTCCGCGTCGATCAGTCCTACCTTGTGCCCCATCCGCGAGATCGCGATCGCAAGATTGACGGCCAGCGTGGTCTTGCCTACACCACCCTTGCCCGATCCGATCGCGATGATGGCCCTTACTCCAGGCAGCGACTGCGGTGCCGGCGTCTGCGGTGCATGTGTTCCCATCTCGTACAACTCCTCTATCGCAGCAATGTCTGCGGGCTGATTGCGGAGTGTCTTCCTGATCGGAAAACGCTGCCAGCAGGCCACCTCATAGCTTAGCCTGTATCGCCGCCGCAATTCGTGACAGCATGCAGGGATGAACGCCGTTTCAGCCTCGCGCCTGTTTGAGATTCCAGACGGAATCACTTATCTGAATGTCTCCAACCTGTCGCCGCAGTTGAAGTCGGTGACCGCAGCGGGGCTCGAAGCCGTGCGGAGGAAGTCTGCTCCATGGACCATGACCAGCGAGAATTGGTTCACCTCGGCCGAAGAGCTCCGCTCGTTGGTGGGCCAGTTGCTGGGAACCGGCGCAGACTCCGTAGCATTGATACCTGCGGTGAGCTACGGCTTGGCCATCGCCGCAGCCAATGTTCCGATTCGCCAGGGCGATTCGATCGTGTTGCTGGACCAGGACTTTCCCTCCAACGTCTACACCTGGCGCGACGCGGGACGGAAGCATGGCGCAGACGTCGTCACCGTCCAGCGCGACCCCACGGGGTGGACCGAACCCCTGCTGCGCGCCATTACGCCACGCACTGCAGTGGTCTGCGTGCCGCCGTGCCACTTTCTCGATGGCAGCATGGTCGACCTAGTCAGCGTCAGTCAGCGGGCGCGGGAGGTCGAAGCAGCGCTCATCGTCGATGCCACGCAGGCTCTGGGCGCCACGCCGATTGACCTCGCTGCAATCCAGCCAGACTTTTTGGTCTCTGTCGGCTTCAAGTGGTTGCTGGGCCCATACGGCCAGAGCTACCTGTACGCGTCGCCGAAATGGCAGAATAGTGGCGTTCCCATTGAGCAGACCTGGGCCTCGCGCTGCAACAGCGATGACTTTGCCCGGCTGATCGATTATCGCGACGACCTTCGGCCTGGAGCGCGCCGTTTCGACGCTGGCGCCTTTACGCAGTTCCTGCACACGCCCATGTGCGCGGCCGCGCTGCGCCAGGTGCTCGAATGGGGGGTCGCCTCCATTGCAGCATCCTTGGCCCCACTGATTGATGAGGTAGCGCAGCGCGCAGAAGCGGCCGGCTACGAAGTCCCCTCCACCGCGCAACGATCCCGGCACATGATCGGCATCCGCTTCCGCGACGGCTTGCCGCCGGGGCTCGCAGCCGCGCTGGCCGCCGCCGATGTCCATGTCAGCATTCGTGGCGACTCGCTGCGCGTCGCTCCGTATCTTTACAACGATCTATCCGATATTGAACGGCTCTTCGCTATCATCGCGAGCAGCGCCGGAACCTAGTCTTCTGAGTCATAAATAGATTGTATATAAAAGGTGGTTGTTTTAAGGTGAGGCATGGAGCCTCGTCGAGGACGCCCGAAGAAGCATGCGTTAGTTGTGAGCCAGGTACAGAGAGCCGAACTGGAGCGCCTGGCAA
>JBBRLT010000102.1:0-8411 GCA_038231235.1 Terriglobales bacterium
GCAGCCCGTCGAGCTGCATCGCATTGCGCGCCAGCTCTACATTCATCTGCAGCCGCGAGTGCACTGCTGACGCCTTGCCCCGCTGCGCCGTCAGGTCCTCCAGTTGCAGCGTGGCCAGGCAGCGCTCCGGATGCGGCTGGTAGGTGACCTTGAGCGACAGATCCTTCGCCGACAGATCGAATGGCAGCGCACGCTGGTTCACCAGCAGCACGCCATTGTCCAGTTGCGTCTGATTCACTGCCAGGTCGAACAGCTCGTCGGTTACCGGCCTGCTGCTCTCGGTTTTCTTCTTCGGCGTCGGCTGATTCGTCGTCCCATCGGGATAGAAGATCAGGTGAACCACGGGATGCTCCGCCTGCAGCAGTCGCAGCCCCACCTGCGCACGGAACAGCGCGATGATCTTTGCCTGCACCACCAGCTTGTCGATGTGCGCGTACGGCACCTCGTCCGCCGCTTCCAGCCCGTGGATGGTCAATCCATCCAGCTCTGCCTCCAGCTTCAGCGGATGCCAGCTGAAGCTCGCCAGCTCGGCTCGCCCTCCGGTCGATGTCTCCAGTACATCCACTACCTCGCGCCGTACGCGCTCCGCAAACGAGCGCGTATTCGCGTACCAGAAGGCCACTAGCAGCAGCGCCACGAACACCAGCGCCACCACACCCAGCACGCGCGCTGCCCAGCGCCACATGCTGCGACGTGCCGGCGCGGGCGTAGGTCCTTCTGTCGCGCGCGGCGTCACTGTTGACCTCCTGAAGGGTCCGGCTGCTCCGGATTCGCGTTGTTGCTCGCCGCAGCGCTTTTGCCAAGCTCGTTGTATGCAGGGTCCAATATCTGCACATTGCCGGCGTCCTTCAGAGTGCGCAGGTAGTCATTCAGCAACACATTGACATGCTGCTGCAGCAGCACCTCATCGATGCGCTGGGAGACCTTGGCCAGCGGCGGCGGCGGCAGCTTGCGCGCCTCGAACTGCGGCACCAGCTGATCCTGGTAATACTTCTCGATCTCTGGCTTGGCAATGCGAATGCCGGTGCGGAAGCGCACCTCGATGAAGCTTAAAATCTGCATGCGCGACTTCCATCGTTCGTGCAGCGCCGCCTCGGTAAAGCCCTGCGCCGCCAGCAAGCGATGCCAACCCTCTTCTGTCTCGCAGCCCTGCCCGGCGCAGGCCGGAATGTGTTTGCGCAGATCTGCGATCTGTTCCTCGACCGCTGCATCGGTGGGCAGAGGCACTAGTTGCTGCTCGCTCATCTGATGCAGCAGCAGGGTGCGATTCACAATCTGCTGCATCGCCTCAAGCGGCGTGTACTTGCCGCCCGGGACGCGGATTGGCTCAAATACCGCAAAGTGCTGCTGCTCGCGAACGTCGCTGTCCAGAATAACCTCGCCATCGATCACAGCCGCGGCACGATCAAGCAGTGTGGCTTGTGCATCCGCGGAGCGGTCAGGATTCTGCGTGGCAGAGAATTGCGGAGGAAGATCGCGCACCCCATCGGTCGGCTTCAGCAATGGCAGAAAGGTCAGGCCACCTTCCGTCTTGCCCAGTTTATCTGTGTCTGGATCGGTCGGAACCGCGTTCGCCTGCACTCCGCGAACCGGATCGCTCTGCGCCGTAACCTTGGTCTGACCCTGGGGCGCGGACTGCGCCGAAGTTTGGGGCGCAGCCGTCGCTGGCGTCGTCGGTGGCCCACCCGCACTGGTGCCCTGCTGCGCAGCCGCGCACGCCGTCACCAGCAGTGCCGCGGCCAGCAATCCCATCCTCAGTGCGCGCATATGCATCAGAATGTCTGCCCAATGGAGAAGAAGAAGTTGAAGTGTCCCGCCTGGCCAGTCTGCGGCTGCGGCACGTTCGACGTGTTGCCCTGGTAGTTGTAAACGATCGGATAGTAGGGCGGGTTTAGATTGTAACTGGTATCGACACGTATGGGGCCGATTGGCGTACGGTAGCGGGCGCCCACGCCGATAGCATGCGACCAGTAATTGAAGCTGCAGGGCGCCTCGTGGATATTCAGCGAGCCGTCAGTCCGGGTCGACACCATGGGCACAGTGCGGCAGCCCGCCTCATTTGGCTGGTGAAAGTTCTTGAAGCTTGGAAACACATCGCTCGAGCTGGCAAACGTGTTGCCTGCGTCATGGAAGATCACAAAGCCGAGATTGTTGTCCACCAGCGGCAGGTTCGGATAGGGCGTGCGCAACTCCAGTGTGTTGATGGCCGCGGCAGCGCCGCCCGTGGGGAAACCCGTCTGCGGATCGCGTGGGCCCGTTGCATTGATCGCGAAACCGCGATGCGAGGTAGCGCCGCCGCCGTAGAGCCGCTCCGGCAGCGGGATCTGCAGTTGGCTGCCATTGCCAAAGGATCGCTCCTGCCCATAGCGCGTCTCACGCGCAAAGGTCCACTTGCGCTTGCCGAAGGTGTAATACGTAGAGTTCGTAATGTCGATGCGGCTGAAGTTCGCCTGCGATCCGAAGATCCCATCCGATAGGAACAACTGTACGTTGTTGAACGAACCGCGATGTGCATCCAGCGCATCGTCCCGCGTGTCGCGGATGTAATTCAGTCCCGGCCCGCCCACCCGCGCTGGTTGCGACAGCAGCGGAATCAATGCCAGACTCACCTGGATGCTGGCCGCGTTCACCCTCACCTCGCGATAGGAAAAAGAGTAGATCAGCGTCGTCGGCTTGGAGATGCGATGGGTCACGCGCGCCGTGGCGAACAGCGAAGACGCAGAGAAGGTAGTGACATTCTGGCTGCTGGTGTAGCCGCCGGAGAACGACGCGTTGAACTTCGGATTCTTGAACAGGTTAGGGTTCTGATACAGCACAACGGCTTGCTGCTCCAGCGTGCCGTAGTTGGTGCGCAGCGTCACTGACTGGTTGGTGCCGCGCAGGTTGATGCGGGATATATCGAAGATGAAGTTCGGACTCACGCCGAAGTGCCCATTACTGGAGTTGAACGTGCTCGGGTTAATCCCTTGCTGAATTAGAAACGCCGGGGACGGGTTGCTGCGAAAAGGCGTGCCAGTCTGCGCCTGGAAGCCGAAGCCATAGGTGATGTCCCAGCGCTTGGCCTCGGCCGTCTGCAGCAACACGTTCTTATGCAGTTGCTGCCCGTTGGGGTTCTGGATGGCGGTGTCGACCTCGTTGAACAGTGCCAGGTTGTAGAGCTTGCGCTGCGAATCGAGCAGCGCCGTCTGGTCCAGCGGCTCATCCGGGCGAAGCGTCACCCGCGGCTCTACTGTGGTGGCGCGCGTGTAATGCAGCCCGGAGACCAGCACCTTCTCGACAGAGATCTTCTCCCCCTCATCCAGATTGATCGCCACATCCACCAGTCCCGTGTTCGCGGGATCCGTGTGCTGCACCACCTTTACCAGGATGTTCGAATAACCGCGACTCAAGTAGTAGCTCTGGATGGCGTCGCGATCTCCCGTCACATTCACCGAGGAATAGGGCTGACCTACCTCGGTAGTCAGCAGGGGACGCAGCTCGTTCAGCGATACCTGGTTTGCTCCCGTAATCTCATAGCGCCCGATCTTCTGCTGCTCGCCTTCGACAATCTTGTAGATCACGGCAATATTCGCGGAGATCTTTCCCTTCTTGTCCGTGGTATCCACATCGCGTACCTCCGGCGTTACCACCACATGGCTGAAGCCATTTCCCTGGTAGAGCCCGGTCAGGTTGCTGACGTCGCTGTTCACCAGCGACTGGCTGTAGGTGCCGTGCCGCTCCACGAAGTTGGCCGCGCGCACGCCCACATGCTCCTCCAGCGTGTCTTCATCAAAATACTTACCGCCTTCAACCTTCACTGCATTCACGCGATGGATCGCGCCGCGATCCACCTTGTACAGCACCGTCACTTCGTCCGGGCTGTTGTGCACCGGCTCATGCGTAACCGTGGCGTCAAAGTAGCCCTTCCCCTGCAGATCGCTGCGCAGGTTGTGTGCACCCTCGTTTACCAGGTCCAGATCGACGGTGCCCTCTTCATAGATCGGTATCAATCGCTCGATGGTGCTTCGGCTGTACTTGCCTCCTTCGATCTTGACCCCGACAATCGGCCCCTGCTTCGCGGAAAAGGTGTAGTCAAGTCTGTTGTTCGCCGCGCGATACGACTTGTCCTGCAGCGTCACCGCAGCCGCCCAGCGCTTCTTCGCGTCGTAGCGCTTGCGCAACTTGTTCAATGCACGGCTCACCGTCTCGCGGTCTACCTTCTTGTCCGGTTTCAGGCCGCTCGCCTTGCGAAACTCCTCCAGCGACAGGCCTGGGGTTCCCTCCACCTTCACGTCGCCCACCCGCGCCAGCCTGCTCGGATTCACGTTGTAAATCACGTTTACCTGCTGGTTGGCCGGGTCTATCTGCACCCGGCGCTCCACCTTGGCCTCGTAGTAGCCGTTTTCGGTCAGCGCCTGCTCGATCGAAGCCAGCGAGGCGTCCACCTTGCGCTGGCTATACAGCGTGCCGGGCTGCAGCCGCTCAGAGGCCACCAGCTGCGTCCGCAGTTGCTCGTTCTTCACCCCGAAGATCTCCGTGCGCCCCAGAAACAGCCGCGGCTCTCCGCGAAAGATCACTACGATGCCATTCGCGGAATGCATTGCCTCCACATCCAGCGACTGATACAAGCCAGAAGCGTAAAGGCGGCGCAGACTCGCGCGCACCTTCGTAGCATCCAGCGTCTGGCCCGGCTGCAGCTCCAGTTGCGCAGGCAGCGGGTTCAACATCGCTGCGTCCACGCCCTCAAATCGAACGCCCTCTACCTTCTGGCCCGCGAAGGCATTCACACCAGGAACCGTTGCGGCCGAAACTGGCGCAGACTGGCTCGGTCCGGTGGTTGCCGTTTGTGGATTCGTATCCGGCACCTCGCCCAGCGGCTCCTGCACATCTCCCTGCGGTGCAGGTTCGGTCGCAGACACTGGAGGCTGGGGCTGCTGCTGCGCGAAGCACAGAGCCGCCGCGCCCAGCACCAAGGGAAGCACCCAGGCTGCACGTTCGCGCGCTTTGAGTTTCTGGCGGCCCCAGGGAACGGCCCGGGAAAGACGGTTGCACACTACGCTCTATGAACCTCTCGGCAAATTGCGCCATCCGGCGGAGACCTGGGGATGTGGCCTCCATCGATCGGCACCATGTGTGGGATGCGTCGAACCCGCCATTGACTGTCGCGAATGGCGGCGTCCGTCTCATACTGGCATTGGCGACTATCCGGCAGGCGATCGTCCGTTGCAACGCGCCTTTCTATACTAGTCGTATGCCAGCCATCCCTTCCCAGTTCGCCGGCAGCCCCCATGCCAGTGTGGCAATGGACGCGCGCTACTCCCGCCAGGTCCTGTTCGCCCCCATTGGGGAACGTGGCCAGCAGCAACTGGCCGCCGCTACCCTAGCCATCGTAGGCTGTGGTGCTACCGGAGCCGCTGCGGCCACGCTGCTGGCGCGCGCCGGCGTGGGCACCCTCATCCTTATTGACCGCGACTTCGTTGAGGAGAGCAACCTGCAGCGCCAGGTGCTCTTCGATGAAGCCGACGCTGCGGCGGCAACGCCCAAGGCCGAAGCCGCCCGCGTACACATCGCCCGCTTCAACAGTCAGGTGCGTGTGCAGCCCCATGTCGCTGACCTGAACCCGGCGAACATCCATGAACTGCTAGCGCCCGCAGCACTGATCCTCGACGCCACGGATAACTTCGAGACTCGCTACCTCATCAACGACTACGCAGTCGAGCAGGGCCGCCCCTGGATCTACGCTGCCGCCGTAGGCAGCTACGCCGCCACGATGAATGTGCTGCCCGGCGACACCGCATGCCTCGCCTGTCTGTTCCCCGCAGCGCCGGGCCGAGATGGGGGCGAGACCGGCGGCGGCATGCTCGACACCTGCGATACCGCCGGCATCCTGAATACGGCCGTCAATCTCGCCGCCTCGCTTGAAGTCACCGAAGCGCTGAAGTTCCTCACCGGTGGCAAAAGCGCCATGCGCCGGACTTTGCTCGGCTGGGATCTCTGGCGCAATGAGCGTTCCGAAATCGCCGCCCATACTCCCCGCCCCGGCTGCCAGGCCTGCGGCGCCCGCGACTTCGCGCACCTGCGTGGAGAAGGCCGCCCCCACATCACCCTGTGCGGCCGTAACTCGGTCCAGATTCACGAGCACCATCGTGTCGTGGATCTCGCGGAGATGGCAGCGCGTCTGCGGCCCCACGGCGACGTGCGGCAGAATGGACTGTTGCTGCAGTTCCGGCGCGGCACGCATACCCTTACCCTCTTCGCAGACGGCCGGGCGCTCATCCAGGGCACCACTGACATCACTCTCGCGCGCAGTCTCTACGCCCGCTTCATCGGCTCCTGACGGATCCAAGCAATCCTCTGGAATCGTTCTGAAATGGTCACGGCGCAGTGTCCGCTGCCGGTAGCCAAAAGCAACCGTTCGCATCACTTAGGCGTCCGATAGGGGCATTGTCTTCCCAAGCTTTCTGGGCCTGCTGTATTCCGAGCCATGTAGGATAACTATGACGAGCGTGCTGGCAGCGACGAGCGAAAATCGAATGACTAAATCCGTAACCAACGGCGTCTTCTCCCCACCAGTAAAGGGCTCGGCTGCAGCTTCGCCTGAGCCGCAGAAGGCCAATCAACATCTCCGCCGCAATCCGCCCATCGCTGGCGAGGCAGAGGCGATTGCCGCTGCGCAGGCGGGCGATGGCGCCGCCTTTGAGCGGCTCTACTCGCTGCATAAGCGCCGTGTCTACTCGCTGTGCCTGCGCATGCTGGGCAACGTGGCGGAAGCTGAAGACCTCACCCAGGAGGCATTTCTGCAGCTCTATCGCAAGATTGGCACCTTCCGTGGTGACTCCGCCTTCTCTACCTGGCTGCATCGGCTCGCGGTCAACGTCGTGCTGATGCACCTGCGCAAGAAAGGTCTGCCCCAGGTTTCGCTCGAAGAGACACTGGAGCCCTCGCAGGAAGACGGACCGCGCAAGGACATCGGCGCGCGCGACCTCATGCTCTCCGGCTCCATCGATCGCGTCACCCTCGAGCGGGCAGTCGCCGACCTGCCCCCCGGCTATCGGTTGGTCTTCGTATTGCACGATGTGGAAGGCTATGAGCACAATGAAATCGCGGGAATGCTGGAGTGCTCCATCGGCAACAGCAAATCGCAACTCCACAAGGCACGTATGAAACTGCGTGACCTGCTGCGCACCGGGCAGCACAACAACACCCGGCGCGAGGCCCTGCAACAATGACCGGCGGCGCGGATGACCCCATCATGAAGACGACCAATCAAGAAATGTCTTGCGAGCAGTTCCAGGATCAGCTTCCTGAGCTGTTCGAGTCCGGAGCCGAGCTCAGTTCCCAGCAGCATCTCAAGAGCTGTGAACAATGCGCTGCACTGGTACGCGACCTGGAATACATCGCCCAGCAGGCCAAGCTGCTGCTGCCCATCCATGACCCCAGCCCCGCCGTGTGGGACAACATCCAGTCGACTCTGGGCGGACAGAAGCAGGACAACGGCTCGAGCCTCAAATGAGTGGCAGGCCCGCACCGGCCTGCCACTTCGCCGGAAGTTGCTCATAAACGGGCGGTAGACTGATAGGCCACCCATGCGACCCGCGCTGAAATGGGCCTCAATGTCGCGGGTCTTATACCGCCAGTTGGAGCCGCAAAACATGTCTGTAAGACAGCTTTCAGAACGTATCGTGCTTACCGGCTTCATGGGTGCGGGCAAGTCCACCGTCGGACGCATCCTAGCTGCCCGCATTGGTTGGCGCTTCTTCGATACTGACACCCTCATCACCACCCAGCATCATCTCTCTGTCGCAGAGATCTTTCGCCAGCATGGCGAGTCGCGCTTTCGTGATTTCGAGATGGCCGCCGTTCGCACCGCACTGCTCGAATCGGACTGTGTGATCGCCCTGGGCGGCGGCGCCATCGAGACTCCCGCGATACGCGAGCTGCTTTCCCCCATAGCGCCCGAAATCAGCGCAGCCGCTACCCTGACCATCTACCTCGAAGCGCCGCTGGCCGAACTCCTTGCACGCTGTGCTCGCCCCGCCGACGGCCACGTGCGCCCGCTGCTTGCTGCTGAAGATCCAAACGCGCGCCTCACCCGCCGCCTTCCCCACTACCGGCGCGCCCACCTCACCATTCCGACCCAGGGTAAAGCACCCGAAGGGGTAGTTGAAGCCATCGTCGAAGCCATTCGGGAACGCATCCCACTCGATCAGACACACGCCGGCACGCCTCGCAGCTCCAGCACGTCCCCTATCGAAAGCAACCCAGGAGCAGCCTCGTGACGGACCGCCCCAGCCCGCGCCTGCAGACCACCGATCTCGATCACCCCACGCCCATCGAACCCCGCAGGGGCACTCTGCGCGGCGACATCATCTTTACCTTCGCGCTCGCACTCGGCCTTGCCCTCGCCTATCAACTGCGCGATGTCCTGACAC
>JBBRLT010000103.1:0-8405 GCA_038231235.1 Terriglobales bacterium
CGACGCCAGCCGGCAGCAGAACCAGAGCGGCCGCCAGGGCCGGAAGAGCGCGAGACGTCCAGCGCCGGAACGACAGGGTACTGCGCGAAGCTGACTGCAAATCCAATGCCCTCTTGTACCGAGACGGCGGGGTCAAGCTGCGACCGAAACGGAGTGTAGGGCTATTGTATCCGCGCCGCGCCGGCAATGGCTGTTAACGGCGGAGCGAGTGTGGCTGAGCAGCGGTGGCGCCACTACATGGTGGGCAAGCGCGGAAGAGCGTCCCGCCATGTACCCTTCTAGTTTCCGCTATTCACTGGCTCCAGTAGAGGGGTATGACCGTGGCTATGGCCGCTATCCAAAGCAAGCGTGTTTTCGGAATACTCGAGTGTGTCCTCGTCCTGGCCGTGCTGTTCGGCACATCCACGACGGCGCACGCGCAGGCCAGCCCGGTCGTTCTGGACCACGACGGCAGCACGCTCATGCTTGAGCCCTACGCGCCCAACATCCTGCGCGTCTCGCTGAGCCTGCAGCACGACCCGGCGGTTGCCGCACCGGGGTATGGCTTCGTCGCTGTACCGGACACGGCGGGGTGGACGCACACCACGGACGCACAGGGAGACACCTATCGTTCCGATCGACTGGTGGTCACGCTGGAGGCCAGCCATCCCGGCCAGCCGAACCTGACTCAGACCGACATCGCGAAGTTCTTTAACGGGTCCACGCCCGGAACGCACATCCGCATTACGACCTCGCAGGGCGCGACGCTGCTCGACATGTTGGGCTGGCAGATGTCGGTCCCCAATCGCAAGGACGGCAACGCAGGCATCCTCTACGACAAGCGGCCAACGGATGCGCCCTTCTACCAGGTCGGTGCCACCTTCGCTTCGCCTGCGGATGAGCACTACTACGGGCTGGGTCAGGATCAGCATGGCTTTCTCGATCATCGCGGCCACACCGTCGAGTGCTGGCATAACTACCTGGCGACCGGCGGCCCCAGCGCATGTGTGCCATTCGCGATTACGAATAAGGGGTATGGGCTGGTGTGGGACAACTCATCGCAGACCACCATCGAGCCGGGCTTCAATGAGCAGACGAAGTGGACCTCCGCAGTGGGCGATCGTGTCTCCTTCTTCATCATCGCGGGCCGCACCACGGACGAGATCTACGCCGGCTATCGCAGGCTGACTGGCGCGACACCCATGCTGCCCAAGGCGGCCTACGGCTTCATCCAGTGCAAGCAGCGCTACATCACGCAGGATGAACTGCTGGCCGTGGCCCGGGGGTATCGCGAGCGGCACCTGCCCCTCGATGTGCTGGTGGTCGACTGGTTCTATTACACGAAGATGGGTCAGATGGACATGGACCCTGCGAAGTGGCCAGACCCGGTCGCGATGAACCAGCAACTGCATGCGATGGGTATCCAGACCATGATCAGCGTGTGGCCGCGCTTTACCGAGGGCTCGCGCTATTACGACTTTCTGCTGAAGAAGGGCTGGTTCGAGCAGCTGGCCGATGGCACGCCAACCAACGGACTGCCCTACGATCGTGCCGGCTCAGACATCGACACGACGAACCCTGAAGCAGCGCGCTGGTTCTGGGAGACCATTCGCGACAACCTGGTGGCGAAGGGCTTCGATTCCTTCTGGGCAGATGAGACAGAGCCAGACCTGCCGCCGAATGGCAGCTACTTTCACATCGGCCCCGGAACGCGCTACTACAACGTGTATCCGCTGTTTCACACTGCTTCGATCTACGACGGCTTCCGCCGCGACCTGAAGACGCGCGCACTCATCCTCTCTCGCGATGCGTACCTGGGCGCGCAGCGCAACGGAACCATCTTCTGGTCTTCCGACATATCGCCCACCTGGGACACGCTCAAGCGGCAGGTTCCCACCGGGCTCGACATGACGGCGTCCGGCATTGCGTACTGGGGCAACGACATCGGCGGCTGGCAGTATCTGCCGGGCCACCATATCCCGGCGCATACTCCCCTCATTGATCCCTCGGATGCGCGCGACAACGTAGGCCAATACGACGATTATCCAGAGCTCTACACCCGCTGGTTTGAGTACGGCGCGTTTCAGCCCAACTTCCGTACCCATGGCAGCCGCAATCACAACGAGGTGTGGTCCTACGGCAGGCAGGCGGAGCCGATCCTCGAAAAGTATCTGCGGCTGCGCTATCAGTTGATGCCGTACATCTACTCGCTCGGCTACAGCGCCCACCAGATAGGCGCGCCCTACATGCGCGCACTGTTCATGGACTTTCCCCACGATGCGGCAGTGGCCGATATCGGTGACGAATACATGTTTGGTCCAGCGTTTTTGGTAGCCCCGGTAACGGAGCAGGGCGCGACCAGCCGGCATGTCTATCTGCCTGCGGGGACAGACTGGTACAACTACTGGACCAATGAGCGTGTGCATGGTGGCCAGAGCATCAACGTAAGCGCGCCCATCGATACCATTCCGCTGTTCGTCCGCGCGGGCTCCATCGTCCCGTTGGGTTCAGTGGTCGAAAGCACCAGCCAGCCGCAGCAGATCGCACGCGTGCGCGTCTATCCCGGGGCGGATGGCGACTTCACGCTGTACAGCGACGATGGCAAAACCTACGCCTATGAGCATGGAGAGAGTCGCATAACGCATCTGCACTGGAGCGACACCGCCGGCCATCTGTCGCATGAGGGTGCCCCCGCGTGGGATGGGCCAGATCCCATTGAAGTGGTGGGCCGCCGGTAAGTCGCAGACGATCGATGGGTCCGCTATCCCATCAACTGGGTGAGAGCATTCCCCCAGGCAATCCGTGTAACTCGCCGTACCCCACTGCGTCCTAAAAGCTGGCGGGGAAGTCTATGGCTGCGATGTTGAGCGAACGCGTCGTCACTAGACCTCCGTCGAGCTGCGACAGCAGGACCGAACGACAGCGCAACAGGAGAGAAGCCGGGACCGGAATGGCGCAATCGATACCAGAGGAACTCGAGTGCATCCAGCGCATTCTCGCTGGCGAGCGCGACCTGTTCCACGATCTGATCCGGCCGTACGAGCGCACGGTGTACCTCACCGCTGTCTCTGTGCTGCGCGATCCGGCAGAGGCCGAGGATGCCGCGCAGGAGGCGACGCTGAAGGCTTATCGCGGCCTGGCCAGCTTCCGTGGCGATGCGAAGTTCAGCACCTGGCTGGTGACCATCACGTTGAACGAAGCGCGCAGCCGTCTACGCAAGTCCGGACGCGTGCGGCTGGAGTCGCTCGACACTACCGAGGCGCAGCAGGACGACTACACGCCCTTCCTGGTGGCCGACTGGCGGGAGATTCCCAGCGAAACGCTGGAGCGGGAAGAGTTGGCACAGAAGATTGAGCAGGCAGTGGAGAGCTTGCCTCCCAGCTACCGGGAGGTGTTTCTGCTGCGCGATAAGGAAGAAATGTCCATCGAAGAGATCGCGCAACAGTTAGGCGTGAAGGGGAATCTGGTCAAGGTCAGGCTGTTTCGCGCGCGCATGTTGCTGCAGAAACGGCTTGCGCCTTACCTCCAGCACGCATTGCCGCAGCGGCGGCGCTGGTTTTCCTGGCTGGGAGGGCGCGCATGAAGCTGGATTGCAAGCACGTATGGCCCTACATCTCGGACTACATCGACGACTCGGTGACGCCGGAGGAGCGCCTGGCCATTGAACGGCATCTGGAGCACTGCGAGATATGCTCCGCCATTCTGGACTCGGTCCACAACATCCTGGTGTTGACCGCGGACGATCGCGTCTTCCGCCTGCCCCTGGGCTTCAGTGAGCGCCTGCATGCCCGCGTCAGTGAGGAGCTGGTGAAGGTTGCGCCGGGTGTGCTGGCGGAAGAGGAGCGCTACGAATGATGTATGGAGAGCTCCGCGCCGATCAGGACAAAGGTGAGTACGGCGAGGGCAATCTGGAACCGCTCACTGCGTAATTTCTTTGGTGTTGCCGGGCTCACGCGCCATTGTGCCGCTGGCCGCTGCCGCAAGCGTCGCACGTGCCAGATGACGAAGAGGTTGAGCACGGCGCCCAAGGCAGCAACCGCCAGCATGGGGATTCGGATCCAGTCCTGGTGCCAGGCGCTGCCCGTCAGGTCCGTGCCCGCTGCGGCCAACGCACCCAGGCCAATGGCAACCCGCACCGCGCTGAAGGCGACCACCGCCGGGCAGATGGCCTGCAGCGCAGCGAAGACCACCGCCGAGATTCCTAAATAACGCGAGCCTGCCAGCCGACCGGCCAGCGTGGAATTGCTTGCAGGGGCGACCTCCGGCTCGGACCCGGACGGCGGGGCGCCCTCCGTGGCGACAATGCCGGATGCCGCAGCAGTCTTGGTGTTTGTGGTCATCATCCTCGTCGTTCCCGAAAGCTCCAACAGTGATTTCCAATCGCGGCGCAACGGTTTAGACGTGATCGTACCCGGTTCGGGATCGCAAGCGACCATGCCACTCCGGCACTGGCATGCAGGCAACGTGATCTTTTGGTACCCGCCACCGAACCCCGCCGTCAGCGACGCTGATTTCAACTGCGCGCACCGATCTCAACTCAATGCATCCGCCGCCGGTCGTCCGGGTCCACATACCGGCCTTCCTTGTCGAAGTGCACCTCGCGGCCCTGTTTGCCCATGTAGACCTGAAACTTGCGCGCGGCGCGCGCGCGCCTCCAACGGTAGTAGCTGTTGCGCAGGCCATAGAAGCGCTCATTAGCCACGTGGGCGTAGCCGCGGCGCGGGGAGAACTTCGCGAAAAGGTAGCCACCCAGGCCACCGCCAAGATAGGCCACTGAATCCAGCGGATTGCCGCCGCCAATCAGCATGACGAAGGCAATCAGCATGAAGATGATGGCCAGGTACTTTGCCCGGATGGAGAAGGGTAGCGGAAACATCATGAATTGCTGGTCGCCAAACAGCACGGCAAAGGCTGCCAGCAGGCCAAACAGTGCTGCCGAAGTGCCGCCGATCGATACCAGAGGCGACATGTGCAGCAGGCCGGTAAACGAGAGCGCCGTGGCCAGGATGCCGCCAGTCACGGAGGAGACCAGGTAGGTCTCCAGCAGCCAGCGGCTGCCCTGCCCGTCTTCCAGGTAGTAGCCCATGAACCACAGCGACAGCATGCTGAACAGGATGCCCAGCAACCCCATGTTCGGGACGAACCCGAAGGTCAGCGGCTGCCACAGGAGGAAGCGGTGCACCACCAGTTCCGGCGTCAGAGACAGCAGGGCCGTGACATTGGCCAGCGGATGCAGGAAACGCGTCAGCAGGCCGGCCGTGAAGATCGCCAGATTGACGATGATCAGCTTCCTGGTCATCCCCGCGAAGGGCGGGAAGGACAGCGTGAGGGGTCCGGAACGGGGCATGCAATCATTATCCCCCTTGGCTCGCCCGTTTTCCTGCCATATCCCCTAGCGCTCCGCGACCGGTGCCACAGCGGGGCTGCACTGCCGGGCGGGATTGCAGGCGCGCACGCCGAAGATCACATTGTCCTTCGACACCGGCAAGGTCACAGCGCCCTTGGCTGCGTCCGCTGCGGAAACGGGTTGATGGAACTGCCAGTCGCCGGTGCTGGTATCGCGCCACACGACGTCATAGGTAGCACCTGCTGGGGTGCCGGGACCCGGCTTCCACTTCAGGGTGCTGTTGTTATCCAGCTCTGCCGTCACCACCCGAACCTCTTCTGGAGCGGCGGGCGCAGAGGCCAGCGTGGCCAGCGTCGCCGCGTTCAGACGAGCTACATTGGCGACGTAGTTGAAGTCGACAAACTTCAGCAGGTCGCCATATTCCCTGCCGTTCTCCGTACGCACGTTCTGGTGCTGGTGATCGAAGTTCTCTCGCCACTCCGTGAAGCGCACAGCGGCGAAGCCCTGCTGGTTGAACGACGTATGATCCCCGCCGCGCAGATAACGATCTGCACGGAAGATGAGCACGGGATGAAAGGGCGCACGTGTCGCAGTTGGCGAGGCGGCGGTGCCGTGGCCGGGGAAGTAGGCCCGGTCCACCAGCATGATGGTGCGCGCCAGCTCTCGCGATGGGGAGTCGCTCTCAAGTCCGAGCGTCAGTGTGCGCTTGATCTCCTCTGGCGAGGCAGTGGAGGAGACGCCCTGGGAGAAGACCCGAACCCGCGTCTTGTCCTGCAGCATATCCCCAGCAGTGGTATCGCCGCCCACGATGTCGTTGTTCAGCACGCCCGCCAGTTGCCAGCCCTGCTCCCGCGCCAGCGTTGCCAGATGCTTGCTGCCATTCAGCCCCTGCTCCTCACCGGCCACCGCGACAAAGACGATGGTGGCGGGAAAGCGATGCCGGCTCAGCACGCGTGCGCACTCCAGGCTGACCGCCACGCCACTGGAGTCGTCATTCGCGCCGGGTGCGAAGCCGTGCGTGTCGTTAGTGTCAGTGTTGCGCGTGTCGTAGTGGCCGGTTACCAGATACATACGGCCGGCCTGTGCTGGATCGCTGCCCTTCAGGACGGAGTACACATTCGTAATCGTAGTAGGCACGTGGATGCGGCTGCGCGGGCTGGGATCGGCGGGTTCGGTGAAGGTGTCGGTCTTCACCTCCAGGCATCCATCGCAGTCCCTGGAGATGCCGCGAAACTGTTCCTCGATCCACTGTGCAGCTGCGGTCGCGCCAGTGTGCGGCGGCAGATCCGTATTCATGCTTGAAAGCGTATTGCGATTGTGAAACTCCACCAGGGTCGCGATGGTTTGCCGGATATGCTGTGCCGACACTGCCCCCAGTGCCTGCGTCACGGCCGGGTCGGCCGGTGGTGGCACGATCTGCTGCCTCGCCGAGACGCCAGCAGCAGCGGCGGCGGGCAGGGCGGTAAGCAATGCCGCGAGCGCGATGCGGAAGGCAGCAAAGCCTGCGCGGATGGCAGGGCTACGGACTGCGCTGACAGTGTGGGGGAATCCGTCTATCTGGTGCATAACGCGGATGGTCTCACAATCCGCTGGCGCAGACATAGAATGCCCTCTTGACGCTGACCCTAGTTCCCCCTAAAACTAGCTTTACTGGGGCGCCGTTCGGGGAGCGCTGTTGGCCGCGCGAATTTTTGCTCGTCGAATTCGCCCTTAGAAGCATCACTTCTCAGGAATGTGAAATCGCTGGCAGCCTCCGAACCCCTTTTGCCATCATCAATCCGTAGTGTTAGTCCTAGCCTGGAGGGCTGGAATGCCGTTATGTCCCGAATGTGAAACAGCGCTCGATGTCGACACCGAAGACGTGGAAGAAGGCGACGTGATCGCGTGTAACGAGTGTGGCACCGAGTTTGAAGTCGTGGCGACCGAGCCGCTCCAACTCTCACAGGTCGATGAAGAGGGTTATGAGGATGAAGTCGTCGAAACGAAGGACGAGGAAGAGGAATAAGCATGGCAAATCTTGAGCGGCGCGTGCGCCGCGAGCGTCGGCTGGGCTCAATCCTGATCGGTAACCTTGCCGGGCACCTGTTGCTGGGGAGTCTGCTGCTGGGCACTGCTGCTACGCTCGCCCGGCCGCTTCCGGCCGCGGCGCAGGCCAATACGGCGCGCGTTGTCGAGGGCAAGGTGCAACTTGCCAGCGGCGCGGGGGTCCAGGGCGCCATTGTCTATCTGAAGAATGCGAAGACGCTAGAGGTAAGGACCTACATCAGCAGTGCGGATGGCAGTTATCGCTTCGGCCAGCTCAGCTCGGATGCTGACTACACGCTGTGGGCTGAGTACCAGGGCAAGAAGTCGAAGGAGAAGGCGGTGAGCTCCTTCGATACCAAGAAAATCTTCGAGATCATGCTGAAGGTGGATGCTGGCTGAGCGTTGCGTAAGAGTTCCTATGACATAAGAAGGGCCGCCTCGCAGGAGGCGGCCCTTCTGGTTTGTAAGAGAGGCGCTGCTATTCGCCGCGCTTCCAGTTCATCAGGTCGCCCAGTGTGGTGGTTGAGCCGGACGCAACAGGTGCTTTGTAGGCCTCCACATCGGCGCGGCTGCCCTCTTCGCCCACGGCGCGCAGGCTGAGGCCGACCTTCTTCTCCTCCGGGTTCATCTTGATGATCTTGAAGTCGAACTCCTGTCCGGCTTCGAGCTTCACCGGCTGACCCAGCGCATCGGTCGCTTCGGAGACATGGCAGAGACCTTCAATGCCCTCTGCAATTTCAACGAAGGAGCCGAACTGTGCTGAGCGCAGCACCTTGCCCTTGAGCACGTCGCCCACGCGATGCTGATCGAAGAAAGTCTCCCAGACATCGGGCTGCAACTGCTTGATGCCGAGCGACAGGCGGCGATTCTCCGCCTCGACGCCGAGCACCACAGCGCGCACCTTCTCACCCTTCTTCAGCACTTCGGAGGGGTGCTTCACACGCTTGGTCCAGCTCAGGTTGGAGACGTGCACCAGTCCATCGATGCCATCTTCGATCTCGATGAAGGCGCCGAAGTCGGTCAGGTTGCGGACCCGGCCTTCGACGATGGCGCC
>JBBRLT010000104.1:0-8154 GCA_038231235.1 Terriglobales bacterium
CAACCAGCAACCCAAGCCCTTTCGCTGGACCAAATCCGCCGACCAGATCCTGACCTCGATCGCACGTTTCGCAACCTCAACCCTCGCCGCTCAACAACCAGAACATAATGCAATAAATCAATGACTCAGGAGACTAGAGCTCCAGGAAGTTCTGGATTAGACGTTTGCCATCCTGCGTGAGCACGCTCTCGGGATGAAACTGGACGCCTTCGACGGGATACCTGCGATGGCGCAGCCCCATGATGATGCCATCTGCCGTACGGGCGGAGATTTCGAGCTCCTCCGGCAATCCATCCTCAGCCACAATGAGCGAGTGGTAGCGTGTGCACGTCATGGGACTCGAGATGCCAGCGAAGATGGTCCGTCCGTCGTGCTGTACTGGGCTGGTCTTCCCATGCATCAATTGCGGCGCGCGCACGACGTTACCCCCGAAGGCTGCACCTATGGCTTGATGTCCCAGGCATACGCCCAGTATCGGCACGTTGCCGGCGAAGTGCCCACTGGTGAAATGACGGATCAGCGGAATGCTGATACCTGCCTCCTGTGGTGTGCAGGGTCCGGGGGAGAGCAGGATGCGCTCCGGGTGGAGCGACTCGACCTGTTCCGGCGTCACCTCATCGTTGCGGCGAACGACCATATCCGCGCCCAACTCACCCATGTACTGCACCAGGTTGTAGGTGAACGAATCGTAGTTATCAAGGACGAAGACCATAGCTTGAAAAAAGGGAGCGAGTCGCGCTCGCTCCCTTTCAGTGTACGGCGTCCCCAGCGCTCAGACCGTCGGGATGGTGATGGTCTGGCCGGCACGAATCTTGTCCGGATCGGCGATGCCGTTGGCTTCGGCGATCTTCTGATAATGGTTGGGCGAGCCGTAGAAGTGCTTGCTGACCTTGGATAAGTTGTCGCCGGATGCGATGGTGTACTCCTGCGACGAGCCTGTCGTGGTGATCTCATGATGAAGATCCGCGTAGGAGGCATCCACCTGCTTGATGCTGTCCCAGACGCGGTTGGCCACCACCGGTGAAGGCACGGAGGCCTTCAGCAGCAGCTTGTCGCCATCCAGGCTCTGGTCTTCGACCTTGGCGCCCTGCGCGCTGAAGCCTTCGATCGTTGCCACTACGGGTGCGTATTTCTGTTTGAGCTGTCCGAGATCTGCCATGTGCGATGCTCCTTCTTGCGTGTTGAGCGCGCAGCAAGACGCTGCCAGTCTTAGCCAGCTTGCCGCCGCGCGGATGTGTGGTTGAGGAAGTGTTAGAGAAGTTTTCCCAGGAAGCTCTGGGCCAGGCCTGCCATCCCGCCGCCCTGCTGGTTCAGTGCGCCGTGCTCTGCGAAGTGGGCAACGATCATTGGCAATAGCACGGCAGCTGCTCCCTTGACGACCATCGGGGACAGGCCAGTGCGCTGCGCGATATTGTCGACGACTCCCGAACCGAGACCCTGCTGCGCCTGATCGGGAGAGATGGGCTGATTCGGCGTGCCCGGCTGCTGCCAGGAGTCGACATGGTCAGCCATGCCGTTCTGCTTGAAGCTGTTCAACATGCCAGAGATGCCGCCAGGATGCTGCTGCACTGCATTCAGCAATTCCGTTGCGACGCTCGCATGCTGCTCCGGCGAAACGCCGCCAGATGCGCCGCCACCAACCATCGAACTCAAACTGTCGAGTAATCCCATTTATTTGCCTCGCTTCTTATGTATAGATGCTAGCCAGGCCCGGGCGAGACGGACGAACTGCTCGCTACCCGACATTAGTCCACGGATAAAGGAACGGTCTTCACCTCGCGCCAGAACTCTAGTAATCAATTTGCGCGCGAGAACATCTGGCGAAAAAGCGGGACGAGCAGCGGCGAATCATGGATTCAGCCGGTCAGCTCTTTGCGCGCCGTCACCAGCGCGCCCGCGATCACCTGGTGCATGTCGTAATACTTGTAGCGAGCCAGCCGGCCGCCGAATATCACGTTCGGCTGCTCGGCCTGCAGCGATGCGTACTTCTCGTACATCTCGCGGTCTTCGGCGAAGTTCACCGGGTAGTAGGGCTGGTCGGGATCGATCTGCGAATACTCCCGCATGATGACCGTCGCCTGCTTGTTCCAGGGCCGCTCCAGATGCAAATGCTTCGGCTCGTGAATGCGGGTGTACGGAACATCCTCATCGGCATAGTTCATGACCGAGACGCCTTGATAGTCAGCGATATCCAGCCGCTCCGTCTCAAAGCGTACTGAACGCCAGTTGAGCTTGCCGTAGGAGTAGTCAAAATAGCGGTCGATGGGGCCGGTGTAGACGACCCTGTGTGCGCGCTTCTCCCAGGTTTGACGATCGTCGAAGAAGTCCACGCTCAACTCGATGTCCACGCCTTCGAGCATGCGTTCGAAGATGGGCGTGTAGCCCTCCAACGGGATGCCCTGGTAGATGTCGTTGAAGTAGGCATCGTGATAGGAGTTGCGGACTGGGAGCCGGGTGATGATGTTCGCGGGCAGCTCGCGCGGATCGCACCCCCACTGCTTGCGCGTGTAGCCGCGGATGAAGGCTTCGTAGAGGGGCTGACCGATGAGGCTGATGGCCTGCTCTTCCAGGTTGGCGGGCCGGGTGCCCGGCGTGCGCTGCTGATCGAGAAACGCGCTCACCTCTTCCGGACGAAGCTGCGTGCCGAAGAAAGAGTTGATGGTGCCCAGGTTGATGGGCATGGAGAAGATGCGGCCCTGCCGTGTGGTCAGGACACGATGTTGATGCCGGTTGAAGCCGGTGAAGCGATTGATGTACTTCCATGTGTCCTCATCAGAACAGTGGAAGATATGCGTGCCGTACAAATGCACCAGGATGCCGGTGTCCTCGTATGCATAGGTGTAGGAGTTGCCGCCGATGTGGGGCCGGCGATCGATCATCAAAACGCTTTTGCCACTCTCCCGCGCCTGCTGCGCGAACACCGCGCCGAAGAAGCCGGCGCCTACCACCAGATAGTCGTAGGTCATTCGTTCGCTCCAATGCTGACGATAGCCCTTGCCGCGCAGGTTCACCGGCCGGGATAGTCATGGCCACTCACATGGCATTGATGCAGGTAGTTCTGCAAATCACGGCAAGCCGGGTTGACGCGATAGAAAGGGGACCGCTGCGAGGCATTACGCAGGGAAGAGCGAAGTCGCATTGAGTGAGATGAAGAAGGATGGATAGAGAAAACAGGATCAGAAATTGTTCCGTGCGCGCTCCACTGCGCGCACCAGCGCCTGGGCCTTGCTCAAACTCTCTTCATACTCGGTTTCGGCAACCGAGTCGGCGACAATTCCCGCCCCTGCCTGAATATAACCGACGCCGTCCTTCACTAACATGGAACGGATGGCGATGCAGGAGTCGAGGTTGCCCGAATAGTCCGCGTAGAGGACGCTGCCACCGTAGATGCCGCGCCGCGTGGGCTCCAGTTCTTCGATGATTTCCATCGCGCGCACTTTGGGCGCGCCGGAGAGTGTTCCAGCAGGGAAGCAGGAGCGGAAGGCATCCACCGCGGAGAGACCAGCGCGCAGCTTGCCCTCAATCGAGCTGACCAGATGCATCACGTGCGAGTAGCGCTCGATGAACATCAGGTCACGTACGCGAACGCTGCCATACTCGCTGACGCGCCCTACGTCATTGCGGCCCAGGTCGACCAGCATGATGTGTTCGGAGACCTCCTTCGCATCGGCCAGCAGGTCTTCGCCGCGGCGGCGGTCTTCTTCTTCATCCTGAGAACGCGGGCGGGTACCGGCGATGGGCCGGTAGTCCACCTGTCCCTGTTTGACGCGCACCAGCAGCTCCGGCGAGGAGCCGACAATATGGATGGGCTGGGACTTCTTTTTGCCGGCGGGATCGACGTCGAGCCTCAGGAAGTACATGTAGGGCGACGGGTTCACGATGCGCAGTGCGCGATAGACGGCGAAGGGGTCGTCACCCGGATCTATTTCAAAGCGCTGCGAGATCACTGCCTGGAAGATGTCCCCGGCCGCGATGTACTCGCGTATCTGCTCGACGGCGTTGAGGTAGACGGCCTTGGGCATGCACCTCTTCAGATCCAGTTTGCCAGCGGCTTTGCGGGGCTTGCGGGCCGGCAGCGGCTTTGCCAGTTGCCGCTCCAGGGCGGTCAGCCGCTGCAAAGCAGCAGCGTAGGCTGCCCTGGGCTTCTGCTCGCGAACGTCCGCGGTCACGATCAACAGCAGTTCCTTCTTCACATGGTCGAAGGCGACCACCTCATGGAAGAAGGCGAGGCATGCGTCTGGCAGGTGCAGGTCATCCTTCGCGCGCACTGGCAGTTTTTCAATCTGGCGGACGACGTCATAGGCGAAGAAGCCGATGGCCCCGGCGGTAAATGGTGGCAAGCCCGGCACGTGAGCAGGGGAGTGGCTGGACAGGGCTGCCTTCAGTAGCGCGAAGATATCGCCGTCTTCGGAGCTCTGGCGGCCCGCCTGCCAGGTGGTCACGCGGCTGCCGTAAGCCACCAGCTTGCGGTACGGCCGGACGCCCATGAAGGTATAGCGGCCCAGCTTCTCTCCACCTTCGACCGATTCCAGCAGGAAGCACTCGGGCTCATCCGCAGCCAGGCGCAGAAAGGCGGAGACGGGGGTCTCCAGGTCGGCAACCAGCCGGCGGCAGACGGGAACGAGCGAGTGTGTGCGGGCGAGTGTTTCAAAAACTGGCAGCGCCGGGAACAGCGACTCGGGATCGACGGGGTTGCGCGACATGGGGCCACGCTCATGGTACATGCCAGTTATCAGCAGCTTGGACGGGCGCCAGGAGACGTTGCGAGGGGGCAAGGTGCCTGCAGTGCTACTCCGCTGGTTGTTGGTGGTGGTAAGCCGGGCCTATACTCATGAGTTTGGCCGGATCACCGTGGGGGATCAGGCAGCCTGGCTGCGATATTTCGACCGTGACCGGGGCAATACTACCCATTCGTAGGATTTCCTGTGATCCTTCGCTCGCGCGATGCTATTCCGTTCGCGAAGGGTGACGAGACCTTCACTGGAACATTGGAGAGATGGAATGCAGACACTCACGCTCGAGCAGGAGATCAATCCCTGGGAGGCCCAGGCTGCTCGATTCGATTTCGCAGCGCAGAAACTGAATCTGGATGAAGGACTGTGGAAGGTTCTGCGATATCCCGCGCGCGAAGTCATCGTGCACTTCCCGGTAAGCATGGATGACGGCACCATTGAAGTTTTCACCGGCTATCGGGTGCAGCACTCCATCGCACGCGGCCCTGCGAAGGGCGGGATACGCTATTCGCCCGATGTCACTTTGGATGAGATGCGTGCCTTGGCCAGCTGGATGACCTGGAAGTGCGCAGTGGTCAACATCCCGTTCGGCGGCGCCAAGGGTGGCGTCATCTGCGATCCCAAGAAGATGTCTATCGGCGAGCTGGAGCGGATGACGCGCCGCTATACCGCGGAGCTGATCGAGTTCATCGGCCCGGAGAAGGATGTGCCGGCGCCGGACATAAATACCAATGAGCAGGTGATGGCCTGGATCATGGACACCTACTCCATGCACATGCGCCAGACAGTGACCGCTGTGGTGACCGGCAAGCCGCTGAACATTGGCGGATCGCGTGGCCGCCGCGAGGCCACAGGCCGCGGCATCAGCGTGGTTTGCGACGAGGCGCTACGCTACCTGAACCTGCAACGGGATGGTTGCCGGGTCATCATTCAGGGTTTTGGCAATGTCGGTTCGAACGCAGCCAAGATCATGATGGAGAAGGGCTATAAGATCATCGGCATCGCCGAATTCGATGGCGGCCTGTTGAACACCAACGGAATCGACATTCATCAACTGCTCGAGTATCGCCAGCGCAACGGCACGGTGCTCGGCTTCAAGGGCGCCGAGGCAGCGGATCCGCAAGAGCTGATTCTTGAGGATTGCGAGATCTTCATTCCCGCAGCGACGGAAAATGTTCTGACCAGCCGCAATGCGGAGAAGCTGCGCGCCAAGATCGTCTGCGAAGGCGCCAACGGTCCAACCACCGCAGTGGCCGACGAGATCCTGGCGGACAAGAAGGTCTTCATCATTCCGGACATCCTGGCCAATGCTGGCGGTGTGACTGCTTCCTACTTCGAGTGGGTGCAGGACCGCCAGGGCTACTTCTGGAAAGAAGCCGTGGTGAATGAGCAGCTTGAGAGCATCCTGGCAGAGAGCTTCGATGATGTGGTGCGCTACTCCGAGGCACATGGTGTGAACAATCGCATTGCGGCCTACATGCTGGCCATCGATCGCGTTTCCTTCACTATCAAGCAGCGCGGTATCTACGCTTAAGCTGGATTGGTTACGCAGCGGACAAGGACAAGGGGAGGCCGAACGGTCTCCCCTTGCATTTGTGGGATTTCCTTGCTGCAAAGGGGATGTCCTTGGATACTAGCAACGTGATCCGCCCCTGTTTTCTCGTCATCGACTATGAGTATCCAGACAGCATCTCCAGTCGCAAGCTGGTGCTTGAAACAGCGAAGTACAACGTCATCACTGCCTACAGTGCGCGCGAGGCGCTGGAGACCTTCCGCCAGTTTCCCAAGGTAGCCGGCGTCGTCATGCATGAAGAGGTTGCAGACATGGAATGCGGCGCGCTGGTGAAAGAACTGCGCGAGATCCGTCCAGATGCCCTGCTGATTGTGACTTCGAGCCACGGCTTCGCGGACTGTGGCGCCGTGGACCATCATCTGGACAACTTCAATCCGGCGGAGCTGCTATCGCTGCTGCGCAAGCTGGTGCCCAATCCTCTGGAGCATGCCTGATGTGGGCGACGGGCCTGTGTGCAGCGCGGGCTTAAAGCATTTTCCTGCAGGTGCACACAGGGCAGCAGTGCCCTGCGGCATTTCCTTGTGTAAAGGCCACTTCGAGCGTCTCTCCGCGAATCACAGCGGCAGAAAAAATGCTCTAATGCAGGAGAGGGCGCCTGCGAGAGGCTTGCCCCGCGTGGATGTCGCATGAATCTGCCCAACTCCATCACGATGAGCCGCATCGTGGGCGTCCCGCTGCTGATCTGGATGCTCTCCGCCAGCTTCCCCTTCCGCGATGCGAGCGGCGAGCAGGAGTTGATCGCCTCCGGCATCTTCATCCTGCTGGCCATTACGGATGGCGTCGACGGATACCTGGCGCGCAAGCGCGGCCAGATCACGACCATGGGCATGTTGCTGGATCCGCTGGCAGACAAGCTGATGATCTCCGCCGCCTTCATCTCCCTGGTTGAATTTACCCCCAGCATCATGAAGCCATGGATCGCCATCCTGGTGATTGGCAGGGAGTTCCTGGTGAGCGGCCTGCGCTCCATCGCCAGTGTCGAAGGGTTCACCATCCAGGCCAGCAACCTCGGCAAGCTGAAGACCATCGTGCAGATTGTCGCAGTGGTGGCGACAATTCTGGCGCATCGCTGGTATGAGTGGCAGTTCGGCTGGTATATCCTGCCGGTGCGCTGGACTGCCTATACGGCCATCTACTTCATGGTGCTGGTGTCGATCATCTCTGCTGTGGACTACTTCCAGGCCTTCTGGCAAAGAATCGACCATGCATCGTCCGAAACACGCAAGGCTGCGTTTGTGCTCGATCGCTCGAAGAAGAAAAGCGCGCCGGCAGTGAATTAATTCCGAGCGGCTGTTACGAACTTAACAGTTTTCATAACGCGCCTGTACCTGCACAGCCGTGGGCAGTCGCACAGGCTTGTTGTCTTCATATGTCAATGTGACCGGCACGGCGTGCGCGAGGTACCGGTCGAGAACCTCGGGCCTTCCCATTCCAGTTCCATCCGTCCGCCACTGCGATCACTGCATATCGGCCCGGCACGATCGATGAAAGGGTAAAGCTTCCATCCATATCGCTCTGGTCCCGGCGCCGACCCTTCTGTCCTGGCCACAACCGCCGCTGCGTTGCTGCTGCTGGCGGCGCTCGCCAGCCTGCTGCCTGCACTCCGCATCGCCCGCATACAGCCCGCGGAGATCCTGCGATCGGAGTAGAACGAAAGCTGTTCAAGGATTTGGGTGAACCGTCAGGGTGGAGTCGTCCCACACGCGAAGCGTGTCCCCCTCGCGCAGATAGCTCTTGCGCCGGAACCAGGAGGTCATGGCCTCCTGCAATGCATCGAGCGGCACCAGCAAGCCCGCCTCCATCCGCCCATCGGCGATCGGCAGGGTGTCGTCGAAGATAGCGTCGTTG
>JBBRLT010000105.1:0-7928 GCA_038231235.1 Terriglobales bacterium
CCACCTTCATATCCGCCCAGTGGTGGTAGGCGGCGTATTTATAAACCTGCTGCTGCATATCATTGGGCGTCTCCGTGGGGAGGAAGACGTCATCAGCGAGGCCGAGGGCGGAGACGCGGACGCAGCGGTCGTCCTCCAGCCGCTCTGTCATGCGGTATCCTCTGTTGCCGGCTTCAAGCCAGCGCATGAGCGGCTCCATGAAGACAATGAAGAGGAAGGGGCTGAGGGTGTCCCCCTGCAGGGTACCACGATGCACCCCATATGTACCCGTGTCTCCATATGGTGTGATGACGCGGGAGAGCTGATCAGTGTAGATTTGTCTGATGAGGTTCACCGCCAGCGGCGGGAAGCCCAGCTGCTTCATAACTTCCAGCAGCTTGTCGTGAGGGACGGTCGGAAAGGCGTTTTTGACATCCAGGTAGAGACCCAGCAGATCGCGACGGTTCACATTCGCATCTTCAAACAGCGAAGCGAGAATGTGGGTCTGTTCCCGCGTGCCCATGCCGCTGCGGAAGCCGCGCTGGGTGGGGCTGATGATGTGGTGCCGCTCAGCAAAATCAGAGAGAATTTGCTGGATGCAGGAAGTGAGCAATTTGAAGAGGGCGCACGCGAGCGAGATGGGGCGGTAGTTGGACGGCTGGCGCTCGTCCCCATCTTTGAAGAGCAGCCAGAGTTTGCTCTCTTTCATGCTGTTGGGGATGGAGCACTCTGCGAACATCTGTCGCAGCAGCAGAAAGACCTCCTCCTTCAGCTCATCAGGCATCCAGCGCAGCGTCTCATACACGATGCCGTCAGGTCCAGCCGCCTTTCCACTGGGGAGGCGGTTGAGCGTTCTGTGGAAGAGCTCTGGCGTGAAGTGTTGCAGCAGATCCTCGTCCTCATCACCGCGGCGGTGCTGCATGTTGGGGGGGTCGAGGTGTTGATTCAGCCAAGGAAATTCGGTGGCGGCGGCGGCGGGGCTGGCGGCGGCGGCGGAGGCGACGCCGCTGAAGTAGGCGTGCGTGATGCGCTTCACTTCCTCCGGGTCGGAAGTGGCGACGTTCGTGGCGGGATCAATGACTGTCGCCAGAGATGGCTGCTGGCGGCGCTGATTGTCCTCCTCCTCCTCCTCTGAGGTGGCAGCAGGTGCAAAAAGCTTCTGCGCGTAGCGTTTCATGCCTCCCTTCTTGTAGAACTCCGCCCGCTGCGAGCGGGTGTAGGTAGCGCGACACCTGGCCTGCAGTTCCGCGACCTCCTCCTTATAAGCGGTCCGCTCGTTGGAGAGCCATTCCGAGATGACCGCTGCATGAGCCGCGTTTTCGCTTGTGATCGCAGCCGCAAGTTCCGCCTGCAGAGTGGCAAGACGCTGCAGGTGCGAGACGTGATGCGTGCTCTGCTTTCTTGATCGGTGCCGCTGACCCGAAGACATCGGCATGGGAAAGCCAACTTCGTAGAGTCGTTTCAAATCCGGGGGCAGGGTGGAGAGGAGGGTGTGGTGCTGGACCTTACTGAGTGCGTTCACGACGCATCCGATTCGTTCCGGCAGCGAGGCACCCGCCGCCCGACCAAGGCGCGTGACCTGGGCGATACCAACAAGACCGGAGAGGGTCGCCGCCTTGAGTGGGTTGAGGGCAGATTGTGGGAGGCGGCGGAAGATTTGAGCAGCAGATAGGGGTCGGCGGGTAGCCGCTGCTGGCTTGACCGTCGCTGCTGCTGCAGCACCCGGGTGAGGCTTAGCGAGCCAGGGGGCGACAGGAGCGACGGTGGTGAGGAGGGGGCGGTGATCGGAGCTCCACCCTTTCGTGGAGGGAGCCAGGCCCGTCGATGCTGCGCCTTTGTGTGTAGCGATGAAGGCTGCCTGATCACAAAGGAAGTCGTCAAGGCGGGCGCTCGATCCCGCGCGAAGTTCTGATTTGGAGAGGGAGAAGAAAGAGTGTATGCGGGTGGCGGCCGCCGCGTCATCGTCAGCCGGGGCAAACGATGCTGCTTCGCAGTGGGAGCGGTAGGAGTCGTCGCGTCGTTTCTGCTCGCTGCCTGGCGGGGCGCCGAGGGAGTGTTTGCGGTCAGAGTCGCTGTCCCAGACCGCGTTGAAGTCACCAACGATAAACACGTCGGCGGGGGAGAGCTTCTTCCATTCAGTTGCCGTGGCGAAGGCGGCTGCGATGACAGCGCGGTGGAGGGAGGAGGGGGGGGCATAGACGTTAATGATGCGGACGCGACGCGGGAGCAGTTCAAGTTCAGCGGCTTGCACGTATGGAGTCAAGGAGGGGACGCCAGCAGCGGCGGCGGCGGCTGCCACTTGCTCCGGAATTGGCAACCGCCGAGCAGAAATATCACGGCGGATGGCGAGAAGGAGTCCACCAGAGGCGTAGGCGCGGCCAGCGGCAGAGGCGGCGGCGGAGTGGGCCTGTCGTCTCGCGTGGCGGCGTTGGCCCGAGCGGGTGCCTGATGGCGGCGGTTGGATGGTGCAGGCAGCAGCGGAGGAGGCTGGCGGCGCGGGCTCGGGCACGCGTGGCTGCAGCTTAGCTTCTGTCATTTTCTGGAGGATTGCGGCGGAGCGGAGGATGAGATAATCGGGCGCCAGCGCGGAACGGACGGGAAGAGGGAGGCGACTCCCCGCTGTTAGCTTTGTCTCCTGCAGAGCGATCACGTGTGGTTTGTCGTTGCCCTCTGTGAGCCCACGGAGGTCCTCGGCGCGGGCTGGGCACAGGTATCGACAGTTGTATTGCACAACAGATAGAGTAGGGAAGGAGGCGTCGCACGACGGCACGGCTAAAGGAGCAGTATGGAGGGGGGAGGAGCTCGGCGCTGCTGTTGGTGGGGCTGCTGCCACCGTCGATTTGGTGGTCCGCTGCTGCTGATGCGAAGAAGAGGGAGATGGGCTCGCTTTCGCCTTTTTTGCACTTTTGCCACTCGCCGTGGAGGCTGGCGGGCGGGTAGCGGCGGCAGCTTTGGAGGAGGAGGAGCCTGGCGCGAAGGAGAGTGTCGCCTGCTGCGTCTTCTTGCCCTTCTTCGGTGGTGGTTCGGGTGCCGCCGGGCGGCGGGCGTGAGCGCTAGCGGCGGCGGAGACAACAGATGGCGACGGCGCTGGCGGCGCTGGCGGCGGTGGCGGCTGGGGAAGGGATTCTGCCCATTTCTTCCACTGCACGAGCACCTCCTGGCCGTACTCCCGAAGAGCGAGAAGACTGCCGAGCTGATTTTTGAGCAGAAGCAACGCCGCAGGCGTGCTCACGGGGCGGCGGAGGAGGAGGAAGGCTTGAAGCCCCACTGCTTCGAGGAGGGTGTGAGGGACAGCAGCGTTATTCATGTCAAGCTTGCGTAGATTGGCGGGAGAGATGAGCTCGTTCAGGCGCACTGCCGACTGGACCGGGTCAAGAGGCGTTGCGTCGGCGGCGGCATGTGCTGGGAACCATTCGGGGCGGGGGGTTGATGGTTGTGCCGAGCCTTCTTGCCGGTACTGACTCCAATCTGTGGAGCAAAGAATGAGGCTGAGGCGGCGGCGCAACTTGAAATAAGCATTCTGCTGAGCAGCAAGAATAGCGGCTGCCTCGTCCGCCGGTTTGCAGCCTGGAGGGGGTTTCGTTGGCAGCTTTGGGAGGAGTTCGATGAGAGGACGATCGGAGGGTGGGAGGATGTTGTTGCTGCTGGCGGGTGCGGCGGGTGGAGCCGGCGTGGGCAGCGGCGGGACCACAGGAGGGGTGGGCTTGCGGAAAGGATTATTAGGAGGGGGGCGGGGGGGTAGGAGGGCAGGCGGGACGACACATTGCCGTTTTGGCGGCGGCTTGGCAGCCGCCCCGTGGTCTCCATCACTGTCGTCGTCGGAGAAGCTGCTGAAGAGAGACTCCGCCGTCGGTCGCGTCCGTTTGTTTCTGCCCAGCAGCAGGAGGTCAAGAAGTTGCTGTTGTGATTGACGCGGGGGTGACTGCTGGCGGCGGGCCGGGTCGTTCGAGGAGGAGGGTAGGAGAGCTCTGCGTCGTTCTGCGATCGACAGTGGGCGGCTCCGGAGCGCGCTCCTGAGGCTGGCAAAGGTGTCGGTCTGGAGGGGGCGGCAGGCGCGGAGGGCGGGCTGGAAGGGTGCAAGCGCGACGAAGTGGTCTGCCAAGGACGTTGCTCCTACGTCATTGTTGAAAACGAAGGCGGGCCGCCGATTGCCGTGAAGCGCCGCGTCGTCCTGCAGTTGCTCGAGGAGCGCAGCTGCGGAGTGGGAGGGGAGACCGAGCGACGAGGAAAAAGCCGCCGCGGGGAGCTCGGGAAAGAAGATGACGCCGCTTGTGAGGGCAGCAAATGAATATTCCTTTGCAGTTCCTTGAAGCACCACGATTGGGGCGGAGATGAGGATGCTGAGAGCTTGGATGTGCGTGTCGCAGAGGTACGGCCAGCTGGATGCCGTGCCAGGCAGGGGCCGCGTGATGTCCGTCGCAGCGGCGAGGGGGGGAAGGACTGGAAGAATTGAATCGCCTTGGGCGGAGGACAGAAGGTATTGGATCGCTTGCCGAGAGGAGAGGCAAAGGGCGGCAGCGGGCCTGGCGTCGCCGCGCCCGATCGTTTGCTCGACAGTGAGAGTGCCCAGGCTGCCGAAAGTGGCGTGGAGTAGGCAGTTGCCATTTGATGTTGTGGGGAGGGGACGCAGTATATGTTTCAAGTCGTCCCAGCTGATAATGAGAGGAGTTGCTGGTGGTGGTGGCGGCGGCGGTGGGGGGCACTTAGCAGGTGGCGGCTGCTGCTTCTGCTGCTGCTGCTGCCGCTGCGGTTGTTCCGGTAGCTGCTGCTGCTGTGGCAGCAGTGGTACAATGCCGGCGAGGCGGGTAATCAGCCGCCGCTGTAGGATGATGGGCTTGTGAATTGTTTCGTCGCTGGTCCAAGCGCCCGCAGGATACTGGAGGGCCCAGAAGTGGCAGCCACCGTCGTAGGCGATGACGATCGGAGGGCGGCCGTCATGGCGCATAGCGGTGAGCAATTGAGACACATCCGTGGTGCTAGAGAACCGCAGCTGCAGCACTTTATCCGTAGGGGGTTTGCTGCTGCGGCGAAGTATTTTTAGCAGAGCTTGTCGCGTGTGGAGGCCCACGTGACTCTGGCCACGGAAGGTGAGCGTGGTGGCGGTCGCGGAGGGGTCCGTTGAGAAGGATCTGGACACGGGGGCGATGACCATAAGGGGGTGGTGCTGCGACGCCACAACCGAGTAAGCATCGTCAGTGGAATTTCCCCACAGCTCGCGTGGCATGAAGGAGTTGAATCTGCTTGCGAAGTCTGCATATGTCTGCGGACCCGCAGTGCGGGCGACGCGGTGGCAGAAGGTCGCCCAGTCGTGAGGAGGGCTGCCGTTGCGAAATGGAAGGGCAGGGCGTAGGTCGGACGGTCCGCCGTCGGCGGGAGCAGAGAGCGCCGCGCACATCTCCTGATGCAGCGTGTGGCTGGTGTCAAAGATGGCTTGAGAAGCAGCGGGGGTACGGGGGGATAATAACGAGGGGGCGTAAAACTGCGCCGCCAACGCTGGGTTTGGGTGTGCCACCGCAGAGATGGCGTAGCTGAAGCAATTACCGTCTCCCAGCACGTCAAGTGGCGTGAGTCCTAAAACTTTCCCCACATCATCTGTGATCCATTCTTTAAAGCTCTTTTCCCCTTTGGTGGAAGTCATTTTCCGCTTCAGCAAGTTCTCAATGCTCTCCCCCTCCTCCTGCTGTCTTCCACCGCCACACTGCTGTGATCTAGAGGAGGTGGCAGCAACAGCGCCGGGCGATGAGCGGGGGTGCAGGCGGTGCCGCTGGCGCTGCCGCTGGGACGGAGGAGAGGAGGAGGGAACGGCGGCTGCTGATGGGTGGGTGAGCCGCCTCTTCTTTCCCATGTGGCTGCGAGCGGCGGAGGCGCGACGCGCGGCAGCAGCGGCCCGCATGGTGGTGATGAGCGGCGTCAGATAGCCGGGGCTAGAGGCACGACGACAGCTGAGAGTGCGGCCCTGCTGTTTGGCGGCCAGAAATTCCTCCATGCGAAGCTGTGCAAGCCAGGAGGGGCGGGCCGCCCGAGGGCGGCGCGGCGTGCTGCGGCCCTTGCGGAGAATGAACGATGCCGTGCGGGTCAGCCACCACGGGAGGTGGTCATTAAAAGTCCGCGACGGCGGTGCTGCTGCAAAAGAGAAGCGACGGGGGGGGGAGGTGGTGGAGGAGGAACGGGTGTCCTTGGCTTTCCGAGCGCGCATTCTGTCCAGCGTACCGGAGGCGACTACGTCGGTGCGAACGGGCGGTGCGAGAAGGCAGAAAGCGTGCGAGAAGGTGATGTAGCAGGTGGTCGAAACCAAATAAAGGCGATACGGAGCAGCTGAGCAAAAAATAACATTGAAGAAATGAGCTGCAAGTCGGCATAGAGTACCTAAAGTGGTGATGTTTGAGCGAACGGCGTGGGTGAGAGAGCGAGAAGCATGCGAGAAAGTGATAGAACTCATCACCCAAACGAAATAATCGCGGTGCGGGGCCGCCGCCTGACTGCTGAAATCAACCGTGAAGAAGAAATGAGCCCAAGTGCTGCCAACAGTACCTACAGTGATGATGTTAGAGCGAATAGACTGGGCGAGAAGGCGCGAGGCGTACGGGAAAGTGGTGCAGCAGGTCATCCAAACGAAATAAAGGCGGTGCGGAGGAAACGCCTGGCTGCTGAAATCAACCTTGAGGAAGAAATGAGCCAAGATGCTGCCAACAGTACCTAAAGTGATAGTGTTGGAGCGAATGGACTGTGCTAGAAGGCGGGAGGCGTGCGGGAAAGTGATGCAGCACGTGTCCCAAATTGAATAATCGCAGTTGGAGCAGCTGTGGAGCACTGTGACCAGCAGGGATAAGGCGACCATCAAGGAGTTGTAGACGAGGTGCACACGAGACGGGTAGCAGGCTGCGAAGGTGTGGGCCGTGACCACTGGCGGTACCGAGGCGCACGAGGAAGGTGACGACGGGGACGACGACTGATGCTGCTGTGCTGATTCCTCTGCAGCGTTGACGGCTACCCCTGCTCGCTGCTGTCGCTGCTGCTGCTGCGGTGTCGTCGAAATTCTAATAACGGCGACAGCGTCTGTCTCTTGAGTGTTGTTGGCTGCCGAGCGCCGCCTTTCAGCTTCTGCTATTGTTGCTGAGTGCGTGGCCGACCCTGTCATCCGAGAGAAGTGCACCATCGATGAACCGAGAGAGGAGGAAAGAGCAGCCAGTTGCTCACAGGAAGGCTCCTCGGGCGCAGCAACAACGGGGGCAAAGAATCCCGACGGCCTTGCGCACTGCTGCTGAAAAGCAGCTAGAAAGGATGAAGGAGAGCAGAGGGGAGAGAGAGGAGATGTAGCGGTACACTGAATGTATGTCAGAGAAGGTGCCAACAGGAAATCGTCGACGGCTGTCTCGATGAAACGGGACCAATTCCTCTGCGATCGTCTGTTGCTGAGTACTGTGCGGTTGGCTTTGCAATTGTCGGGCGCCCCCGCTGTGGCGCCTTGCGGCGGGAGTCGGTTAGGGGGCGCAAAAAGCTGTGGCTGAGAGCCACAGCTGGCGCGAGGACACCTGCGCTGCGTCTCAGTACAAACAGGAGAGCGTGCTTTCGTCAGCAGCCAGGGCATCAGGGCTGTAGCGAGGTCCAGTGGCGGGAAGGGCGATAGGAAGGTCGCCTTCGTCTGTGGCAGCAGCAAGACCACTGTAGCAGAGGAGACCGCACGAAGAAGGAGAAGTAGAGCGAGGAAGAAGAAGTTCATCAGTGGACGACGATGATGATGCGGAGGTCGGCGTGGCGGTCGGCTTTGGCTCGGCGATTGTCTGTGGCACTGTATTTGGCATCGTTCTGTTGTTCGGTCGGCAGGTTGCCGAACAACCAGCGACTCAGGGTGCTGCTTCGTGCGGCACTGGCGTCTTGCGACGGGTGAGTGGGAAGTCCGAAGCAACCGGCTGAGTGCTGTTGGTGGTTGGTCCAAGGGACAGTGGCTC
>JBBRLT010000106.1:0-7815 GCA_038231235.1 Terriglobales bacterium
ACCCGCGAGGCAGCGCAGGTGGCAGAGTCGATTCGCGCGGCGGAGCCGGATTACACCATCCACCTGGGCGATATCTACTACGTCGGCGATGAGACCGAGGTGCAGGAGAACTTCGTCGGGACCGCGGTGAATCAGTATTCGCCAGTGAGTTGGCCGAAGGGTGCTGTGGGAACCTTCGCACTGCCGGGAAATCACGAGATGTACGGCGGCGGCCGCGCCTACTTCACCACCGTGCTCAACTACTGCGACACGGGTGAGGGAGCGCAGAAGGCGAGCTTCTTCTGCCTGGAGTCAGAGCATTGGCGCGTTCTGGGGCTGGATACGGGATACAACTCCGCCGGCGTGCCGGTCCTCGGAAGCATTCCGGGCATTGACCGCCTGGGCTGGGTGCATGCCGACGGCCGGCTGCAGGACGGGCTACTGACCTGGCTGCGGGAGACGATTCGCCCGCGGGAAAATCGCAAGGCGACACTGTTGCTGACGCATCACCAACCCCTCACTGCATTCCCCGAAGAGATTTACCTGCGTCCGGCACAGCAGTTGCGCGAATTCTTTCTGGGACAGGAGGTGGTGTGGCTGTTTGGGCATGAGCATCGCCTGGCTATCTACAAGCGCCGCATCTCTCCCGGTGGCTTTCCCATGTATGCGCGCTGCATTGGGCATGGGGGCATGCCGGTGGAGTGCAATGACCGGCCGCGCCGGGGACGCGGGCTGAAGTTCTATGACCCGCGGCGGGATTATCCGTTGGGCCAGGCCGACAGCAGCGCTGGCGGCAATGCCCGGACGAAAGGGGAGGGCCGATACCGGGGCGTCCGTGCGGGATGGAATGGCTTCGTGAACCTGCTGTTTCACGGTCCGGACCTGGCGCTGGACTATCGCGACCTGCGCAACCGGCCGATGTTTCTGGAGTGCTTCACGGCGAAGGCGGATGGCGGTCTGCGGCATGTTTACCAGAACGTGCGGCTGGCGCCTGGTCCGCGCGGCGGGAAGCTCTAAAGCAATTTCCTGCAGGTGTAGAGGCGCCCAGATTGTGGCCGTTCTTTGAGGAAAGGCCACGCCGAGCAAGTCTCCGCGCTCTACAAGCATCAGGGAAATGCCCTACTGAAGGCGGAAGCGGTCGCGCATCAGCCTTTGCAGTCTGGGCTTGTAGATCAGATCGTAGGCCAGCTCTTTGTCCGGGAACATGGCCAGTGCGGCGCGCCGGCTGTCCGCAATCATCTCGGACGCATCGTCGTAGCTGAGCGTCGAGTCCTGCGCGATGACGGACATCACCATGTTCATCATCAGCTGCAGGCGGCGGATGTTCTTCTCTTCCTGCTGCTGCTCCAGCAGGGAGCGGGGTTCGCTGGGTTGGCTGGACTCGGATAACTTGCCCTCTTGCGTGCTGCTCTCCTGGTTCTGCTCGTCACCTCTGTGCATGCCTGGCCCTCCGCGGACAGCGCAGTGTTGCGGAGCACTGTACACCTGAAAGAGATGCGCCGGGAAAGCAAAACGATACAGCGAACCAGAAGTGGAATACCGCAATGGCCCTACTCGCTGGATGCCTTGGAGATGTCATGGGAGGGTAGCGGGTGCAGCGCCGTTTGCATCGAGATAGAAGGTGGAGAGTCCAAGCAGATCGGTGCGCCAGGTCAGCGCGCCCTGCTGCTGCAGGCGATCGAGCGTCTCCCATCGCGGATGGTGATAGCTGTTGTAGGGTCCAACAGAGATGACAGCGAGTTGCGGGGCCACGCGCGCCAGGAAAGGCGGGATGGTGGAGGTCTTGCTGCCGTGATGGCCGACCTTTAACAAGTCTGCCTGCAGTTGATCGTGCGGCAGCGACAGCATGGCCGCCTCGCTGGGCGCCTCCGCATCGCCTTCGAGCAGCGCCGCATGGCCGGCGTAGCTGATGCGCAGCACCAGCGAGTCGTTGTTTGAGGGGGAGGGGCCGGGCGTGTAGTCAGTAGATGGCGCAAGCGTGTGGACCTCCGCGCCGCCGAAGGAGAGAGCATCTCCGCGGGTGAGCGTGCGGACTTCGATGCCGAGCGAGTTAGCCTCTGCAAGTAACTGCTGATAGTCGGGAGCGGCGGGGTTATGTCCAACCCATAGCTGTCGTGGACGGAAGTTGTGCAGCACTGCAGGCATGCCGCCCATGTGGTCGCTGTGCGCGTGAGTGAGCGCGACCGCATCGAGACGGCGAATGCCGCGGCTCCACAGATACGGAGAGACGACGTCTTCGCCGATCTCGAAGTTGCCGGCATGTCCATAGCCCCCGCCAGTAGGGCCGCCGGCATCGATCAACAGCGTGTGCCCATCGGGTGAGACGACCAGGATGGCATCGCCCTGGCCAACGTCGATGGCGGTGATCTCGAGCGCGTGGTCGCGGCGTTCGACGGGCCGGGGCAGCAGCACACAGCTGGCGGCGGCGAGCAACGTGATCGCGGACAGCGGCACGGCGAGCTTCGCCTTCCATCGCGCAATGAAGACTGCAAGGGTCAGCAGAAGGAGCGCGGCGATGGCTGCGGTCATGCTAGGACCGGGCAGACGCCAATCGCTGCCGGTCCACGCGCTGAAGGCGCGCACGACGTAGGTGACCCGGTGCAGCAGCGCGGCCGTAACAGCAGCGGGCAGCCAGGCTAGTTGCGGCGTCAACAGCAGTGCGAGCATGGTGAGCAGCGCGCAGGGGAGCAACAGCGCAAGCGACGGAATAATGAGAACGTTGACCGGCAATCCCCAGGTGGTCACACGATGGAAGTATGCGGCCATGGGCAACGCCATGGTCAGCTCGATGACGGCGGAGACCAGGCACAGGTCGAACAGCAGCAGCAGCCCACGCAGCGCGAGCGCGAGCAGTGTTTGTGCGCGCAGGGTGCGACGCCAGCGCCGGCTGAGGAGCGGCTCCAGGTGCTCGCCGATCAGCCGCAGGGTCACGCGGAACTGGGCCAGCCGCGGTGCGAACGCAGTGTCCATGCCGACGATGCGCAGACTGCGCGTGGCCAGCAGAAATGGGGCGGAGCTGCGCTCCATCAGCGGAATGGCGATGCCGGCGACAGCCACGACGGTGAGCAGTGTCATCTGCAGGCCAGCGTCATAGAGAGCGCGGGGGCTGAAGGCGAGCAGGCACAGCGCGGCGAAGCCCAGGCTGTTGAGCCCGCTGCGCTCGCGATAGAGAAGCCGGCCGATAAGATACAGCGCCACCATGGCGAAGGCGCGCTGCACGGGCTGACCGAAGCCGGTGAGCAGCGCGTATGCGAAAGAGAGCAGCAGGGTGAGCACGGTAAGCGGCACGCGGCGGATCCGGAGGCGCTTGCCGATGCCGAAGACGAGCGCAGAGAAGAGGCCGACGTGCAACCCGGAGACCACGAGCAGGTGAAACGAGCCGGTACGCTCAAAGCCAACGCGCAGTGTGCGGCCGAGGTACGAGCGGTCGCCGGTGACCATTGCGGCGATCATCGCTGCATCGTCGTGGCTGAGAATGAGCCACGCGGGCAGTGGATGGGCAGGATGTGTATCCGCGAACCGCACCATACGTTCGCTGGCCGCGCTCTGCCATGCTCGCAGCATGCAGGTCAGGCTGCGACTGCCGGGCTGGGAGATGCGGGTCAGTCTTTCCGCCTTGGCTGAACCGATGACGCCGATGCCCTGGCTCAGCAGCCAGGATGGGCTGTCCCACACGCCCGGGTCACGATAGCGCTCCGGCGGCCGAATCGTTGCTGTAACAGATACGACCTCTCCGCAGGCCAGCGATAACATCGTGGCGTCTTCGGGTGCGTAGAGGGAGAGGCGCATCCCGCCCTGTAGTGGCACTATCTGAAGCGGCAGCAATGGATCGTTCGGCTCAGCAGCAGCGGACACGCGCAGGTCGACGGATTGCATCTGCTCCGTGACCTCCTCGGTAGAGAAGGGCCGCTGCGAGACGATGCGGTGCACTGGCGTGGTGCGGTCTACCGTGCCCTGCAGCAGGACAGGCGTACCGTGCGCGAGTTGACGCAGCTCGAATTGCGACGCGGGGGCTTGCTGCATCTCTGCAGTAAAGGCGCCCAGCAGCAGCCAGGTGGCGGCCAGTGGCAGCAATGCCGCGCGTAGCGAGGACCGGACCGCGAGCGCAGCCAGCAGCCCCTCAAGGCAGGCGCCGATGGCCAGCCATGCCGGACTGAGCCACCAGCGATGCGCCATCAGAATGCCAGCGGCGAACGCGAGCGCGGCAAACAGGAGTGGAGCGCGGCCGAAGCGTGGCGGATCGTGCTCGATCGCACCAATCCATTGCTTCGCAACAACGCGGTGGTGGCCGTCGCGCGGCAAGGTGGACGACGGGGCTGGGGCGACTGTGGTGGCCATCGGTCGAAACGCGTCTGCTTGCTTGGCGTGGGCGGCAGCGCTCTTCCGTTCAGGCGCGCTCGAGCACAGCCACAGTCTCCAGGTGAAAGGTCTGTGGGAACAGGTCTACCAGCGTGAGCCGGGCCAGTCGATACCCGGATGGTTGCAGGGCGCGGAGGTCGCGGGCCATCGTTGCGGGGTCGCAGGAGACGTAGACGATCTGCTGCGGCTGGGCGGCGGCAAGCAGCGCGCAGACATCCGCGCCGAGCCCGGCGCGGGGTGGATCGACAACAATCAGATCGGGTGTGCCGCGCCTCAGCTTGCGCGCTGTCTGCGAGTGGAGAAACTGCAGCGTCTCCGAGCTTACGCACTGGTGATCTCCGCCGCTTAGGTTGCGCCGCAGGTCGGCGGTGGCGTGGGGCGAGGATTCCACCGCTATTACCCGCTCAAAGCGCTGCGCGAGTGCTTGCGCAAAGAGTCCGACGCCGGCGTACAGATCCCACGCGAGAGCGCCGCTGCGTTCTGCCGCGACCTCGGCCAGCAGCGCCGGAATGAGAAATCGGTTGATCTGAAAGAATGCGCCCGCACTGACCTGGTAGCTGCGGGCACCTACGTTGTAACTCAAGGTTGTCTTGCCCCACACGGGAGCAGGGGTTGTTCCGGTAGCCTTAGCGCCCGCGGGGGTGGCGCGGACTCCTCGCAGTGTGGGTAGCTCTTGCAATATCGCTTCGGAGAGCATGCGCAGATCCTGCGGAGCCATGGATTGATGCGTGAACAAGGAGAGCAGGAGCGCGGATTCGTCGTGGCTGGTGAAGAACTCGACTTCGGCGAGACTGCGGGCTAGCTCAGGCTGGGACTGCAGAACGTGGGTCAATGAGCGGATGGCCTGCTGCAGCACGGGAGCCGCGACGGGGCAGTGGTCCACCGGCAGATCGCGATGCGACGCTGCCTCGCGATAGCACAACGCCGGCGCGGGCTGCTGGATGACGTGCAGCCGGACGCGATTGCGATAGCCCCACGGCTCGGAGGCCAGGGTGAGCATCTCCGCAGGCACCTCAACGTGGGCGCGGGCCAGTGTTTCGGCAAGGATGGCCCGCTTCATCTCCAGCTGTGCCGGATACTCTGCATGCTGATACTGGCAGCCGCCACAGCGCTGGTAATAGTCACAGCCCGGTTGCGTGCGGAAGCTTGCGGGCTCAACGATAGAGTCGAGGCTTGCCGTGATGTAACCACGGCGGTTGCTTACAACGTTCGCTTCGATCAGCTCGCCAGGAAGAGCCAGCGGCACAAAGACCGCCTTGCCGGCGAACTCGGCATGGTCCGCCGGAGCACGTCCTAATGCAGCGCCGCCATAGATGGCCTTCTCCATGCGCAGCTTCACCTCAGCCCTCCTGCTGCATGTAGAAGAGGCTGATGCGTGGCAGGCCGTAGTGCTCCAGCAGGCGGCGGCGCAGGAACTGCTGCTCAATCTGGCGGATCTGCAGGGCCTGCATGCGGCTGCGGTAGGGCGCCAGTTCCTGCGCAGCCTGTTCGCGCATTCGCTGCAGTTCCGGCTCCGGCAGGTGCGTGGTGAGCAGAGCAAACAGCTTTTCTTCAAGCGTAGTGAGCTGCCGTTCCAGATCTTCATTGGCAGGCGGCGCCTCTGAGAGCTCCAGCAGACGCCTGGCGATTTCGTCGCATGCCGGAACAGTTGCGGCTGTTTGCTGAAAGCGCTCCGCTGCGGCGCGCAGATGCTTCGCAATGCGTTCCCGCTCCAGGCCCGCTGGTTCGTCCGCCTGCATGGGCGTGCCACCCACGGCTGCCTCCTGCATGGCCTCGACCGCTTCCATCACTGCTTGCGCGCACCATGCCAGGCCATTGATCCTGCGCTGGCGCGCGCGCGTCTTGCGTGCCTCGTATTTGTCGAAGGCATCGTCGATGCCGCGCAGCACTGCGGGCAGGGGGACGCCAGACTCGCGCCAAGTGTCGATCAAGGCCCAGTCGAGCGTCGAAAGCAGCAGCAGCGAGCCGCGGCGGCGCTGGAAGTGCTCCTCGATCTCTGTGAAGTAGTTAACGTAATTTTGCACGGAGTCGTTTTGCACTCAACCGTGCGAGGCGTGTGCGGAGCTGCCGCGCGGCCGGTGGGTGCGGTTCCGCTCAAACAACAGGCGCAGCCCATCGAGCGTCAGCATGTCGTCCAGCTCGGTGATGTATTTGGAGTCGGCCTGGATCATGTGGGCCAGGCCGCCGGTTGCGATCACTTTAGGGATGACGTCGGGTGGCGAGAGCTGGCTCGCGTTCATCTCTGCCAGAATGCGCTCAAGGATGCCATCGACCAGGCCGATGTAGCCGTAGAACAGGCCGCTCTGCAGGTGGGCGATGGTGTTGGTGCCGATGGTGCGGCTGGGGCGCTTGATGTCCACGCGGGCAAGTTTGGCGGCACGGGAGAAGAGAGCGTCCGCAGAGATGCCGAGGCCGGGCGCGATGACGCCGCCAATGTATTCGCCGCGCGCCGTGATCACATCGAAGGTGGTAGCGGTACCGAAGTCGACCACGACCAGCGGGCCACCGTAGCGGGTGAAGGCGGCTACGCCGTTCACGATGCGGTCCGCGCCAAGCTCCGCAGGGTTGTCCACCAGCAGGGGCATGCCAGTCTTGATGCCGGGCTCGACAAAGATGGCGCGCAGGCCGAAGTAGCGCTCACACAGCTTGCGGATGGTTCCATCGAGCGGCGGCACGACAGAGGAGACGATGACAGCGGTGATCCTGGTGACCTCAATCTGGCGCATGGCGAACAGGCTGAGGAAGAGCACGCCATACTCGTCGGAGGTCTGATTCTTGTGCGTGGTGACGCGCCAATCGGCCACCAGCTCCGACGAGTCCAGATCGTAGAGGCCAAGCACCGTGTTTGTATTGCCAACGTCGATGGCCAGCAGCATTGCTTAGCGACTCCCTTTCCCGGCACGTTCCGGCTGTGCGCTGCGCACCCCGCCGGAGAGTACGGTGCGGACACCGTCTGCTGTGCGGACGCGGAGGAAGCCGCGGCTGTCCAGGCCGTCCGTCATGCCTGAGAATGTATCCGATTCTGTGACGATAACAGATTTTCCCTGAATCCAGGAGGAGCCAGCAGCCAGCCGCTGACGGATGCTGGCAGCAGCGTCTTCGACGCCTGGGGACGCGGTGAGTTGTTGCACCTCGGCGTGCAGATGGCGCAGCAGTGCGACCAGCAGCTCCTGTCGCGACCAGTGGAGCCCGGTTTCGATGGCGAGCGAGGTGGCGAGATCGGCGAGCTCGGCCGGGAAGGAAGGCTGATGCACGTTGATGCCGATGCCGATCACGGCGTGCCGCACGCGGGTGACCTCTGCGTTGAGCTCGGTAAGGATGCCGCAGAACTTGCGTCCGGAGAGCAGCAGGTCGTTGGGCCAGCGGATGTCCGGGGTGATGGAGGTGAGGTCGCGAACGGCTGACTGTACGGCGAGTCCGGCGGCGAGCGAGAGCCACAGAATGTCTGCGGGAGCGAGCGATGGACGCAGCAGGATG
>JBBRLT010000107.1:0-7520 GCA_038231235.1 Terriglobales bacterium
GCTGCTGCCGGTCCTACGCGCGAGTCGGCTAGGACGGATTTACCCTCCTGGCCGGGTTGGGCGTCTTCAATTGCCGCGGGTACCTGCGTCTCGCTATTCGCAAGTGATTCCGGCGCCTTTGCCCCGTCGGCTTCGATTTGCTGCAGCAGGCGGATACGATCGGCGCATTCCAGGTGGAGAGCCGCGCGCAGCAGCAGATGCTGCCGCGGCTGAAACCGGAGCGCTTCGAGGACTTCGTCATCGAGGTGGCCATCGTGCGGCCGGGGCCGATCCAGGGCGGCGCCGTGCACCCGTATCTGAAGCGACGAGCAGGCCTGGAGCCGGTAGCCTATATCCATCCGTGCCTGGAGCCGGTGCTGAAGGAGACGCTGGGCGTGCTGCTCTTCCAGGAGCAGGCGATCCGGGTGGCGATGGTGGCGGCCAGTTTCGCGCCGGGCGAGGCCGACATGCTGCGCCGGGCGATGTCGCGCAGCCGCTCGTTCGAGGCGATGCAGGCGCTCAAAGAGCGGTTTATCCAGGGAGCGGCTGGTAACGGGATCGAGCGCGAGACGGCGCAGGCGATCTTCGGGCAGTTGGAAGGGTTCGCGGGCTACGGGTTCTGCAAGTCGCATGCCGCCTCCTTCGCGCTGATCGCGTACCAGACGATGTGGCTGAAGCGCTACCACCCGGCGCCGTTCACCTGCACGCTGTTCAACCAGCAGCCTCTATGATCCATTAAGTATGCTCTGAGAATCGTCTCCCGGCTGTGAGCAAAGATTACGGCGTAAAATCAAGGCTCAGCCAAACCTTCAGCAACTGAGATGAGCGGTGTTAGTAACACCGCAAGGCGCAATAGAATATGAGCACGCTCGACCGCTACCGCATCGTCAAACTGACACCTGAACTGCAGCAGCAGTTCGGCCTCCCCGCACGCATCTGCGCGGATCCAACGGGGATGCCCTTTCCGGAAGGACACGCCTTTCATCAATGGCTCGTCGATGAGAACGCCTGCGAGCCCAGTACCGCGCGCAACTATCTCATGCTAGTCCTTCCATTCTTAACGTACCTGCACCGCACCGATCCACTCTGCCACTACACAGCACCGGCCGAGCAGATTCGCCAGCACATCCGCGCTTACCTCAAAGCGAAACTCGGCTGTGTGGTTCGTCCGCATCGCGGCGGCAACTACACTATCCCTTCTGCGAAAGTTGCTACGCTCAGCACCGTTCGCCTGCTCCTGACTGCACTGAAACGTTTCTATACCTGCGCCATCCTGAAGGGTTGGTACGCCGATGCAAACCCGCTCATGTGGACGTCGCGCCTGGCTGTCGAGCTGCGCGAGTTCAAGCCCCAGATGCCGCCGGCGTCTGGACTGACGTTGCCTGAACACAAACGCGGGCGAGTGCCCGACACATACTTTTGCGTCGTGAATGACCACTGGCAGCCCCAAATCATTGACGAACCCAATCTGCCCAAGCAACTGCTGGTCGGTTTCACGCGTCTGCGCGATCAACTGATCACGCGCATCCTCTTCGAGTCCGGTGCGCGTGTGGGCGAGGTGTTGGCTTTGACCGTCGGCGACTGGCGGCAACGCGAACAACGCGAACGGGCCTTAGCCACGAACAAAGGGAGCGGCGACGCGCGCGTCAAAGAACTTTGGTGGTCCAGCAGCACCGCGCAATGGCTGCGCCGCTATGTGAATGAAGAGCGGCGGCGCTGTGACCCCTTCACGCGTGGCTGGGATGAACTATCCGATGAGACGCGGCTGTTTGTGACTGACGCAGGTCGGCCCTACACCTACGCGGCGTTTTACGTCCACTGGTGCAACGCCTGTCAGCGCGTTGGCCTCAAAGTTACTCCGCACCAGGCGCGCCACTGGTTCGTGACGATGGCGCTGCATAAGTTTGAATCGCTGCCCAGCCAGCAGCGTGATGCCGCGCGCCAGTCGCTCATCGCCTACATGAGCTGGCGCAATCCGCAGACGATCCAGGCGTACGACCATCACGTGCGTCGCATGGACTTTGCTGCCACGCATGCAGCCCTGGTACAACTGGTCGAGTCTGGTCAGACGCGCTCAGCATCTCTTCCGGCAGCCGCTGCTGGCGCCGAGCCAGACGTGGCCGGCATTCCAGAGGCGATGTGGGAACGCTTGAGTGCGTGGTTAGCCAACTCAGAGGAGGCCCCATGACGACTGCTATGCACGCCCCTGCGCTGGCGTATGGACAGGCAGGCCACGCAGCAGAGAGCAATAGCCTACAAAAGTTGCTGTCTCTCCTGGATGCCATCGTCGTGAACGCGCCACCCGAGCCGAGTGCCTGGCAGCGTCTGGATGACGAGATGACCGTTTGGCTCGTGAACACCGCGGCCCAAACACCCTGGCTCAATCACTTCGCGCTGGCCGCCGTCATCTACGCCGACAGCGGCGTGGTGAAGCAGGTCAATCCGTTTGGATATGTGCTTTCCTTTCTGCGCTGGGCCATCCCTGATCACTATGCGAACCTCGCAGCGCTGAAGGTCGAGGAGGCGTTGGTCGTGTATTACGGTGACCCGCCGCAGAACCGCGGCATGGCGGCGGTCAAGTGTTATTCGACGCTCCAGTTACACCTGCAGCGATTTCTACAGTCGCTGACGCCGACACAGCGCGAACGCTTGCAACCGTTTTTGCTGCCGGCGCTGGTGACCAGCAGTCGTCTGGTCAAACTCAAGAATCGCGTCGCAGCACAGGTGCAGACCCGACGCAAGGAACAGGCTTTCGCCGTGGTCAGAGACTTGCCTGGCCTGGTCGCGCTGGCTCGTCAGCGCTACAAGTGGTTAGCCGACCTGGATGCTCAGGTGCAGCGCGTGGCTGAAGCGGTCAAACAACAACAGGTCGCCTTGCCGACCGAACTGACCGTCAAGGGTTTCGACCCACAGCAATCACTCACCTTTCGCCTCTGGGATCGACGGAGCTGGGTCGAAGCGCACGCGGCGGCCTATTCACGTAAAACGCTGTACGATGTGAAACAGATCCGCAGGACGAGCGCGCCGCCATTGTTCCTGCAGTTGGTGGGCGACATACCCGAGCCGGGCTGGTTTCTGCGTGCCATCGCCCTGGGCCTGTTTCATACCGGTCCACGCACGGCTGAAGCAAAACGGTATATCCACGCCTGGCGCATCCAGTTCCCGCAGTGCGCACAGATGGGCTTGCTGCATCCACGGCCATTCGTCGGTCGCGTGCTCAGCTCGGCCGAGCGCTCGGCGCGCGGTTCGCCCGACGACTCGCGCGTACTATTCTGCGTGGAACCCCTGCTGGCAGGCACGGCCGTGGGCTTGTTTGTGCTGGTCAGTCTCGTGCAGACGGGCATGCGTATCGGTGAGCTGATGCAACTCACGCTGGACCATGAATGCCTGGAGATGGGGACGCTGCCGCAGTTCGACGACCCGACGCATAGTTGGAGCGAAGGCGCCAAGCAGATCTATTGGCGGCTCTATCCCAAAGGCAGCCAGACGCGCGCACGCTACTGGGTAACGCCGCAAATGCTCGAAGCGATGCTTTTGCTACTGGACATGCACCAACGGCAGCATGGCTCTCAAGCGCTCAAAGCGGTAAGCGCAGGTCACAGTCGCCAATTCAGCCACGCGCGACGCTTTGCGGGCAAACACCGCTTTGTCCTGCAGTGGGCGGGTCGTCACATGGTGGTCGCGATGGTGTACAAATGCTTGAGCTTTTTGTTGCTGGAGAATCCCTGTCGCGATCAGCAGGGACAGCCGGTACGCATCTCGCCGCATGTGCTGAGGCATGGGGTGGCCGGCTGGCTGCGCACGCAGGGTATTCCGCTGGAAGAGATCATGTTGCTGCTCAAGCACGTCAACATCACGGTGACGGACTATTACAGCAAATTGTCACCGCAAGACCTGCACCACAAACTGGGACCGGCGTTGACGATGCTGGCGGGTCTGGCTGAGGCAGACCCCGCCAGCATTCGCACGGCCGCAGACATTCAGCAGGTTGCACAAGAGGCACTCAAACGCTACGGCGCGTTACGCCAGACGCCGGGCGGACGGTGCGCGGTCTTCACCCCCTGTGAAGTCCAGTTCAAGTGTGCGGGCTGTCCGTATTACATCCCGGACCCGTCGCGACGACATGAGGTGCAGGAGAAGATAGCCGGTCATGCACAGGCGGTCAAACTTTTTGGTCAACTCGGCGATTACCTGCAGGCCGACGTGCAACAAGCGCATCGGCGCAACTGGGAACGCATCGCGCAGGAAATGGACATGCTGGCGGCAGTCGAACTGTCTGTGCCCTCTATTGAAAGCATGCTGCCCGGCATCGGCCAGGATGAATTGGGTCAGCAGTTGCTGAGCCTACTCCTACCCGGAGGTGAACAGCTTGACTGAATCGTTGCCGAGCAAACCACTGCCGGCCGCCTTCGCTCAACACAACCAGCAGCAAGCGGAGCGCACGGTGCAGTTGACGCAGAAAGCCGTAGAGCAGCTCAAGGTCGCGGGCAAGCGCGTGACCCTGGCAGCGCTGTGTGAAGCCACACGCCAGGTTGATGCCAAGGGCAAGGGGTTGAGCGCCATCACCATTCTGCGCAATCCCGAAGCGGCTGCGTTGTTTCATCAGCACAGTCCAGGCGTGCAGGCACGCCAAAAGCTGGCAAGCAAAGCGCAGCGCAAGCGTGTGCGGGTGAACACGGACACGCGTGCGCTCTACCGTGGCCTGCGTGCGCCAGATTTGATACCGATGATTGAAGCGCTCAAAACGCAGTTGGCCGCTGTGCAGCAACAACAGGCCAAACTGGTGCTGGAGCGCGCGGAAGCGTACCAGTTGCGCGACGCAGCGCTGAAACAAAACACGCAGCAGTTGGCCGCGCTCACGGTCCTGCTGGCGGAGCGCACGGCCAAGCCAGCGCATTAAGGAGAACCTGCCAGATGGGCTTCTATCCGCCCGAGGTGATCATCGGCGACGCCAAGCGGCACGGCATCAGCTTCCTGCCGCCCGACGTCAACCTGGGTGATTGGAAGTATACGGTCGTGGGCGCACGCCAGATTCGCATCGGCTTGCGCACGGTGTCGGGCCTGGGCGAGCAGGCTTGGGAACGCATGCGCGCAGCGCGCGCCGAAGGTGCATTTACCGATTTGCGTGATTTCTGCCTGCGCACACACCTGCCGCAGGCTGTGGTCAGCAATCTGATTCGCGTCGGCGCCTGTGATGCGTTCGGTGAGCGACGGCCACTGTTGTGGCAATTGGCGGAGATCGATTACCGTCCCGAGGAGCTGCCGCTCATCATGCCGATTGTGAATGTAGAGCTGCCTGAGCTTGATGCGCTGGAACAAACGGAGTGGGAGTATGAGTTGATGAGTTTCTCGCCGCATGGACACGTCATGCGGCACTACCGCGCGGCACTCAACCGCGCCGGGGTGATGAGCACCGCGGAAGTGAAACAACAACCCAATGGGCAGCACGTGCATGTGGCTGGGATGGCCGTAGTGAAGCAGAGGCCGCCAACCGCAAAGGGCGTGGTATTCTACTCGGTCGAAGATGAGTACGGCTTGTTAGACCTGATCGCGAAACCACAGGTGTACGAGCAGTACCGTTCGCTATTGCGTGGACAAACATTCATTCTCGTGGAGGGTGTCGTGCAGCATGCCAGTGGCGCGCTCAGCGTACTCGTATCGCGTGCGCTCTCCTTGGGAAGGCAAGGCGCGTAACAGGTTCTGCGCTGTTAGGTGACCGTTCAGAGATTGGTGAAGGTAGAGGCAGACTGAGCTGATTGAGCAAAGCGGCTGCGGTACATCAGACGAGTTCGCCCAGGCTATAGCCAGGCGCTTGCATGCCGATCCAGCCGATCAGACTGCTCACCCTCAGGATCGAAGCCTTGCGTTTGTAGCCACGCATGGTCCGATAGCGTTCTTTGACGCGTTGCCCGATGATCTGCTCGGTGACGTTGTTGGTGCCGTCAAGTTTTTCGCCCTGCGCACCGCGCCAGGCTTGAAAGCGCACCAGCCGCGACCAGTTTTCTGACCAATCGAGCGTGAGCAAGCGCATGCGATACCACATACTGGCTTTGGCCTTGGGCTTGGGCGGCGGCGCCGTTTGGTAGCGCTCGGCCAGCACGTCCAATTGTGGTTGCCCATCGTGCGGGAGAGCTTTGATGAGCTCTTCCAGTTGTTGCAGGTCGGCTATGAATTGGTCGACGCTCAAGCCCGAACCCGGCGGCACGGGATCGGGCTGCTCCAAAGCCTTGCTGCCCAGGCTGCCCACCGCGTCGTGGATATTGCGGTTGACGTGCGCGCGACAGATTTGCTGATCCAGGCCCAGTTCATCCGCGACGGTTTTGAGCGCATCCGCGTCATCCGTCACCAGCACTTCCACCTGCAAGTTTTGGCACAAGTCGCGCACCCAGACCTGAATGGTCTGGGCCGATTCGTCGTCGATAATATCGAAGTCCAGGGCCGCGCCCGTCAAGATCGAAGTGGCGACCGCGACAATCACATCTTGGCCCAGCCGTTTGACGTGCGTGAAGTCGATGCCCAGTGCTTGCACCGTGCCACACGACCCCTTGAGCCACGCCTGGCGCAAGGCGATGGCCTGAGCGCCGGCGGCTTGTACGTTGTGGTAAGCCGTGGTTTTACTAATGGGTTGGCCGAGTGCATCGAGCAGGTCGCTCACGCCCTGGTAGCTCAAGCCCAAGACATACAGCAGCACGCTCAGTGCTTTCAAGGCGTTTGACTGCTGTGCGGCACTCACGCCGCTGGGATAGACCCGGAAAGTCCGCTGGCACTTCAGACAGCGATAGCGCTGCGCGTCGACGTGCGCGTGACGCAGATCGCGCAACGGTTTGTCGCACTTGACCTGATGCAACTTGAAGTGCCGGCCCGCGCACAGCCGTGACTTGCGTTTGCCAACCCGCAGCGGGCAAGTCACTGGCGCTGGGATCGAATCTGGCTCCACCTTGGGCAATCGAACACTTAAATGCACTTGGCACCTCGCTTCGGAAGTGCCCTATTCTACTCCCTTTCCCCAACCAGTGAACGGTCACTGCCCTGCCGCTATCTTGACGAGTCCGCCCAATAGCGCAATAATAGCCCCGCCACGCTAGTCTGCCTAACCACGTACGGACCGTAACCGCACAAACAGGAGGCCGCTGTGTTTACGAGTCGAATGTTGTACACCCTGGTTGCCATTGTTGCACTCCTCGGGTTCGCTTTTTATGTTGCGACCTCGACAAAGACCGCCTCCTTGGCACCTGGCACTACTCCAACCCCATCGGTCGTAAAACCAACCAGGACGCCAACGGCTGATGAAAAAGGCGCTGCCCTCTGGTATAAAGTCGACCAGGTCTGGGGCTCCGACTGGCCCCAGGTCCTGGACACTTTAATACAGCTCGAAGCCCTGCAAGGACGCACTCCCAAAGTCGCGGAGAAACTCTACGCGGCGCATGTAAACTACGGGGAAACCCTTCTGCGTGGTGGCTATCCGCTTGAGGCCGCGGGCGAATTTCACAATGCGCTGGACGTCAACCCGGACGGCGGAGAGGCCAAACTGGACCTCCTCA
>JBBRLT010000108.1:0-7473 GCA_038231235.1 Terriglobales bacterium
AGCCGCTGCTCTACACCAAGAGCTTCCACTTTCCCGACGGCAAGGCCCGGCTGTTCCCGCTGGAATGGAACGAGCCATGCGAGCAGCAGGATGAGGAGTACGACATCCACCTGAACAATGGGCGGCTGATGGAGCACTTCCACGAAGGCAACATGACGTATCGGGTGAAGGGTATTCGCGAAGAGACGCCGGAACGTTTTCTTGAAGTGTCGCCCGGCCTGGCGAAGGAGCGAGGCATCCAGAACGGTACGTGGATCGATGTGACCTCGCGCAACGGAACGATTCGCGTGAAGGCGCTGGTTACGGATCGTGTGCAGGGCAAGCAGGTTTACCTGCCGCTGACCTCGTCGGAAGGCCCGATCAATGTCCTGACAGGGAGCATGGTGGACAAGGACGTGCACACGCCCGCCTACAAGGAGACAGCGGTCAGGCTGACTGTATTGCCGTTCCACGGTGACAATCCGTTGCGGCCATTGAACTTTCGCTACTCCGGCAAGCCCACGCCACAGAACGGCGTTGAGGTGGAGCGCAAGTGGAAGCGTTCGGACTATCGGCTGCCAGGCATGCCGCCGGAGCTGGTGCAGATTGGTAACGGCAACGGTCACAAGCATGGCAGCGGGCAGAAGCATTAGGAGAGAGCGTCGATGGCAAAGCCAGTAGCGTACCGAGTCTTTACCCCGGCGGATGCCCGCGAGGAGCTGAAGCGGAAGATCGATGCTGCTCCGCTCGAACACGCCGAGGCCCTGCTGGGCGCCTACGATCTGCTGGAGCAGGCCCACAAGAGCGGCACGCTGGAGCTGCTGCGCGGCATCTTAAGCGCGCAGGATACAGTGATCACGCACATTGCGGACATCGTGAGTTCACCAGAGATGGTGAACGCGCTACGCAACTTGTTGGTGGTGGGCAAGCTGCTGGGCAACATCAAGCCAGAACAGTTGCAGGCAGCAACAGTGGGCGAGCACCAGCGCAGGCCGACGGCGCCGCCATCCTTGATCTCGTTGCTGGGTCGCATGGGCACGGCAGACGCGCGCCGCGGTTTGAATGTGGCGACGGGGCTGCTCACCGCGCTGGGCGCGGCCATGACCAAGATCCCGAAGGAGTAGGGAGTACGGCGCACGCGAGAAGCACTGCGGCCGCAATGAAGAGCTGCAGGTCCTTCGCTCTGCTCAGGATGACGGCTCGGAGCGCGGCGCAAGGGCCGGTGTGTTCAGCGGCAGACTCGATCTCAGGCGATGCTGACTTCGGTGTAGGTGCCCATCACCTCGCGCAGTGCGGCACATATCTCGCCAACAGTTGCGTAGGCGCGCACGCAATCCAGGATGAATGGCATGGTGTTGGCTGCGGACAGCGTGCCACGTGTGGTCTCCGGCTCCTTCATTGCTGCTGCACGCAGGGCTGCCAGGGTCCGCTCCACTGCTTCCTTCGAGCGCCGCGCCCGCAGCTGCTGCAGCTTGGCAGTCTGCTGCTGCCGCGCCTCTTCGCCGATATAGAGAATGTGCTGTGGCTGCTCGTCCACGACGTAATCGTTGACGCCGACGAAGACCTTCTCTTTGCCTTCCACCGCGCGCTGATAGGCGTAGCTGGCCTCGGCAATCTCCTTCTGTGGAAAGCCCAACTCGATCGCCTTGACCATGCCGCCCATCGCATCCAGCTTGCGGAAGTATGCGAAGGTGTTCTGCTCCATATCCAGCGTGAGCCGCTCCAGGAAGTAGGAGCCGCCCAGCGGATCGGTGGTCTGTGCCACGCCCGACTCGTACGCGATGATCTGCTGCGTGCGCAGCGCGATGCGCGCCGCATCTTCCGTAGGCAGCGCCAGTGCTTCATCGAAGCCATCGGTGTGCAGCGACTGCGTACCGCCCAGCACCGCGGCCAGCGCCTGAATGGCCACCCGCGCAATGTTGTTCTTGGGCTGCTGCGCGGTCAGTGAGACGCCGGCCGTTTGGGTGTGGAAGCGCAGCCATGTGGAGCGCGGATTCTTCGCACCGAAACGCTCCGTCATGGTGCGGTGCCAGATGCCGCGCGCGGCGCGGTACTTCGCGATCTCTTCGAAGAAGTCGTTGTGCGCGTTGAAGAAGAAGGAGAGCCGCGGCGCGAAGTCATCGATCGAGAGGCCGCGGCGCAGCGCCCACTCCACGTACTCCACACCGTCGTAAAGGGTAAAGGCAAGCTCCTGCAGCGCAGTCGAACCGGCCTCGCGAATGTGGTAGCCGGAGATGGAGATGGGGTTGAAGCGCGGCGTGTAGAGCGATGCGAACTCGAAGGTATCCACCACCAGCCGCATGGAGGGCGCGGGCGGATAGATGTACTCCTTCTGCGCGATGTATTCCTTCAGAATGTCGTTCTGCAATGTGCCGGAGATCTTCTTCCAGTCGGCACTCTGCTTCTCCGCCACCGTCAGATACATCGCCCACAGCACAGAGGCCGGGGAGTTGATAGTCATGGAGACGGTCACCTGCTCCAGATCGATGCCAGCGAACAGCACCTCCATGTCTTCCAGCGAGTCGATGGCGACGCCGCACTTGCCCACCTCGCCTTCGCTCTCTGCATCGTCGGAGTCGTAGCCCATCAGCGTCGGCAGGTCGAAGGCGACGGAGAGGCCATCGCCGCCCTGCGCCAGCAGATACTTGTAGCGCAGGTTGGTCTCCTCTGGCGTAGCGAAGCCGGAAAACTGGCGCATGGTCCACAGCTTGCCGCGATAGCCGGTGGGATGAATGCCGCGCGTATAGGGTGCTTCACCCGGCAGTGGCAATGTGAAGTTCTCCGGAAGATCCGCCTCGGTGTAGAGCCGTTCGATAGGCATGCCGGAGATGGTGGTGTAGCGGGCGTTGCCCTGGGCATCCAGGTTGATGCCGGAGCGTGCACCGATGGGCCGCTCCGGAGCCTTGGCCAGCGCCGGCTCCAGCACTTGTTCGGTCCACTGCTGCTCGGCAGTGGAAGGCCGGCGGCCAGCTGCTTCAGTCGTCCGCGCTGTGGCTTTGGTGGTTAAAGTATCGGGCATCGGTCCTCCCGGCGCAGGTTGTGCTCCGGCGAAACTCTCAAGCCTAGAAGATTGCAGGGAGCAAGGGCAAGCCGGGGGCGCGCTACTGGTAATGTCCGAGTCATCCACCGAAGGATCGATTGGCAGGCGCATCCTTCGCACGGTACTGTCTGATTCCATGAGCACGATCACACCCGTCCCACTGGCGGCCGAAGCCGCCGAGTCCGGTCTGGACAGGCCACACATGCGCGCGCCCCGGCGCCTGGAGATCGCGGTTGCGCTGTTGCTTGCCCTGCTGATCGCCGGCATCTTCTGGAGCGAGCAGCGCTATCCTTCGCTGCTGAAGAAGCTGCATGCCGGGCAGGGACTGCATGTAGCGGGAGCCATCTCCTTTGACGCGCTGATGAAGGTGACGCCGCAGATGCCGCTGCCGGAGCGCGTCGGCCGCACTGCCGTCAACTGGTTATGGACCAACCGCTTCGGCATGTACTTCGCCATCCCCTTCGGTGCTGCGGCCATGACGCTGCTGGCGTTCAGGAAGCAGCCGCCCCGCTTCGGCAGCGCCGCGGCAAACATTGCCTGCGGCGCTTTGATGGGCGCGCCCGCCGGCGTATGCACCAACTGCGCGACGCCTATCGCCCAAGGACTGCTGGCGGGCGGCGTCAGCACGCGGATGACGCTGGCCGCGATGATCAGCTCGCCGTCTTTTAACCCGGTGGTGATCGCCATGGCGGTAGCGCTGCTGCCCTGGCATATCGCCGCAGCGCGCATTCTGGCGCCGGCGGCACTGCTGTTGCTGCTGCCGGTGCTGGTGAAGGAGCGTGAGCCGGCCGTCAAGACCATCTCGCTGTCCGCTGCGCCTGAGCCGCTCGCCAGCCGCCTCGGCGCACTGGCTCTCAGCTATGGCCGCAACCTGGTGCGTCTCACGCTGCTGACGCTGCCCTGGATGCTGCTGGCCGCGGTGCTGGGAGCACTGGCGGTGCAGACAATTCCGTCTTACGCCACCGCGATTCCTGCGACTGCGCTGGGAATCGTCTTGGTCGCTGTGCTGGGAACACTGCTGCCGGTGCCCATGGCGTTCGACGTAGCGCTGGCCTGGGTGCTCTACCGCGCGGGGGTTCCGCTCCCGTATGTTGCGGCGCTGGCGTGCACGCTGGGCGTGGTCAGTGTGTACTCGTTGTTCGCCGTTGGGCAGCAACTGGGACGCGCGGTGCCGCTGCGGCTGGCCGGGGCTGCGGCTGCGCTGGGCTGCTTGGCCGGCTTCGCAATCCTGCTGGCGCACTGATTCAAGTGACGTAAATCAGAACGCCGATTGCTTCAACAGATAATCCAGTCCGCAGACGCGGAACCAGCGGTAGCCGTAGGGCTCCAGCAGGATGCAGTGGCGTCCTGCTTGGTTGGGACGGCTGTGATTGTCAGCGAGAAGGTTCATCAGCTCGCAGCCCTGCTCGCCCTCGCGGCGCAGGGAGAAGCGCACCTCGCGCGGCACCGGGCTTAGATTGTGCACGCAGATGACGGCATTGTTCCGCCAGTCGTAGCGCATCACCAGGGCCTCCGGCGTGCCAGCGGCAAGGAAGGAGAAGTCGCCCCAGCTGATCTCCGGCACCTCCTTGCGCATACGGATCATGCGCTCCATCCAGTTCAGTAGCGAGTTGGGATCGTAGCGCTGCGCCGCAACGTTCACATGCTCGAAGCCATATGGCCCCCAGCCGATGACCGGCAGTATCGGCTTGTCGGACTTGGTGAAGCCAGCCTGCGGCTCTGGCGACCATTGCATGGGCGTGCGCGCGCAGTTGCGCTCCGGCAGCTTCAGATTGTCGCCCATGCCGATCTCGTCGCCATAGCGAATCACTGGGGTGCCGGGCAGGGTAAGCATCAGGCTGTAGGCGAGTTCAAGGTGGCGGCGGTCGCCGGCCAGCATGGGCGCCAGCCGTCGGCGAATCCCACGCTTGTAGAGCTGCATATTTGCATCCGGGCCGAAGGCAGCAAAGACTTGCTCGCGCTGCTTTTCGGAGAGGCGGCCCAGGTCCAGCTCATCGTGATTGCGCAGGAACAGCCCCCATTGCGCAGTAGCGGGGCGGCTCTTGGTGGCCTTCAGAGCCTCGACCAGCGGCCGCGTGTCATTGCTGGCCAATGCGTAGAACAGATGCTGGTTCACCTCGAAATTGAACATCATCTGCAGCCGCTCGCCGGCGGTGCCGAAGTACTCGATGTCGGCATCCGGAAGAACGTTGGCCTCCGCAAGAATGATGGCGTCGCCGCAGCGCCAGGTGAGGAACTGGCTGAAGCTGCGCAGCATGTCGTACTGTTTGCGCGGGGTGGTGACGTCCGCGCCTTTCTTCGAGATCACGAAGGGCACTGCGTCCATACGAAAGCCGGAGACGCCGAGCTGCAGCCAGAAGCCCATGATCTTCAGGATCTCTGCCTGCACCGCTGGGTTGGCAGTATTCAGGTCGGGCTGAAAGTCGTAGAAGCGATGAAAGTAGTAAGCGCGCGCTTCCTTGTCGTAGTCCCAGGTGGATTTCTGGACACCGGGGAAGACGATGCCAGAGTCGGCATCCTTCGGTTTCTTCTTCGACCAGACGTACCAGTCGCGATACTTCGAGTCGGGATCGCGCCGCGCCTCCTGGAACCAGGGGTGCTGGTCGGAGGTGTGGTTCACCACCAAGTCGATCAGCACGCGAATGCCGCGCTGCTTGCACTCTTGCGTGAACTCTACGAAGTCGCCCAGCGTGCCATAGCGCGGGTCCACGCCGTAATAATCGGCGACATCGTAGCCGTCATCCTTGAAGGGCGATGGTTGAAACGGCATCAGCCATAACGCGGTGACGCCCATGCCTTGCAGATAGTCGAGGCGCCGCATCAAGCCCTGAAAGTCACCGATCCCGTCTCCATTCGCATCCATGTAGGTAGCGACCGAGAGGCAATAGATCACTGCGTTCTTGTACCAGAGGTTTTCGATCATGCAGGTGAGCCTTCGCGCATCGGGAGATTCAGGGGCAATGGTGTGATGCAACAGACGACCTGGTGGCAGCGGGCCACCCTCTATGAGATCTACCCTCGATCGTTTCAGGACAGCAACCACGATGGCGTCGGCGACCTGCACGGCATTCTTGGCCGGCTGGAGTATCTGGTGCGCCTGGGCGTGGACGCGCTATGGATCTCGCCCTTCTATCCCTCGCCCATGGCGGACTTCGGTTACGATGTCGCCGATTACTGCGGCATCGATCCGCTGTTCGGCACCATGCCGGACTTTGACCGCCTGCTGAAAGAGGTGCATCGTTGCGGCCTAAAACTGATTCTGGATTTCGTGCCCAATCACACGTCAGACCAGCACCCATGGTTCGAGGAGAGCCGCGCGTCCCGCGATAATCCCAAGCGCGACTGGTATCTCTGGCGCGACCAGCCGAACAACTGGCTCAGCAATTTTGGCGGACCGGGCTGGACATGTGACGAGCGCACCGGACAGTACTACTATCACTCGTTTCTGAAGGAGCAGCCGGACCTGAACTGGCGCAACCCGGCCGTGCGTGAAGCCATGTTCGACGCGCTGCGCTTCTGGCTGGACAAGGGTGTGGATGGCTTTCGTGTGGATGTAATGTGGCTGATGATCAAGGACGACCAGTATCGCGACAATCCGCCGAACCCTGCGTACCGTGAGGGCCAACCGGATACGCATCGTCTGATTCCGCTCTACAACGGAAACCGGCCCGAGGTGCATGAAGTGGTCGCGGAGATGCGCGCCGTCATGGACAGCTATCCGGATCGCGTGCTGATTGGCGAGATCTATCTGCCAGTGCAGCAGTTGATGGCCTACTACGGCAAGGACCTCAGCGGCGCCCATCTGCCGTTCAACTTTCAATTGCTCCAGTGCAGGTGGAAGGCGGACGCGCTGGCTGAGGCACTGCGCAGCTATGCCGGTGCGTTGCCGCCCGGCGCGTGGCCTAACTGGGTACTAGGCAACCATGACCAGCCGCGCATCGCCACGCGGGTCGGCGTGGATCAGGCGCCGGTGGCGGCGATGCTGCTGCTGACGCTGCCTGGGACGCTGACGCTGTACTACGGCGAGGAGCTGGGCGTAACCGATGTTGCAATACCGCTTGACGCAGTGCAGGACCCGGCGGAGAAGAACCAGCCGGGCATCGGCATGGGCCGCGACCCAGAGCGCACACCAATGCCGTGGGACAGCACGCCGCTTGCCGGCTTCACCGAAGGCAAGCCGTGGCTGCCGCTGGGGGATCACGCCCGGGTGAATGTCGCTGCGCTGGAGCATCAGCCCAACTCCATCCTGCAGCTGTACCGCCATCTCATCACATTGCGCCGTGCCCATCCGGCGCTGATCACAGGCGGACTGCATGGCATCGTCGCAGAGGGAGATGTGCTTCGCTACGAATGCATCGACGGCGACGAGCGGTTGCTGACACTGCTGAATACTGGCTATAAGGCAGCGAAGGCCTCCGTCACGAGCGGCACTATCCTTGCCTCCACCTGCTTGG
>JBBRLT010000109.1:0-6886 GCA_038231235.1 Terriglobales bacterium
GAGCCTCGATCATCCCGGCCACGCCGCCGTACTGGTCTACGTGGACAGCAGCCACGCAGGCCCGGTCGCCATTCCGCAGACCGTCGGCGGACTGCGCACGCGCATTGTGCCCACCACCGCCAGCGCCTATGCCAGCGGAACCGTACCTGCGGCGGTTGCAGTTGCACCCGGCATCCATCTCTCAGCCGAGACGCTTGCGGCGGCGAACAGCATCCACAAGCAAGTGGCCGGCAAGCTGATGAGCGACCCCGCCTTCTTCGGCGTGGGCGTCACGCAGAGCCAGGACAATCCCGCTGAAGCCGCCCTGATGGTCTTCGTCGACAAGACCATTACCCCCCGCCAGCAGCCAGCCACCATGGGCGGCCTGCGCATCCGCTACCGCACCATGGCGCCAATTCGCATTACCCGCACGGCGGTCGCCTCAAGCAACTAGCCAGCCGGTCGAAAGTTGTGCCAGCGAACCAAGGTCAGGTCTCGCCGCCATTACGACTTCTCCAAACAAAAGGCCACCCTCGCAATGGGGCAGATTGCGGATGAGGTGCGGACATATGGCGAGTCTGTGGGGCGATTCCCTCTATCCAGTTGACATTGGCAGTTACAAAAGGGCACTCTTCATCCCACGCCGCTTGCGTGGTCTGCTCGCGGACGATCCCTCCACGGCTCCTGTAGACCCCTTACCGAATGAAGCGCATGCTACTGCTTTCTATGCTCTGTGCAGCCGGTGTTGCCTATGGGCAGGCAACCACAACCGCCACTCCGGCAGAAGACCTCAATCAGCCATCCGGTCCGCCGCAGCTTGGCCTGCACTGGGCCCGCGGTTTGGAGCCGAACGCGCGTGTCTCTCACGACGCCAGAGCGGCCCGCCTGAGAGGCGCCAACATGACCTACCACGGCGGGAAAATCATGCCGACGGCGAAAACCGAGGCCATCTTCTGGGGTACCAGCTGGGGCAGCTACTCCGGCGACAAGATCACGGGCATGGATTCGTGGTACCAGGGATTCAACACCTCGAACTACGCCAAGACGTCAGATGAATTTTCGGGGAGCAACGGCCAGGTGACGTCGAGCACGACCCACCTCGGCCATATTGTCGATACATCGGCGTCAACCAGCGGCGGGAATACCTCGACGATTCTGGCTGAGGTATGCAAGGTGGTGAAGAGTCCGGACACCAGCGGCAATGGCTATTACGCTGTGTACACCGACACGCCACGCGGCAATGCGCAATATTGTGCCTACCACAGTTACGGCACTTGCGGGGGCGTGCCCCTCCAGTTCGCTTACTTCTTCAAGCTGGATGGGGACGCGGGCTGTGACCCGCAGGACAAGTCAGGACTGCACTCGCAGGGCCTCGCGTCACTGGCGAATGTGAGCGGGCACGAACTCTCCGAAGCACGCACCGATCCCGCCAACCCGGGCGCGTGGTATGACGGTTCTGGTAACGAGAATGGTGACAAATGCAATTTCACCTTTGGCACGCCGCTGGTCACCTTTTCGAATGGCACCCAGTGGAAGGTACAGGGTGAATGGTCCAATGCCGCATACACAGCCGGCACCGGCTATCCGAATAGCTCTGGCCAACGGGGCTGTCTCTCCGGACAGTAGCAGTATTCGCGCAACTGAAGTCTTCAATCGAAAGGCCGCCCTGGAAAAGGGCGGCCTTTTGCGTTTGCTTGAGTGCCGAGACGCGAGCCAGGCTTGCTCTTCAGTGAAGCACCTCAGAAGGTCTTACTGCAGACGAACATCGCAACTGATTCATTTCGGAACTACGGGTTTTCTTTGCGCGATTCAGGTGGAAGTTGCACGCCTTGCTTGTCATTTCTGCTCACTTACATGATAGCCGAATGCTCTTAAGAAAACTCATACACTCTCTTCGCGCTCATGCCCCTTTCTTCGTTTCGCAGAGCCTAAGATAGACGCAATTAGGCAAGAACTTGCGCGACCACTGGAAATATCCCGGTCGCTTGATCGTGAAGGGCCCCAGCCGAGGAGGAGTATTGAAATGAAGTTCACCATCATTTTTGGACGCACCGCGAAACTGCTGCTGGCTGCGCTGTTTGCAGTATTCGCATGCTCCTGGGCTCAGGCCCAGTCCAACCAGCAGATCGTCTATCTCATCGTGCTTGAGAATCATAACTGGATCGGTTCCGGCGGTATCTCCGGCAACTCCGCTGCTCCCTATATCAATAAGACACTGGTCCCCATGGCGGCCGTTGCCAACAACTACTTCAATCCTTACGGCATTCATCCCAGCCTGCCGAATTATTTATGGATGGAGGCGGGAACAAACTTTGGCATCCGCGCCGATGGCAACCCGAGCCAGTATCACGAGAGCACGCATGCTCACCTGAGTGAACTACTGCAGAATGCCGGAATTTCCTGGCGCGGCTATGAAGAATCCATCTACGGAAATGTCTGCCCGCTCACGCCAGAAGGAGCGTACGATTCGTCTGGCGCCGAGGTGTACCAGCCCCGCCATATTCCTCAGATTTACTTCGACGACATGACGAACGGGCGCAACGCCCACTCCGCGTACTGCATTGCGCATGTAAGGCCGCTGGCACAGCTGGCCAGCGATATCAGCCACAACACCATGGGGCGGTATAACTTCATCACGCCCAATCAATGTCATGACGGACATGATCCCTGTGGCGGCAATGCGATTGCTCACATAGATGGATTTCTTAAAAGTTTTCTGCCGACCATCTTCAACTCCCCACAGTATCGGGCGGGCCACGCCGTGATCTTCATCGTCGGGGACGAGGCAGCCAATGGCGATGGTCCGATCCCTTTCCTCGCACTGGGGCATGGGGTGAAGAAGGGATACAAGAACGAGATTCGCTACACCCACAGTGCCCTGCTGCGGACGCTGGAAGAGATCTTCAACGTACGCCCTTACCTGGGAAATGCAGCCCATTCGAACGACTTGAGAGATTTGTTCTCGGTCTTTCCCTAGTTCTAAAACCCACGTCTCTGAAAATGAGACGTGGGTCAGCCCTTGTCAACGCGCAGTAAAAGGCGCGGGTGCAGCGGCTGCTTGTGCAACGGGTACTGGCGATTCCTGCGCGAGGCGCTGGGTGCCGATGATTAAAAGCGGAATTGCCATATACAGGGCGAGGATTGCGAATGCGACCTTCATGCGTGCGGTGCCTCCTGTTTTGCTCTGCCCAGTAATGCTTGCAGAGCAGGGGACTCGCGGGCACTTCCACCTTCAGTCCTGCCTGGTCACGCAGGTACTAACACCTTGGCGTAACGCGGTGCAGAACAGCAGGGGCGAAAGAGACAGACTCGCCTTTGCCGATGCGGCTCCGCGATGCTTGACCCCGCTCAGTTTCTACTTCACCGGCAATCCCATTCCGGGACTACTTCTGAGGTTGAGAAGGCTGGCTCCTGGCGAGGCCGGGTGGGTTCGGAATTGGTGACCAGGCCAGTGCAAGCGGCGGTCTGCCGAATGCGAGAACCGTCTTACCTTGGGTTGCTGCGCAGAGTTTCGTAGGCGCAGTGGCGGTGCCGTGAAATGATCGTGGCATGCAGTGGCCCTCATGCAATGCCCAATCGACCAGGAGAGCGAAGGGCGCCATGCTGCGGCGGACGGGGCGGTGGGCAACCTGCGCGGCAGTCACGCTGGCGGCCGCAACTGTATGCGGGAAGGCGGAGCCCTGCCCGGCCGGGTCGCATGACGTACGCGGCGTGGTGGTGGACACCCGCGGCGTTCCAGTGGCCTACGCTGAGCTGTCGCAAGCAGTGTCCCAGCACGCCCAGCAGGGGGCCGTGTCGTCGCACTCGGACACGGAGGGCGGCTTCGTGCTGCCCTGCTGGCGCGACGGGCTTCCGGTGGAGGTACAGGTCAGTTCCTTCGCGAGGCAGGAGGTAACACCGGGCACAGGGCTGTTGCGCGTTGTGATGCAGCCGGCAACCGCCCTGAGCGAGGTGACGGTGACCGCCTTCCGGACGCCGCTCTCTGAGAGCCAGAGCCCGGCGAACGTACGGCTGGTGACCGGCGAGGAGCTGCGCACTGCAGCGCCGGTGGCTCTGGATGACCGGCTGCGGCAGGTCCCGGGCTTCGAGTTGTTTCGCCGTTCAAGCTCCTTGGTGGCCAACCCAACTTCGCAGGGCGTATCGCTGCGCGGGCTGGGATCGACTGCCGCAAGCCGCACCCTGGTGCTGGAAGACGAAGTGCCTCTGAACGATGCCTTTGGGGGATGGATCTACTGGGACGAGTTGCCGGAGCTGAGTGTGGCCGACGTCACGGTGGTGCGTGGGGGGGCCAGCGATCTGTACGGATCCAGTGCGATTGGCGGCGTAGTGGAGGTGGCCCCGGTGCATGCCGGGCGCGACCACGCGGAGCTGATCTCCAGCGAAGGATCCTTCCACACCTTCGACGAGGCAGCGCTGCTGAGCGGTGCGCGCGCTGGCTGGGCGGGACTGGCTACGGGCGGCATTGTGCGCACAGCCGGTTACATTCCTGTCGCGCCAGAGCAACGCGGGCCAGTGGACGTGGCGGCCAACCTGCATGCAGAGAATGGCCGCGTGCTTGGCGAGCATTCCTGGGGCAACCGGAAGGGGAGTAACAAAGGCGCCGGCGATACGCATGCGGCGCGCGTGTTCTTGCAAGGCAATGTGCTGAACGAGGCGCGCAGTAATGGCACGCAGCTGACTACCAACGGCACACGGCTGTGGCGCTATGAGGGTGGCTTCGACTGGCGGCCAGACGCAGCGCGCGGTGGATCGTTGCTGCTGCGCGGCTATGGCAGTGCGGAGCACTTCCGGCAGAGCTTCTCATCCGTCGGCGCCGGGCGGCGATCGGAGAGGCTGACTCGCAGGGTGAATACGCCGAGCAACCAACTGGGTGGCGCGATTCGCTGGACGCAGCCGCTGGGCGCGCGGTTGATCGTGCTGGGCGGCGCGGACACCCGTGACGTGCGCGGTGCGGATCGCGAAGTGGCGACCATCAGCGGCGCGCTGACCGATATCACCGCGCGGCAGCGGCAGACGGGCGTTTATGGCGAGGCGTTGTGGACGCCGCGGCAATGGACGCTGAGCGCCAGCGGGCGCATCGATCACTTCCAGAACTTTGACGCGGTGCAGACGCGTCCGGCGGCCACGCCTCTGCCACAGGTAACGGAGACGGTGGCAGATCCGCGGCTTGGGGTGGTGCGCCGGCTGGGCACTGTGATCGCGCTGACAGCGACCGGGTTCCGGGCGTACCGCGCCCCTACACTCAATGAGTTCTATCGTGACGGGCAGGTGGGCCAGGCGCTGACGCTGCACAACCCGGCGCTGCGCTCCGAGCGCGCCACCGGCGGGGAGGCGGGCGTGGTGTTGACGCCGCGGCGCGGAGATGCGACGGTGCGCGCCAGCTACTTCTGGACCGAGGTGAACCGGCCCATCACGGCCTTGACCCTGCGGACCACGCCGACGGCAATCACCAACCAGCGCGCGAACCTGGGGCAGATCCGCAGCCGCGGCGTGGCGCTGGATGCAGAGTGGCAGCCGCTGCGCTGGCTCACAGCAGTAGGCGGCTATCAATACGCAAATGCGACGGTGACGCGGTTCGATCAGAGGCCGTCGCTGGTGGGCAAATGGATTCCGCAGGTGCCGCACCAGACCGGCACCCTGCAGCTGCGCGCACAGCAGAGCCGCTGGGGCCTGCTATCCATGGAGGGGCGGGCCAGCGGCCAGCAGTTTGATGACGATGTGAATGCCTTCCGGCTGCGCAGCTTCTTCACCTTCAACGCCTATGCGTCACACACCTTCCACCAGCGCTTTGAGGTGTTTGCTGCAGGCGACAATCTGCTGGCCCGGCGCATCGAGGCAGGCCGCACACCCACGCTGACCTTGGCACAGCCGCAGTCCGCGCGGGCGGGGTTGCGCATCCGGCTGGGCAGCGGGTAGGCGACAATTCGTGCGAGCTGCTGGTCCTTCGCTGCGCCCAGCATGACAGCATGTTTGGAGGAGCAGCATGGAAAGCACTGCAACGAACGACCTGGTGACAATTACCAGCTCTCATTCCGTAGACCAGACGATCGCAAAGCTGCGCGCGCTGCTGGCCGCGAAACAGATTCAGGAGTTCGCGCTGATCGACCACAGTGGCGAAGCGGCCAAGGTGGGTCTCGCGATGCCGGCGACGCGGGTGCTTATCTTCGGCAGTCCCAAGGCTGGGACGCCGCTGATGCTGGCCGCGCCCAGCGTGGCGATTGATCTGCCACTGAAGCTGCTGGTACGCGAGGATGCAGAGAGGCGGGTTTGGATCAGCTACACCAGACCCGAGTCGTTGCTGGCGCGGCATGGCCTGGGCACGGAGTTTGCCGCGAACATCGCGGCAGTTGCTGCGCTGGCCAAGGCCGCTGCCGACTGACAACGCCGCTCCGTTCCGCAGGTACAGACCCGAGTTGAATGCTGAGGTTTCATCGGGCCCTGATACGTGCCCCTAGCTCTGGCGCAGGAAGAAGTACGCCGACATGCCTAGGCCGATCACCACGACCAAAGCACGCATCAGCCGGGGACTGAGCCGGCGGGAGTAGCGCGCGCCCAGGTAGCCGCCCACGGCGCCCGTGATCATCATAAACAGGCAGTAGTGCCACACTACCTGCCGCTCCACCATAAACGTCACCACGGCGATGCCGTTTGCGAAGGTAGTCGCCACCACCTTCAGCGCGTTCACCTGGCGGATGCTGTCAATGCCGAATATGCCCAGCGCCGCCATGATGAGGAAGCCGGAACCCGCGCCGAAGTAGCCCACATAGAAGCACACAACCACGATTGCCGCGCACAGCAGCCCATATTCCGTGGTGCTTTTTGCTGGCGAGCCGACACGCCGGCCTGCGATCCATTGGGAGATGGGCCCGCTGGCAGCAAACAGGAGCGAGGCCACCAGCAGCAGCCA
>JBBRLT010000110.1:0-6443 GCA_038231235.1 Terriglobales bacterium
CGAGGTCAGCATTCGCGTTGAATGCTGGCCGCGCTTCGATTACGCGCGGCGTTCCCATACCGCGGAGCAGCGTGGCGATGCCGTCGTCTTTCGTCCGCATGGCGGGGGATTTCCAACCATGGCGCTGAAGTCCGCAGTGCCCCTAGACATCAAAGATGGTGGCGTAGACTGCGCATTCACGCTGAAGGCCGGAGAGCGCCGCTACTTCCTGTTCAGCGAGGACTGCGAAGAGATAGAGCGTCCGCTGGATGAGGCCATGCTGGACCAGCGTTTTGGCGAGACTGCTGACTACTGGCGTCGATGGTCCGCCAAGTCGCGCTACAGCGGCCGTTGGCGGGAGATGGTCAATCGCTCTGCGCTCATGCTGAAGCTGCTTTGCGATCAGGAGTACGGATCGATCATCGCCGCGCCCACCTTCGGACTTCCAGAGAGCGTGGGTGGCGAGCGCAACTGGGATTATCGCTACACCTGGCTGCGGGATGCGTCGTTCACTTTGTACGCGATGATGCGGCTCGGCTTTGTGGACGAGGCAGAGCAGTTCCAGGGCTGGCTGAGCTCACGTATGAACTACGACTCGGAGCAGGGCCCGCTGCAGGTGCTCTACGGCATCGATGGGCGGCAGAAGCTGCCGGAAGAGACGCTGGACCATCTGCGCGGCTACAAGGACTCGCGCCCGGTACGCATCGGCAATGCCGCCGATCAGCAGCTGCAACTCGACATCTATGGGGAGATGTTCGACGCCGTCTACCTGGCCAACAAGTACGGCGAGGGGGAAAGCCACGACGGATGGCTTGCCATCAAGCGCATCCTGGAATGGCTTGCGAAACACTGGGACGAACCGGATGACGGCATCTGGGAGGTACGCGGCGGCCGGCACAAGTTTCTGCACTCCCGCATCATGTGCTGGGTCGCCTTCGATCGTGCCCTGCGGCTTGCAGGGAAGCGCTCGCTCACCGGTCCTCTGGACTGGATGTATGAGACGCGCGATAGCATCGCGCGAGCGATTCATGAGCGCTTCTGGAGCGAGAAGCGGCAAGCTTTCGTACAGCACGAGGGTTCAGATGCGCTGGATTCCGCTGTCCTGCTGATGCCGCTAATGCGCTTCATCAGTCCGCGCGATCCGCGCTGGCTTTCGACGCTGAAGGCAATCGAAGAAGAGCTCACGGTCGATACGATGGTCTACCGCTATAAGACCGACGGCGACTGGGATGGGCTGAAGGGGCACGAAGGCGCGTTCACGGCCTGCTCCTTCTGGTTCATCGAATGCCTGGCTCGGTCAGGCGAGCTGGATAAGGCGCGGCTGCTGTTTGAGAAGATGCTAGGCTACGCGAATCACGTAGGTCTGTACTCGGAGGAACTGGGGCAGAGCGGCCAGCACTTAGGAAATTTCCCGCAGGCGCTGACGCATCTGGCATTGATCAGCGCGGCGACCTATCTGGATCGTGCGCTTACCGGAAAGCTGCCGCCGTGGCGCTAGAAGCTAGCGCTTCAACAGGGCGACGCCCAGGCAGACGAAGATAGCCGAAACCCATCGGCGGTGATCGACGCGTTCCTTAAGGAAAATGCGCGCAGCTACCGCATTGCTGAGGAAGGTGAGCGACCCGGCAGCAGGCGCCACCAGGCTTACGTCGGCATGGCTCAAGGTGAACAGCAGGGCAAAGAAGCTGATGGCCATGGTAGCCACGCCGCCCACAAAGCGCGGGCTGCTGAGTACCGCGATGATGGCTCCGGTAAGACCGCTATGCGCCTTGATGACATCCAGATCGCCGATCTGCCGCAGCGCAGAAGCGATGAGAATATCGCCTGTGGTCGCCGTGACTACGTTCACGGCAATCATCGCGGTAAGTTCGAGTCCGCCCACTGCCGGCGTCATTGCTTTGCTCCTTCGACTGTAGCGGATGGCAGCTGCAGGGCCGCGTCGGCCTGCTTGTCCAATGTCGGTGGGCCGTGCTCAGTGTAGGCAGGACCGCGGGTCACGAAGCCCACGCCGGCCACGATGCAGAAGATGCCGAGCCACCGGGAGGTGGTGATGTGTTCATGCAGCCAGAAACGGGAGAGCAGCGCGACCACCACGTAGGCGAGCGAAGTGGCGGGAAGCACGAAGGTGACGTCGGCCCAGGAAAGGGCTGTAAGGTAGGAGGCGAAGAAGCCTAGCAGCAGCACGATGCCCGCCCAGATCCAGGGCACCTTCATTGCCAGCAGCAATGTGCTGAGGTGGTGGACTGAGACTGGCCCTATCTGCTTCATCCCCACGTCAAGAAAGGTGTCGCCCAGCGCGGAGGTAAGCGCGACGGTAGCGAGGATGAGGTAACGACGCGGCGTCATCGAATGTCTCGTAAGCGGAAGAGGCGGCCCGGAGGCCGCCTCCCGCGACAGGGACGGGTCTCGATCATGCTCCAGCGTTGATTACCGGAGTGGTCTTTGCGGCGGCGGCTTGTTGCATCTTGGTATCCCTGACGACCTTGTTGCGTTGCGCGCGCAGCTTCATGAAGCTTTTCGCCTCTTGATAGAGGCGCGGCACATCGCGGTTGACGATGGCCTTCCACACGACGCGCGCGGCCGCCTTGGGACGGAAGTAGTACTCGTCGTAGAAGCGGTGCACCATCTCCAGCACGTATTCGGCAGGCAGACCCGGATATTCGATGTGCGCCATCTGATGGCCACCAGCGTCTGACATCTCGTGGTTGGTGATGAAGCCATTTTTCTCTGCGAAGTCGTAGAACTCCGTGCCAGGATAGGCGTGGGCGATGGAGACCTGAATGGTTTCGCAGTCTAGCGACTTGGCGAAGTTGATGGTGTTGCGAATGGAATCGCGTGTCTCGCCCGGCAGGCCAAGGATGAAGTCGGCGTGGACGGTAAGGCCCAGATCGTGGCAGTCCTTGGTGAAGGCGCGCGCGCGCTCAACCGTTGCGCCCTTCTTGATGTTCTTCAGTATCTGCGGGTCGCCCGATTCATAGCCGACGATCAGCAGCCGGCAGCCAGCATCCTTCATCGCCTTCAGCGTCTCGCGATCCGTGGTGACACGCGAGGTGCAGGACCAGGTGATCTTCAAGGGCTTCAACTTCTCGCACAGCTCGACCGTGCGGGCCTTCTGGATGTTGAAGGTATCGTCATCGAAGAAGAACTCCTTCACGTGCGGAAAGTTCAACTTGGCCCAGGCAAGCTCGGCAGCAACGTCGTCGGTGGAGCGCTTGCGCCACGCATGACCACTGAGCGTCTGCGGCCACAGGCAGAAGGTGCACTGCGCCGGGCAGCCGCGCGTGGAGTAAAGCGCGATGTAGGGGTGCAGCAGGAAGGGGACGCTGTAGCGCGTCACGTCCATGTCCCGTTTGTAGATTTTGGTAGCCCAGGGCATTGCATCCAGATCTTCCAGCTGCGGGCGGTCGGGATTGTGCGCGATGGAGCCATCGGCGTTGCGATAGCTGATGCCAAGAATCTCCGGCAGCGGCTTGCCATTGGCGTACTCGACCACCGACATGTCAAACTCGCGCCGGCAGATGAAGTCAATGGCCGGGCACTCGTTCAGGGCGCGGTCGGGGGAGGTAGTGACAGGAGGGCCGACGAACGCGATTTTGATAGCGGGATTGGCGCGCTTGATAGTGACTGCCAGTGCATGGTCACCCGACCAGCCTACGGTGCTGGTAAACAGCACCAGGAAGTCGTAGCCCTTCGCGATCTCGATGGTCTGATCGGCGGAGACGTGGTGGGGCGGCGCATCCAGCAGACGCGAACCCTCCAGCATGCCGGCCGGATACGCCAGCCAGACGGGGTACCAATAGGATTCGATCTCGCGCGTCGCGGGCCAGCGGCTGCTGGCGCCACCGTCGAAGTTCTCAAAGGAGGGCGGGTTCAGAAAGAGCGTTTTTAGAGGCATAGCGTCTACTCACAAGTGTACCAGCCAGAGGCGATGGAAGGGCTCTAATCTGCACCGAAGAGTGTGCAGGCACCCATTCAGATACAGTCGTTTCCGCAGACCCTTTGTTACGGGTGCGGCGACTGACGCGCCCACTCTTCCACGCCGCCGCGCGACCGCTCCAGTTGTATCTGCGCCTGCATCAACTGCAGGTCGGCCTCAAGTTTGTCGACATAGCGCCGCCGCTCTTCAACACGAACCTTCTGCTCATCGCGCGGCGTCATCTGCGGTGCGTTGGGATTGCCTCCGCCGCTCTGCAGTTGGGTCACAACAGCATCGACCGATTCCTGCGCGTAGTCGCTTTGCAGCCGCGCCACCTTCTGCTGCGCGCGCAGCTCTGTCAGGCTGCTGGCCAGTAGCTGCGCCTGCTCGGTGAGCTGGATCCGCGCCACGCTGTTCTGTTCCCGCGCATGCACCGCGTCGGCTGCTGAACCGCGTGCCCGATCCCGCGCCGATGCATCGTACAGCGGCAGCGACAGATTGATGCCGACATCGAAGTTGTTGTGTTGGAAGCGCAGATAGTACTCGGCATAATTATTAAACTTCGCATAGCGGCTGTACTGGATGCCGAAGGCAATCTCTGGACGAAGGATTCGCCGCTGATCGCTCGACGCGAGGTACCGCTTGGACGTCGCTTCAGCGGTTGAGGCAGCCAGTACCGGATTGCGCGCATTGATGTCGGCAAGTAGTTGGCCATTGAGCGGGGTGGCCGGCGCGTTCGGTATGGATGCGGGCTCAGTCTGAATACCGTCCTCGGTGATCCCGATCAGATTGGCCAGGTGCAGACGCAGCGAGGCCATGTGGTCCTGAAGGTGCAGCCGGCGCAGCTCCAGTTGCGCGTTGATAAGTTCGGCCTGGGTCACATCCATAGCGCTCGATAGGCCCGCAGCGCTGCGGTCGCGTTCGATCGCAACCAGCCGATCGCCAAAGCTGTGCTGCTGATCGAGCGCTGCCAGCTCACGCGCATCCATGTTCAGCTCGATGTACTGCGTCGCTGCGTCGGCGACGATTCTCTCCCGCGTGTCGCGCAGAGTTGCCTGCGCGGCTTCGAGCGAGGCGCGTGCCGAGCGTACTACGTCGGGCTGCGAAAAGGAAAAGAGCAGCGAGTTCGAAGTGACGTTGTAGACAGAGGGCTGGCCTACCGGGAAACCGTAGGAGTAGCCGAGACTCGAGCCGAGAGTGAGGCTCGGTATGTAGGCATCCTTGGCCTGCGCCAGACCAGCCGCTGCGCGATCTACGTCCGCAACCGCTATCTTCACCTCATGAGAGTTGCGCAAGGCCAGGTCGACGGCGGTGTAGAAGGAGATCTGGGCTGCCGCCGTTCGTGCACCTGCCAGCGCCAGCAGGCAGATGGTCGTCGCACGCATTGCTCGGTACAGAAGCCGGATTGACGAAGGTGGCAAGAAGGATGTCCTGTTCTTCTGCTCAGCGGCCGGTGTTGGTAGCAGCCTGCTTTGCTGGATGATAGATGCTGGCAATCGTGGAGGCAGCCGCAACTTCGCGCGCCGCACCAGCGGCATCACCTTGCTTCTCCAGCAGAGTCGCCAGGAAGAGATGTACGCGGAAGGCCGGCTCTTCTTCCGATTTTTCGGGTGACGCGAGGTAGTCCCGCAACAGCCGCACTGCCAGCTCCGGATCGCGTCCGGCGCGGGTCAGCAGCTGGGCGGCGTTCACCAGCGGCGTTCCCTTGGTTTTGTCCGCTGCAACCCCGGCGCGAATTGCCTCCTGCATGTGATCGAGATCATTCTGCTTGCGGAAGAAAGAAGCCAGCACCATCCAGTAATTCGCCGGCTCCTCAGCCGCGGCGATGGCTTGGCGAAAGTGATGCTGGGCAGAAGTCAGGTCATGCTGACTCTCAGCAACGCGTCCGCGCAGCTCCTCCGCCCGCGCGCGATCCACCGTATCCAGCCGGGTAGCGACGGTGGCCGCCTTGTCTTTGCCGCCGCCCACGATCGCTGGCGCCTCGGTGTAGTACTCACCCAGATCCGCCAGTGCATCGGCATTGTGTGGATCGAGCGAGACGGCAGTTTCAAACTCCATGCGGACCCGCTTTCCTAACCCATACGCGGTGATGAAGGAGACGCGGTCGGCCTTTTCGCCCAGCGCGCGGCCAAACCACATATGGCCACTGCTACTGCCTGGATCAAGCGCAACGGAACGCTGGCACGCGCTCACCGCTGCGTCCCAGCGGCCCAACTGCAGCGACAGCCGGCATAAAAAGGGCGGACCTTGCGGCCCGCCTCCGGCGTCTTCGGGCTATGCTGTGCGATCAGTTCGCCAGGGCACGCTGAAGGTCTTGCAACTGGCCGAGCTTTTGCTGCGCGGCAGAACGGACATTGTCGCTCGCAGCGTCCGCGACGTCCTCTTCGGCCATTTTGACCTCAGCGGCGAGTCTTTCGACCGACAGGTCCTCCAGATTGATCGCCTGTTCGGCCAGGATCGTCAGGCCGGCAGGGCCGACTTCCGCGAAGCCGCCGCGCACGAAGATGCGGCGTGTCGCGCCCGCGCTGGTTTCCCGCACCGAGATCAG
>JBBRLT010000111.1:0-6385 GCA_038231235.1 Terriglobales bacterium
CAAAATGCAGCCAACGTACTGCTGCTCAGTACGAAAAAGATCATTTGCTCGCGCGACGTCACTTACCGCAGCGACAGTTTCTCCTTCATGCGCGCCATCCAACTGGGCGATGACGGAGTGAGAGATGCTCTGCACTTCTCCGACGCAGAGCTGTCAGCGGAACAGGATCATGCGTCTGTGGACCTCAGCAGTTCATCGGCTCAAGGGGGGCGTGCGGACGATTCCTCGTCGTCCGATGAAAAGAGCGATGGACCGGAGGAGTGGAACGTTGAAAGCATCGTGGCTCAGCGGAAACGCAACGGTCGCACTGAGTACAAAGTTCACTGGGCCGGGTACGGAAGTGAAGAGGACACGTGGGAGCCCGAGGCAGAAGTCGACAAGTTAGCAGCGATGGAAGTTTGGATGTCGCAGCGAAAGCCACTTCGTCGTTCATCTCGCAACAGATTGGACGCCCTGCCTGAAACACGCCCTCCGGTTGATGAAGATTCCAGTGACGGAGAATCTGAGCCGCAGGTGCACATGGCAATGCGAGCACTGCTCAACCTACAGCTGCCCGACGAGCAACCAGAGCACTCCACTCTCATGGGCGCTGTCGCATCAGCCATCGCCACACTGGAGCAACGCACACCGAAGACGTATCGCGAGGCCATGGCGAGCCCGGATGCTGCCCAGTGGACCGCGGCTCTGAAGAAAGAGTACGAGTCGTGCACTACCGGCCATCACGTTTGGTCGCTGGTGCGGCGCGATCAGCTGCCGAAAGGGACCAACATCCTGCCATGCAAAGAAGTGTTCAAACTCAAAGTGAATGAGCATGGCCAAGTCACCGAGCACAAGGCTCGCTTCACACCGAAAGGCTTCAGGCAGAAGAAAGGCGTGGATTTCTTCGACACGTACGCTCGTACTGGACAGTACAAAACTCTGCGTGTGGCCTTGTCATTGGCAGCCAAGTGGGACCACGAGATCGCTCAATTTGATGTTCCCACAGCGTTCCTCAACGCGGATGTAGAGGAGGAGATTTACATGGATCTGCCTGAAGGCTTCGAGCAGCCGGGAATGGTCTGCAAGCTGCACAAATCTTTATACGGCTTGAAGCAGGCGCCGAGGAATTGGGACCGCCTGGTACACGGATTCATCACAGGCGACATGAAATTCAAAGCGACAGTGAGTGATCCCTCGCTGTACCGCAAGCGCAGCCGCAGCGGCCGGCTCATGATGATCTTCCGCTTCGTGGACGACATGCAGGGATTCTACCACGCTGAGGACGCTGCAGAATTCCAGGAGAGCGTGGCCCTGCTGCAGCAGCGCTTCAACATCAAGAAGCTGAATACAGCTTCATGGATGCTCGGCATGCGTATTCAGCGTGATCGAAAGGCGCGTACGATCACGCTGGACCAGGAACTGTACGTGACCACAGCGCTGAAAAGATATGGCCTGCAGCAGTGTCGCACAGTCAGCACTCCAGAGGCAGTCGGCGCGGAGCACGATGCGAACCCATCGCTGGATCTACCTGCAGACAGACAACGCTACATGGAGATCATAGGCACACTCATCTACGCAGCGATCAGCACTCGACTCGAAATCACACACGCGGTGCACTATCTTGCCAGCCACATGCAAGCGCCGACTCACCGGCATATGCAGGCAGCTGAGCGCGTGCTCCGATATCTGTCTGGAACCAAGGAGGTTGGACTGGTGTTCGGCTCTCGCAATGGCAGCACGGTGGGGGACTCACGCGGCCGCAGGGCGCAGGTGCAAGTCGACGTGTGCGCTTTCGCTGATGCAGACTGGGCGAACGACAAAGGCGACAGAAGATCCATCAGTGGTTGGGTGGCAAAGCTCAACGGAGATCCAGTCAGCTGGAGCAGCAAGAAGCAGCGAGTGGTCGCGCTGTCCACCTGCGAGGCTGAGCTGTACGCGGAATCCGCCGCCATTCAAGAGGTGCTATGGCTGCGCGGCTTGATGGAGGAACTGGGCCTGAGCACACAGACAGGCTCCCTCGTGTACGGAGACAACCAATCCACCCTTGCAGTGAGTCACAACGGAGTCAAGGGAGAACGCACCAAGCATGTCGATGTGAAATATCACTTCGTGACCGAGACGGTGGAGCGCGGTGCGGTCCAGCTGCGCTGGGTGCCCACCACGCAGCAGCAGGCTGATATCCTGACCAAAGCACTGGCAGCGCCGGTGTTCGAGCTCTTCCGCAAGCAGCTCATGACGCGCTAACTCACATGGCGCGTCACGGCAGAGGAGGACGGAGTGGACGTTCTGCCTCGTAAGACCAATGGAGAGGAGGGGAGGAAACGGCATCGATTGGATTCCTTCTGGTGCACCACTGCACAAACCACAACCACACGGAAAGCAACAACGTGTGAGGTTTCATCAACGGGACAACAAGTCGATCGAACGCTGCGCGCCGCTTCCAGTCGCATGCGCGAGGGCGAGTCAAGCGACGGCTGGCCAGTGATCAAAGTCGAGTGTACTCTCATGTATGTTATGAAGACGCGTACAAGCATTGGATGGACGGAGATCTACTCGTGCCATCCAGCCTCGGTGGCCGCTGGGCGGAGCCGAAGCACCAAGTCGCAAGGAGTGCAGTGCATCTCCTCTCGAGCCTCTGTGCGTCGCAGGAATGCAGCTGCGCATGGTGGAAAGAGGACGGAAAGCATCGCAGTGATGGCGGCCGGCGGTGGGCGAGCGGGGGAGGAAATCCGAACAAGTCGGAAAAGTCGCATGGCAGCCTGGCGCAAGGAGTCAGGCGGAGCGATGCAGCGCACACCTGAAAAAGTCAGACATCATCAGAACAACATGAGAATCGGGTGAGAGACGTGCCCGGAGCAGGCGATGCGAGCCTTGCAGACTGCAGGCCTCCCTCTGCGCAGCTGCGGCCGCCTTCCAGTTTATTCGTGTTTTCTCGGCCATCTCTGCTCCTTTCGGCCTGAATGCAGTGGATTCGTCATCGCACCATGCATGCATGTGTCGCTGCGGAAGTGTTCGCCTGGTGAGTGGGAATCAGCCGCGACGATGGGAGTGGGTGACGGTGGCTGCAGCGCCTGCTGGGTGCTCTGCAAGGGGTGCGGCAGCACAGCGAGCGGCAGCACTGCAGGCGACTCGCAGGCACCAGCATGCACTCACCTCAATGAGATCACAGGCGACCAAGCAGCAACAGGGATGAGCAGAGCAGCAACGGACGCCGACCACGCAAGGGGTGTGCGGAGGGTGTGTGCTTGCGTCTCAATGTGTTCCCAGGGAACAGTAAGAGACGGCCTCACTCCCGCTTGAAGGAAATGCGATGGAGACCTGTTCGCACCTGTTCCTGGGAGGGAATAGCATGGACTACAAGTCCCGCACACCAGATTGATCATGGTACTATACGGTCGGCTCTGAGACCGACCACAAAACCGACCAAACGAATGCGCTTGAGGGGGTGTGTGAGAAAGACAAGCGCAAGCTGTGCATGTGCAGCTATGCATGCGCATAGCATAAAGACCCTAGAGACGCTGTTCAGTCCTTCAACAAACTCTGTGTCTCCCTTCTTCAACTGCTAACTCGACAGGTCATGAGCCTAAATAGCGAGACAAGGGGGACTGGCCCGACAGGGGTTGCTGGGAGTGTTCACCTCCAGGCGCCGCAGCTCACAGTGGGTGGCAGCGGCTACTCGGCCTGGCGGCCCAACATGGACGTGTGGCTGCAGCGCAACGGCGCTGAGGGCATTCACCAAAAGCCTATGGCGGAAGCGAAATGGCTCGAGATGAGCACTCGGTCCGAGGCTTGGGCTGCAGAGGCCCTGGAGGCTGCCATGGCACTCGTTCTCGGCGACGGCAACGGCGGCGACGGTGCCGCGTCATCGTCGAGCGCGCACGCGACGCCGATACTCTCTGTGGAGATGAAGGCTGGCCGCCTTCTGGTGTCCACCACAGTGGAGCGCTCACGCCGTGTGTTCGGCACACTGTACTCTGCGCTCCCGGAAGAACTGCGAGCGCAGGCGGCGCACATCCCGCAAGGCTGGGCTTACGGTCTGTGGCACTGGCTGGAGACGAAGTTCCAGAGCACGGAGGAGGATGCTGTGGGCACGTTGCTGTCACAGTGGACCTCGCTGCGACAGGAGGAAGACGAGTCGTTCGATGCATATCGCGCGAGAGTCAACAAACTGGATATGCTGTTGGAGCAAGCCAAGGAGAAGCAGTCGCGTCGTATGTACTCTTTCATGCTCCTGGACCGACTTCAGCCTCGCTATAAGCAAGCCGTGCTGGCTCTCAAGGCTGGAGGGCAGCTCAAGGATGCAGAGAAAATTGCATGGGAGACCGTGGCTGCGCTCATCAATCAACACGAGCGCAGTGAGCTCCGTTTCAGCGACAGCGGAGCGGATGGAGCGGCGATTGCGGCTGTAGCGCGAGGAACCACGGATGGATCTTCAGGCAGACAGCAGCAGCCCCGCAACGCACCCTCGAGTGCAAGCTGGTCCCGAAAGGGTGGCTCAGCTGGGGAGCAGAACCGACGTGCCACTGGCGGTGGCGGGAGAGGACCAGAGACACGCACGTGCTTCCGCTGCGATCAGAAGGGCCACGTCGCTGCCAACTGCCCTCAGCCACCCAGCGGCAAAGGATCGAGAGTTGATGCAGCAGCAAAGTCGATCGGGCAGCAGGCGTCGGCTGCAACATCCAGCAGCAATCGCTTCGAGTCGCTCAGCAGCGATGAGGAGGATGCGAGTCACAACGAACGCATGTACGCGGTGCAACTCGCGCCGTCGTCCGTCACGGTGAAGACTGTGCGCACCTATGCCGAGGTGGCTGCGCAGCGTGGTCGCCAACGTCTCGTGTCAGTGGCCGAGGCAGATCCTGCGGCACGAGCAACCGCGCTGGCAGAGGTGGCTGAGCCCTCGAGAGCCAAACTGAAGCTGACGCCACACCAGCCATCCTCTTCTGGTCATCCGAAGACGAAGCTGCGCGCATCTGTGCCGCTGGATGTGGCGCTGGCCGACGACGCATGGGGCTGGGACTCGATGGCGTCATCATGCTGCAGTGGCAACCGAGCTCGCTTTATCACTCTGCAGAAGTGTCCTGCAGTGCCAGTCAAAGTTGCTGATGGAAACATCGTGCGTGCCACGCACATGGGCAGCGTGCCGCTGCGGGTCGCAACGGACAGCGGCAAGGTGGTGCGCATTGTCATCGAGAATGTGCTGTACCACGAGCGGTTCGCTTCGAATCTGCTGAGCTCAGAGCTTCTGACGAAACAGCTGGGCTGGCAGCATCACAGCACGCCAGAGAGTACGTACGTCGTGACGCCAGGCGGCCACCGCGTGACGCTCAGCACTCGCGGCAGAGTGGCCGTGCTCATGGCCGCAGGGCCGGAGCGCATGTATCGAGCTCTCACGCCTGGAGCAGGAGTGGTGCGAGACGACGCTGCGGACTTACTCGTGAGACTGCATGAGCGACTGTGCCACATGGGGTGGACTCGCATGATGAATATGCTTCATGGGAACAAAGTGGAGGATCACGGACTCAAGGTGGCTGCACTGAATGAATCTACACGCAAGCAGGCAGAGAAGCGCATCCGTGAGTGTCAGGCATGCGTGAAAGGAAAGGCGTCGCGAACTGCATTCGGCCATCGCGGGCTCGACCGTGGCACCAAGCCTGGCGAGTGCTTGCACATGGACACGTATCAGGTGAAAGTGGAGCGCGATGGCCGCACTGTCACCGAGCATGGCCTATCAATGAAGGATATGTACTCTGGATACCTCTGGCACGCTCGATTGCAGAGCAAGGATGAGGTGGCCACTCGCGTCATCCAGCTAGTGGCCCAGGCAGAAACGCAGTTCGGATGCCGCGTCAAGCGTCTGTACGCTGACGGAGGCAGCGAGTTCATCAACCAAACGCTGAAGACCTACTGCGCGAAGAATGGCAAGCAGCTGCACTGGACCCCTGCCCGGTCACAGCAGCTCAACGGCGCAGCAGAGAGAAGTGTGAGAACCATCAAAGACTATGAGCGTACGATGACGCAACACGCCGCTGCACCGGTGAGGCTCTGGAGCTGGGCTGCGACTCACGCTGCATTTGTCTGGAACCGTACTCACATCGCCGCGGACACAGGGGTGACTCCCTATGAGGCCATGCGAGGCAAGAAGCCCAGTCTGAGGCACCTCAACGCCGTGTGGGGCTGCGATGCATACTGTCATGTGCCGAGGGAACAGCGGAGTGCCTTGGCTCCAAAGGCTGAGCCCTGCATCTACGTGGGCCACAGTGAGGGGCAAAATGCAGCCAACGTACTGCTGCTCAGTACGAAAAAGATCATTTGCTCGCGCGACGTCACTTACCGCAGCGACAGTTTCTCCTTCATGCGCGCCATCCAACTGGGCGATGACGGAGTGAGAGATGCTCTGCACTTCTCC
>JBBRLT010000112.1:0-6183 GCA_038231235.1 Terriglobales bacterium
CGGTGATTCCTCGTTGCGCTCCCATCGGAGCGAAATCATGGGTATGCGTTTCAGGGCGAACCCTTGCGCCCCCACTGGGGCGATGGCATCAAGCGGTCAGGCCGTTCATCAACTCGGCCACGATAACTCGTGGCACCCACAGTCACATCCGGCGACCGGCGGCGGTGCACGATGCCCGCACCGGTTACAAGGGCCGGTCGCTCGATAGCGCTGGTGGTACAGGCGATCCCTCCCGGCCTCCTCGACGGGGAGCAGCAACACGGTGTGCTCCTCCCACCATGCGCAATCAGTTCCCGCAACGCTCAGCTCGTCGGCCGCGCCGTCGAGGGCCTCCTGCTGCGCACTCGCGGCATCCGCCGCCTCGACCACGATGTCGATGCGCTTCCACACCTGCACCACTCCCACCACCCGATACTGTTGCGGTTCCTCAGCGGTCATTGCTCGTAGCCTCCCAGCGCCGGAAGAGGTGGGGCGACGATGCCCTGGCGCGCGCAATACTCCCGCAGATCCTGCGCATAATCCCGATTCGGGAGAAACACCATGCCGCGCTGCCCCGTCACCCGTTGCAGCGCCGCAAACGCCGCGATGTTGCGCTGTGAACGGTCACGCTGCGCACGGATCTCGTCGTCGTATTTCCCAGCCAGCAGGTCCCGCGCCTTCCCGATAGCGATGTCCGCGCGGCGCAGCCGTTGCGCTTCCACGCTCTCCGGGGCCAGGGTGACGACTTGCGCCTGGCACTGCGCTTCCGCCTGCTGTAAGAGGTCGGTCAGGTCCATCTCAGTTCGTTCCTCGGTGCGCCCCACCGGTTGCCAGGCAGGGCGAAACATTACTCCAGGATGCGCTCGGCATGAGCCAGCACCCGGTCGAGCGCACACTGCGAGGTGAGCAAACTCGCCAGCGAGTGGCCGTCGTCGGCCACCGTGCGCGCCAGACGCGTCGCCAGTTCCCGCGCCTCGGTGCTGCCGTCGGGGAGGGCAGCGAGCAGTGCGTGGCCATAGTCAATGAGATAGTCCTGCCGCTCCTTCGCCCGCGCGCGCGCCAGGGTATACACGGCATACACCTGGGCATACGGGACCGGCTGCGCCCGCTGGCGGGCTTCTAGACCCGCGATGAACTGCCGCAGCGGCAGGGCAACCCGCTCTGGCACCAGCGGCACCAGCTCACGCAGGGTCGCCACTTCATGCCGCTCGGAGCGCACCCGCTCACGCTGCCGCGCTTCCTCCGTGCGCGTGGGGACAGCCCCCACTTTTTGGAATTTCCTTGGCTCAGCGATGGCCGTCATATCGCGACCTCCTGTCGGTAGATGGCACGCAGATGGTGGCGCGCCCGGCTCAGGCGCATCTTGACCCGCGCTGGTTGCTGGACCGGGACCGTCACGAGCGATGCCGCCAGACAGGCCCGCTCCGCTCCTGACAACTGCGCCCACGCCCGGCGCACGGCATCCTGCTCGGCGATGGCCTCGGGGAAGTTCCCCCCAGCGACGGCATCAAACCCCGCATCGCTCTCGGCCAGGGCGAGGTCGGCAAAGGGGATCTGGCGGATAACCCGCCGACGGCGCAGCTCGTCGAGCGCGCAGTTGGTGGCGATGCGATAGATCCACGACTGCGTCGTCACGCGCGTGCCCGCTTGGAGCGCCACAAGCGCCCGCAGGAAGGTGTCCTGCGTCAGATCAGCGGCGAGATCGGCGTCATGCACGATGCGCGCGATATGGCGGCCAATCGCGGCCTGATGGGCAACGGAGAACGCCACGAACTCGGCGAGGGTAAGCGTGGCCATTACTGCCCTCCTGCGCGCATCGCCAACGCCAGGGCCAGATGGGGGACAGCGCGCCGCACCAGACCGCGACCCAGCGCCACGGTGATGGGGGTGCCCAGGCGCAATTCCGCCCCTTCCAGGGTCTCGGCCCAGGAGGGGAGCCGCCACGCCAGCGCGCGGGCCAGGTCGAAGCGCCAGAAGTGCGCCTGGCTGACACACCAGAGATGGCTGGTCGCCGCCAGCAAATATGTAGCAAGGAGGCAGCCCATTGCGGACGATGGTTCACCCACGATGCGCGCGTCGGGTTGACGTTCCAGCCACTCGTACAATTTCGCGGGATCCAGCGCCAGTTCAGCGGCCTCATAGATGCTCGCGAGTTCCCGTTGCTGGGTACTCGTCACCACGATGGTATAGGCGGGCTGGGGGGTGGTGAGGACATTCATGCGGCCACCTCCAACAGGCGGTGGTGCAGCACGGCCACCAGCTCGGCGGGAATCTCGCGTGGCATCCGCTCCAGCGAACGCAGCAACCGTTCCCGACTTGCGGGGGGCAACTGGCGCAGGTCTTGGCGCGCGACCGCTTCCAGTCGTGCGCGGAGCAGGGCCAGATAGTGCGCCTTCTTCCGGGCCAGATAGCGTGCCCGGCGGCGCGGGGGCATCCGCCTCATGCGCGCACCTCCTGGCCGCTCAGCGAGCGCAGCGGACGCCACGGGCTGTCGTGCGACACGTCGAACCCGGCATCACGGAGACGGGCAATGGCGTCATCGAGCGAATCGACCGCCCACTGCCCCGGCTGCGGCTGCCAGGGATCGCGAGCATCCATTTCCCGCACGACATCGGCGATCATCTCCTGGATACTGGCGTGCCAGCGGTCCGAGGGGCAATCCTCCGTGCAGAAGGCATAGCGTTTGCGGGGCTGGGTGGGGTCCTCGATGAAGACGCTCACCCAATAGTAGCCTCCCATATCGAAATGGGTGCCATCATCGAGGACCCCAATACCAGGGCCAATCATGATCTGACACGCCGCACTCAGACGCAGCTCGGCATCATGGTCGACGCTCTCAGCGAGGGCGCGAACGAGATTGTTCATGCCTCTCCCTCCTGCGCAAACCATTCGCGCTGCGCTGCCGGGGTACTGATCCACCGCGCTTCGGCCAACAGCAGCAACGCCGCTTCAACCCACACGGTGATCGCATCGGGGCGGCCCGTCTCGACTAGGACATAGTGCAGGCTCTGCATGCACAGGGCCCCCAGTCGCGCGACAAGAGCGTGATGACCGTCTGGTGCCGTGGTGAGGCGCCCCATCTCATCGAGGATCCGCGCGCGGAGCGACGCGATGACACGCAGGTCAGCACCAGACACCGGTGCTTCGACCATCGGCTGGGAAGGATGGGGAGTGGTGGTCACCAGGTGCGCCAGCAGGTCCCGCTGCGGCTCGGTCAGGGTGGCCTGCGCTTGGGCAACTAATTCGTACACCGTCACACTCACGACCGCACCTCCCCAATACGGTAGCGTGGAAGACGCTGGGCCACGGTGGCACGCAGTTGCTGGCAGGTGGCGCACGGACAATGCTGCACACAGTACCGTCCGTGCAAAAGAGCAGGCTGACACCCCTTGCTTTCGGGGCAAGTGCCGCCAGGCTGGTTGGGGAGAGCAGACAGGCTGGCGCGCCGGGGACGTGGCGAGACGGGGATTAGGGAAGCGATAGAAGTCGTCATCCTTCGACCTCCCGCAACAGCAACTCCCCTAGCGCGAGCGCGTCATCGAGGTGCTCGATGAGCAAAGAAAGCATCGCTTGATCGCCACGCACCAGCACCGCGCGAAAACGGGCATCCAGCTGCGTGAGCTGGGCAGCGAGGTGGGTAGCAACATGGGCATCGACGGATTGCAGGCGTGCGACCACATCCTGGCCATAGTCCAGCAGATAGCGGGCACGCTCGCCAGCGAACACATCCTCAGAGAAAAGGTTGGCGTCGTGGCTATCATCCCGGGGATCTGGCGTCCCGACAACTGTGGGAGGATTGCCGCCGTGGTGCCCCTGCCCAGCACCATCGGGCAGAGCGCAAAGATCACGATGATCTGTTCGGCAAAATACGGCAAGATCGACGGCTTCGCGGTTCCCCGTCAAGTCAGACAGCGTGTCTACTTGACCTTCAGGTAGCGTTAGTGCTACACTGGTATGCATATGAGGCTCCTCTCGACAAAACCTTCGGGTTTGTCTTTGATGGTAGTCGTTGTGAGCACATCCGCTTAGTTTTCGAGGGCCAGTCGGATGTGCTCTTTGTTTTGTTCACACTACATGGGATTGTTATTTCGGCAATGCTGACCATTCCTCTGTCAGCTGTGCTCATGAAGCCATTGCCTCACTTTCTCGATTGCTGACGCAGGATAGAGGATGCGACGCCTATCGCTAAGATCGCGCTTACCCACGACATTCATTTCATCAAGGGCGCGTTTTACACTGGGGTACTTGGCACCCACTGCAACAATGATCTCGTCGATAGTCACCTGCTTTTCGTCCTCTGGCATGCTTCACCCCCTTTCATCAACGAGCCTTGAAAGTATGTTAGCATACCAATGCAATGAATACAAGTATCTCTTGCATCTTTAGTTTCATGGAGATTGCAACTATCGTTAGCGAGTAATGATAGAAGCCCCTCCAAACGCTATGCTCCCCGCGCGCAATTTCCAGGCGGTAAGCAGCTTAGTGTTGTTAGCCAAAGTCCTTAGGTTAAGGTTTCTTCACCATCCTTCCATCCCTTTGCTGTTCATAGGACCAGCACATGAGCACCAAGTGTAATAGCTATCTAATAGACTCGCCACGAATCGCCTGGATGCAAGTGGGATCAGGGTGCTGACCAGCCAATCGCAGGTAGGTGGTCACAGCCTCATAAGACCGTCCATGGGATTGCACCTCCGACTGCACCACCAAAGAGGGGCGATGACTGAGGACAGAATGACTACCGAGGAGATGTGCCAGCACTGGCTCGCACTTCCCCGATTAGGACTTCACACACGCACAGGCCCACCGACTATGCCCGCTCTCCCGCGAGAACGTCACCTGCCCGAGCCGCTCCGCCTTCGCCACGACGACGAATTCGCCCTCGGCCACTTGCACCAGCTCCACCATAACCCCCTGCACCTTGCGAACACGTCCCATAGACACACGCTCCCCCTTCGTGGTGCGGCGGAGACGACCCTCGCGTCGCTAGCACCTCTTCTTCGCCGCTGTCGTGGCTCCGAGATGCCCTATTCGTTTGTTTGCCCCAGGCTTGTGGGGACAGTTGTATTTTAACCTTTCGTGCGACCGCCACCGACGTTTTTTGTCCTGGTTTTGTGCATCTTTTGCCCATTTTTGTCGTTGCATTCTGAAGGGGTTGAAACACATGAGCTAGCAAGGATGGTATACTATGGCGACAGCAACCAAGGCATTCGGGATAAGCGAGGAGAGCAAGATGCCAAAGCGGACGCCATCCAGCACGAACAACCGGATACGGGAGATCCGCACCGCGAAAGGGGTCCGGCAAGAGGAACTCGCCGATGCCGCGCATATCAGCCGTTCGGCCCTCTCCCGTTACGAACAAGCCGCCTTTATCAGTACTATTCCCAGCGATGTCCAAAAAGCCATCGCCACAGCGCTCGACGCCCCTATCGAGCGCGTCTTCCCCGTCACCACCGTTCACTTTCAGCAGGACCCAGCCCTCAGTCGCCGTGACTTACTCACCGGCGGCGCAGGCATACTGGGGGCATCGCTCGTCTTTGGAGCAACCGATCCCTTTGGCCTAGCCTCACCGCTCTCCACCTGGACCTCGCGCCGCCAGGAACTCAGCACCGAAGAGATCCGCACCCTGGCCGACAGCAACTTCAGCGCCTGGATGCTGTTTGAATCGATGCAGCGTGGCACCACCATCGAATATGTGACGGCCATCGCCCGTGGACAGATCGCGGCACTGCGGCATCTGTCCACGGGCGGTCTCTTGCCCGGACAGAAAAGCACGATGTTGCTGCTCATGGGCGACATGTATTTGCTGCTGGGTCGCCTTGCCCGCGAAACCCAAAACTACGGGTTCGGAGAGAGTGCCTTCGCCGAAGCAATGCAGATCGCCAATGAAATCGACAACCCCGACCTCAAATCCGCCACGCGCCAACGTTACGGCTATATGTTGCTCGACCAAGAGCGATTCGGGACGGCGGCGAAAAACGCCCAGGCGCTGCTCGAAGAATCCCGCCGGGCAAGCTTTCCCATCTGGGCCGAAGCACAGCTCGTTGCGGGGCAGGCGCTCGCTCACGTTGGCCAATATCAGCAAGCCCAACACATCGCCCACCAGGCGCGCGAGGCGACGCCTGGCGCGGACCCCGAAATGTGGATCGGCGAGATCACCAACCCCAAGAACGTCCATCCCTTCTTTGATGTCGTCGCGGGCGTGGC
>JBBRLT010000113.1:0-6067 GCA_038231235.1 Terriglobales bacterium
CTGTCGCGTCCTTTGCACGCCTATGCTCGTCTATGGAGGCGACATCCGTATGCGTATATCCGGAATGCCTATATCTGGAGATCGGCGAAGCTGCGGGAGCTGGCGCTCGGGTAGGCGGATGGTTTTGTTTCCGGGGCGGCTTCTTCTGCTGGCAGCTGGTGCATGGCTGGTGGCGGGTATGGCGCTGGCACAGCAGGACGACGATCAGGGATGGGCGCAGTTCTCCCGCGAGAACACGCTGCGCGGGACCGTGGTGAGCTCGGCTCCGGCGGGAAAGAACGATGGGAGCTTCGCCGTGAAGACAGACAGCGGGCAGCCCTGGAGGGTGCTGTATGGCGCGAACACGCGGCTGATGCGCGGCCGCGATCCGATCCGCGCGACTGAGGTGCAGGCGGGAGACATGTTGTTTGCCGCGGGCAATCTGGATGAGAAGAAGAAGACAGTGGGCGCCGCGGTCCTGATCGATGTGCCTGCTGAAGAAGTACGCAAGGCGCGCGAGGGGTTGGGCAAGACCTGGAGCGCGGGCAAGATCACTGCAATCAACGGAACGCGGATCCGCGTGCAGCGGCTGGATGGCGTGGAACAGAGCATCGCGGTGGATGAGAACACGTCCTTCCACGAGCGGCGCGATTCGATCACGCTGGCCGATCTGCATGCGGGGCAGGGCATGCGGGCCGAGGGGCGACTGACGGATGGCATCTTTACGGCAAGCACGCTGACGGTTTTCGATTTGAAGGGGCACGAACCATGGCTCGATGCAGGATCGGAGGCACGTTGACCGGACGCTGGTGGATGGCAGGCCTGCTGGCCATGCTGCCGGGCTGCGCGGGTACCGTGGCTGCGCAGTCCGCGACGGTGCCCGCCCCGACGAGTGCGGTGCAGGCGAGTCCAGAACAGGAAAAGCCGGGCCAGGAGAGTCCAGAAGCGGCTCCGCAGCCGGCGAGCGTGCCGGATGCTGCTACGGCTCCTGAGCAATCGCGCAAGGCTGGCGATGCTATGGGTGGGGGAACAGTATCGGGCGTCATCAAGTCGGGGCCGACGCTGCTGCCCGGGGTGACGGTGACGGCGAAGAATACGCTGACCGGCAAGCAATACGTCACCGCAACAGATATCCACGGCGGCTTTACGCTGCGTATCGCTGAGAATGGCCGCTACGTGGTGCGCGCCGAGTTTGCCGCCTTTGCTCCAGCGACGAAGGAAGTTGTGCTGCATGGCGGGGGCGCGACCGGGCAGGCAGACCTGATGCTGACGCTGGCTTCGCGCCAACAGCAACTGTATGAGGCAGAGGCGCGGCGACCGGGGGGCGCTGGCCCTGGCGGCGCCAGTGGTGCTGGTTCCGGGGGCCCGGGCGGCAATGGCGCACGGCAGTATCAGGGTGGCGGCGGACAGGGTGTGCAGAGCTTGTCACTGCTGGCGAGTAGTCTGGGTGCGATTGGCGGTGGCGGAGAGGCGGGCGGCGCTGGCCTGCCGGCCGCGGCAGGAAGCAGCGACTTCAGCAGCGACTCTGTTGCAGTAGCGGGCCAGAGTGGTACGACCAATCCCCTGGCTGGCGTGAACCAGGAGCAGCTGCGCGATAACTTCGAGAACCTGCAGCAGCAGCAGACTCTGGCACAGATTCCCGGGCAGCGGCAGAGCGGCGGTCCCGGTGGCGGCCCAGGTGGTGGCTTTGGCGGCCCGGGCGGAGGCTTTGGTGGCGGCGGGTTTGGCGGCCGGGGCGGCTTCAACTTCCGCAAGCTCAACCCCAACCGGCCACATGGCGCGATCTTCTGGAGCGGCGGCAACAGCCTGTTCGATGCCAAGCCATTCGCGCTGCGCGGACAGCCGGAGCCGCAGCCGCAGTACAACTCCAATCGCTTCGGCGTGATCTATGCGGGCGCTCCCTACATTCCGCATGTGATCGAGCACGATACCAAGGACTTCTTCTTCCTGTCGCTGATCGGCAATCGTTCCTCGACGCCGTTCGACGAGTATGGCACTGTTCCGGATACGAATGAGCGGGCAGGCGACTTCTCCCGGCTGACGCAGAACGGGGCAGCGGTGCCGATCTACGATCCCGCGACCGGCCAGCCCTTTCCTGGCAATGTGATCCCGTCAAGCCGCCTCAGCCCACAGGCGGCGGCGCTGCTGGCCTATGTGCCGCTGCCCAACCTGGCGACCACGAACCGGCAGAATTACCAGCGACTGACCAGCGCCACCTCCAACACCACGAATGTGGGGGTGCGCTACATCCGCAACTTCGGCGCAGGCACGGCGGCGGGCAGCCTGATCCAGCAGTTCACCGGAGCCAGCGCGCCAGGGCTGCGGCAGAACATCAATGTGAACTACAACTACAGCCACGCCGGCGCGGACGAATTGAATCTGTTTCCGCAACTGGGCGGCAAGCAGCAGGTTAGCCAGTACTCGGCGCAGGTGGGCTATACGCTGGGCGTCAACAAACTGACGAACAACTTCACGGTGAGCCTGAACCGCACCGATACCGCGCTGAGCAATCTGTTCACCGGAAGGCAGGACATCGCGTCGAGCGTGGGGATCAACGTGTTGAGCGGAGCGGCGCTGAATCCGCTGAACTATGGACTGCCGAACGTAACGCTGGTGCAGTTCTCTGGATTGAATGAGCAGCAGCCAAACTTCCAGACCAACCAGACGCTGGGCATCGGCGAGTCCAGCTCGTGGGTGCGGGGCAAGCACAACCTAAAGTTTGGCGGCGACTATAAGCGGGTGGAGCTCAACCTCTTCGGCCAGTCGAACTCGACCGGCACCTTCACCTTTACCGGTCTGGCGACACAGCAGCCGGGCAGCGTGGACGCAAATGGAACGGGCACGAATGGCGGGAATGGCGCAGCGCGCACCGGCTCGTCGTTTGCAGATTTTCTGCTGGGGGCGCCGCAGCAGACGGCCACCCAGGCGCCTTATCAGAAGGCGTATCTGCGAGCGAATGTCTACGACGTCTTCGTGCAGGACGATTGGCGTGTGCGCGCCAACTTCACGGTGCTGGCCGGGCTGCGCTATGAATACTTCTCACCCTACTCGGAGAAGAACGGCAGGCTGGCCACCATCGATCCCAGCAGCGACTTTGCCCAAGTGGCGCCGGTGGTGGCGGGAAACGCAGGACCCTTTACTGGCCGCTATCCGCGGACGCTGATCCGCCCCGACCGCACCAGCCTGTCGCCGCGGGTGGGCTTCGCCTGGCGCGCGGCGAAGAACACCGTGGTGCGCGGCGGGTATGCCATTAACTACGCGAACGGTCAGTATGTCAGCTTCATTCACAACCTCGCCTTCCAGCCGCCCTTTGCGGATGTGCAGACGAACCAGGCGACGGCGGGCGCGCAGATCTCGCTCGCGAACGGTTTCCTTGCGCCACAGGCCGCAGGGAATTATTCCGTGAACAAGAACTTCCGCCTGCCTTATGTGCAGGTGTGGAACCTGGACGTGCAGCGCACGCTCCCCATGGGCATTGTGCTGAACGTGGGATGGAATGGAGCGAAGGGTACGCGGCTGGATGTGTTGACCGCGCCAGGCCGCTCGGCCAATACATCGCTGAGCGGGGTGTACTACAACTACTCCGACTCGATTGGCTTCTCCAACTACAACGCGGGCACGGTGCGGCTGCGCAAGCGGATGCAGGGCGGCATCGCGGTGGGGGCGACCTATACCTACTCACACGCAATCGACGATGCGAGCGCTATCGGCGGCAATGGCGGAACGTCGGCGGTAGTGGCGCAGAATGCGCAGAACATCCTGGCGGAGGAGTCGAACTCCTCCTTCGATATACGCCACAACTTGAAGGGAGACTTCGTCTACGAGCTGCCGCTGGGCCCGGATGGCCACTACCTGACCAGCGGCAACTGGCTCTCGCATGGGCTGAGCAATCTGTCGGTCTCTGGCAACTTCGGATTCGCGACGGGGGAGCCGCTGACGCCGCACTTTGCCGCGAACATCGCAGACGTGGCACGCGCCAGCACTGGATCGTTGCGGCCGAACCGTGTGCCGGGCGTCTCGCTCACCGCTGGCGGCAATCGGTTGGACCGGTTCTTCAACACCGACGCGTTCAGCAGCAACTTCGCGCCCGGCCAGGTGTACGGCACGGCATCGCGCAACTCCATTCCCGGTCCGGGCACGGTGACCTTCAACGCATCGGTGTCGAAGACCATCAAGTTCGGCGAGACGCGAAGTTTCGAGATGCGTGGGACGGCAAACAATGCGCTGAACACCATTCAGTACGCGGGGGTGGACACGCAGCTGGGTTCGAACACCTACGGCCAGGTGACCTCCGCGGCTGCGACGCGCACCTTCACCCTGCAGGGGAGGTTTCGTTACTGATGCGGTTCCTTTTTGCAATTGCACTGCTTCTTATGTGGCCGATGGCGGAGGCACAGGATCAGCCTGCGGATAGCAATGCGAGCAGCTTCGTGCTGAAGGTGCAGAGCGACCTGGTGCTGACCAACGTCGTAGTACGCGACCGGAAGACAGGCGCCACGGTGCGCGGACTCACGCAGAAGGATTTCACTGTTCTGGAGAATGGAAAGCCACAGGCAATCCAGTCATTTGATTTTGAGAGCATTGACCAGGCTACGCCGTACAACGAGCAGACGGTGAGCGGCACGGCAGGCCAGCTCCTTCTCGGCAAGGGCAATGGCGTGGTGACGAGCGACGCGCTGCGCAACCATCGCCTGGTGATCCTTTTCTTCGATCTGACGTCGATGCAGCCGGAGGATCTGCAACGTTCGGTCGAGGGGGCGCGCAATTACATCAACAAGCAGATGCAGCCAGCAGACCTGGTGGCGGCAGTGTCGCTTGACTCCGGGCTGAGCGTGGACCGGGACTTCACCGCGAATAAGCAACTGCTGCTGGCTGCGGTGGCCCGCTACAGCGGAACGCAGCAGGCGGGCTTTGCCGCGGGCGCGGTCTCGACGACCAATCAGGTGGAGGATGCGAGCAGCTTTACGCCGGATGAGAGCGAATACAACGACCTGAATACAGACCGCCAGCTCTTCGCCATCTCGCAGATAGCGAAGTCGCTGGCATACATCAATCAAAAGAAGTCGTTGCTCTACTTCTCTGGCGGGATTGAGCGCAATGGTATTGAGAACCAGGCGTCATTGCGCGCGGCAGCCAATGCAGCAGTACGCGCGAACCTGTCCATCTATAGCGTGGACACGCGTGGGCTGCAGGCGATCTCGCCCTTGGGCGACGCATCGACCGGCTCCATTCGCGGCGTGAGTGCGTACAACGGCGGGGCCTTCCAGAACAATCTGGATGCGAACTTCAACTCGCAGGAGGTGCTCTCCACGCTGGCAGCGGATACGGGTGGGAAGTTCTTCGGCGATTCGAATGACTTTGCGCCAGCCTTCCAGACGCTGCAGCAGGACACCGCGGCGTACTACGTCATTGGCTTCCGCTCTGCGAACCCGGCGCGGGATGGGCGCTATCGCAAGCTGCAGGTCAAGGTGGATCGTGCTGATGTGAAGCTGGAATACCGGCCGGGCTACTATGCGCCTGCGGACTACCAGCACTCCAACCGGGAGGACCGCGAGCGGCAGCTTACAGAGCAACTGGAGAGCGACCTGCCGGCGACGGATGTGCCGGTGTATCTGGCAGCCTACTACTTCCAGCTTGGCGCGGGCCGCTACTACATTCCCGTTTCGCTGATTGTGCCGGGGTCGCAGATTCCCTTTGTGAAGGGTGGCGATCGTGACAAGGCGACACTCGACATCATCGGCGAGGTGAAGGATGGTGCGGGGCGCGTCGATGCCGACATACGCCAGACGGTGAAGCTGGCGATCGACCAACAGCAGCAGGTTGCGCACAAGAACGTGCAGTACTCCACCAGCTTCACGCTGCCGTCGGGCAAATACCATCTGAAGTTTGTGGTGCGCGAGAACGAGACTGGCCACATGGGTTCGTTCGAAACAGACATCACAGTGCCGGACCTGAGCAAGGCCCCGATGAAGCTGTCTTCGGTGGTACTAGCAAGCCAGCGGCAGCCCGTGTCCAAGAGTAAAGAAGTGGATCCGCTGGTGCATGACGGCCAGTTGTGGATACCGAACGTGGCGCATGTCTTCCGCCA
>JBBRLT010000114.1:0-5990 GCA_038231235.1 Terriglobales bacterium
GGGAGGGGAAGCAATATCAGCACGGCCGCATTGCTCATTTCGCAGTGGATGGCGACCTGCCTCTCATCCCCCCGCACCAGCTGCCGCCCCGCATCGCATGCGGCTTCTGTGGCGCGCTCCGCTGGCGCGGAGAGACGGCGAGCATCTGTTGTGCGGGGGGGAAGATCCAGGTGCCGCCGCTGACGCCGCCGCCCGGCTTCCTCCGCCAGCTCTTCGAGGGCGACGACATAATAGCGAGGGAGTTCAGGGCCAACGCGCGTATCTACAACGCAGCGTTCCGGATGGCTTCCTCCACTGCGCCGGTGACTTTGCAGTTCCCAAGCGGCCCGCAGGCGTTGGTGCTCTCCGGCCGCTGTTATCACAAGATCGGCGCGCTGCAGCCACTGGATGGAGTCGCCGCCAAATTCGCCCAGATCTACATCCTCGATGGCAACGCAGCCACTCAGCGGCGGCAGGCCCTCTTCTCGACTATTCAGCTGAAGGAGTCTATTCTCAATCCGCTGCGAGACCTCCTTGAAAATTACAATTCCTTCGTCCGGACCTTCCGCCGCGCGATGGACACGCAACAGCCGGGCCTGCCACCTCTGGAACATCGCTGTATCGTGGTTACAGAGGCCGGTGTCCCTGACATCCGCACCTGGAACGCCCCCACTGCTGAAGAGGTGGCTGCGTTCACTCCAGAGAGCACAGCGCCGCAGGGAACGTACGATGTCGTCGTGCGTCTAAAGGGAGCAGCGGGCGACAGGCTGCAATTCGTGCCGGACATAAATGCAGCGCACGAGCCCCTGCTCTTCCCGCTCCTCTTTCCTCTTGGAGAATTAGGTTGGCGACGCGGCCTCCTCAGATCGGTGCCGCCGGTGGCGGCGGGACGTGGTGGACGGGGCGGCAGGGGGCGCGGGAGGGGAGGAGGAACAGGCGGCAGGGGACGAGGGAGGAGCGCAGAGGTGGCGGCGGGAGCGACCGACGATGGCAGCGGTGAGAGTGATGACGACGACGCAGGAGGAGCGGGGCCGGCCGGAAATGACGAGAACGCCCGAGGGCCCCGCCTCAACATCACATCGCTCGAATTCATGCGCTTCCGCCTTCACGATCGCCGCCGCGAGGGCGACAGCAACCACCTACTCCGTGCCGGCCGCCTATTCGAGGAGTGGGCCTGCGACCGCTTCGCCACACAGCAGCAGCAGGTGATGCGCTGGGTAGCGATGGAGGCATCGCAGAGGAAGCTGCGTGCTGAGCTCTACTCCGGCCTCATTGATGCGGCCGCCGACGGTGCCTCCACGTCGCAAGACAGCATCGGCCGCCGCATCGTCTTGCCCGCCACCATCACCGGCACTCCACGATGGTTTGAGCGGTCGAAGCAGGATGCGATGGCCGTCAGCCGCCATTTGGGGAAGGCGGACCTCTTCATCACCATGACGTGCAATCCGAAGTGGCCGGACATCGCGAACGCGCTACTACCAGGCCAGACGGCGCTGGATCGGCCGGACATCGTGCAGCGGGTCTTCCTCCAGAAAGCTCACGAGCTCGTGAAGCTTCTGAAGGAGGGCTCGCTCTTCGGCAAGTGCATTGCGCTGGATACTGTCATCGAGTGGCAGAAGCGCAAACTGCCCCACATGCATCTGCTGGCATGGTTGGCATCCTCGAACAAACCGCACAACGCAGACGACTTCGACGAGATCGTTTGCGCGGAGATTCCTCCTGACGGTCCCCCCGGCTCCGCCCGAGCTGAACTGAGAGCGCTCGTGCTGGCTCACATGATCCACAACCCCTGCAGCAATGCCGCAGGCCCTGTCGCTGATGGTGCGTTGTGCGCCCGGAATTGATCCGCTCCGCCTGCCAATCTGCCGAACTTAGCAATCGAACATAAGCAGGCAGCCGCCGCCGCCACCTGCGACAAGCCACCAAAATGATATGCTCCTGCTGCGTTGTCCCCTTCATTGTAGCTTCTGTCTCGCATGAACCCGCCCTTGATGGAGGAAATGCTGATTCGTCCGATCTTTTGCGTTTCCTCCTTCCCAGCTAAGTGCATGTCACACGACAATCGCTGCACGAAGGACTTTCCCAAGGAATTCATCGCCTTCACGGCGGAGAACGACAACGGTTACCCGCTCTACCGCCGCCGGAAGCCCAGCGATGGAGGGCAGGAGGTGGAGTACCGCATGCCCGGTGGCGGAGTGGAGATGGTCGACAACAGCTGGGTGGTCCCGTGGAACCCATACCTCCTGTTGAAGTGCGCATCTAATCATATGTCCCATGCGGCTGCCGGCCTCTTGCGCCGCCAATGCGCCGCCACTACCATCTCTCTCACTGCCTGCCGCCTGGCTGCCGAACCGCAGGTTCCGCTGCCATATCAACGTTGAGATATGCAGCAGCATAACGGCGGCCAAGTACCTTCATTCATACTTCTACAAAGGACCCGACAAAGCGCAGGTACGACACTATGCGCTGCTGCTGCTGCTGCTGCTCAGCGCCTGCGGCCAGATTACCGATGATAGCGGATAGCAGATAGCGAATATCGAATGAATCAACCAACGCTAAAGTGATGGCTCTCGCTGCCCGTCGCAGGTCGCGATTATATCCCCGCAAGCCGCGGGTGGAGCTAACGCTGCCGCTGTCCAGCCACCATCGCCTGCGATAGACGAGGTGGACCTTTTCCTCAGCGGCCGCTACATCTCCTCAGCAGAGGCGTGCTGGCGGATATTCGGCTTCCCGATGCGGCAGCTGCAGCCGCCGGTAACACTGCTGCAGGTTCACCTTTCAGGGGAGCAGAATGTTGTATTCCAACAGGGCACACCGGCCGCGGCGGTGCTCGCTGCCCACGGCAACACCGCCCCTGCCACGATGCTCACACAGTGGTTCGCCATGAACGCCGATGAAGCCCCAGTGCAGCGGGGGACGGGCAGCCAGCGCCGCGAGGTCCCCTACAAAGGCGGCGGCCCTCACAACGAGATCGACTGCTCGGCACTCCTCTACCACGACTACCCTATGTTTTTCGTCTGGACTGCTGCTGTGCGTCGCCACGCTGCCGCGTGAATCGTCTTGCTGCCGCCTCAATCGTCTTCACTGCTACGAAGATGTCTCCTCACTATTCTCTGTCATTCTGCGCTTGCTGCCGCCTCATGAATCGTCTTCACTGCTACGAAGATGCCTTCTCACTAATCTGTGTCATTCTGCACCTACCACCGCAGAAGAAGGCGTGGACACGGCGGGCGAGGGATAGCGAGCGCTTTCCAGCGATCGGCAGGATGGTGGCGTGCTCTCTGAAAGGATCGCAGGAAAAATATTACCTGCGCGTCCTCTTGGCGCACACCCCTGGCGCGAAGAGCTACAACGACCTCGCCACCGTAGGCGACCACCTCCTGCCGACCTTTAAGGAGGCGTGCATCGCCCGCGGCTTGCTGGCCGACGACGCCGAGTGGCGGAGCTGCATGGAGGAGGCGGCGTCATTTAAGATGCCGCGCCAGCTGAGGGGTCTCTTCGCCACTCTCCTGCAGCATGTGGAGGTAGCGGAACCGCTGCAGCTGTGGGACCACTGCAGGCAGCACCTGCTGGAAGATTTCGCGCACGCCGAAGGGGTGGCAGCACCCTCCGCCCGCATGGAGGCGCGCGGCTTGCGGGAGGTGGACGCATACCTCTTTGCCGCCAACATAACCTTCCCAGCAGACCTCACCCAGCGCCTCAACGCCGTTCTCCTCCAAGCCGCAAACGAAGACGCCGCCGCCGCCGCCGATCGCCCTGTCGATCCCTTTGAAGACGAGCCCCAGGCGATTCGCGAAATTCTCGACGTCGACCGCGAACACCTCCGGCGTCTGCTGATTCAGTGGCGGCCATTGCTGACACCAGCGCAGAACCAGCTCCTCAACAGCATCGTTGCTGACACAGCGGAGAGAGCCACGGGCGGTTCTCCCCGCAGCCGCCTGCACTATGCTGACGCCCCAGCGGGAGGAGGGAAGACAACAACGATTAACTGCATCATCGCGCTCGAGCTTCTCGCCGAAGAGCGCGCAATAGTGATCGTCGTCGCCAGCACAGGCATAGCAGCGCTGCTCTTGGAGGGAAGCAGCAGCACGGCGCATCTCCGCTTCCGCATTCCAATCAACCTCACAGCCGACAGCATCTGCAGCATCAGCAGGTGAGCGCCGGAGCCTGTGCAACTAACACCCGAAAAGGGATTAACGCCAGAGAAGAGGAGACCATAATGATTTCCAATCACTTCCATCACTTCCCTCACTCTCTCCCCTCTCCTGTTCTCCTTCCTCCCCACTCCTCTCCTCGCCCTGGCACCCTGCCTGCAGCCACTCTCCGGAGGCAGCCATCATACGGCGGGCGCGCCTGCTGGTGTGGGACGAGGTTCCGATGAGCGACCGCCGCTGCTTGGAAAAGGTGGACGAGCTCTGCCGCGACATCATCGGCGTCCCCGACGTTCCCTTCGGAGGCCTGGTCGTTCTCGCATCAGGCGACCTCCGGCAGACGCTGCCTGTTGTGAAACGAGGCTCCCGCGCCGCCGTCATCGCCGCCACCATCGTCTCTTCCCACCTCTGGCCACTGCTGACAAAGCATCGCCTCAGCGACAACATGCGCGTGCTACGCCTCCGCCGCGACGGTGACGACCAGTTGGCGCAGCAGCTGCAGGTTTACGCAGACTGGCTGCTGTCGGTGGGGGACGGGACTTCTGGAAAAATTCTCCGCATTCCTCCCACCATGCTGCTGCCGCCACGGAACCGGAACCTCGGCGGCTTGATCCGCTACGTCTTCGGCGACCTCACGGCAGACGGCGCGATGATCGCAGACCGGCTTATGGGCCGGGTCATAATGACGCCTCTGAACAAGCACGCGGAGGAGATCAACCACAGCGTTATGAAACTGCTGCCAACCGCTGGGCAGATCTGCTACAGCGCGGACTCCATCACGGACTCCCCCGGCTTCCAGGACGCCAGTGTAGAGTTCCCCATCGAGTGGCTGAACTCCCTGGACATAGCAGGCCTGCCGCCGCACGTGCTCAACCTCAAGATCGGCGCCATCGTCATGCTCCTGCGGAACATGAACAGGAAGCAAGGCCTCATGAACGGCACCCGCCTCCAGATCACCGCCATCCAGCCGCGCGTGCTGCGGGCAACCCTCCTGACCGGCGCGCAGAGAGGCACAACCGTCCTCTTACCACGGATCAGCCTCACGCCGAGCGACACGAATCTGCCCTTCGACTTCACCCGCCGCCAATTTCCGGTCAAGATTGCATGGGGGATTACGATCAACAAGGGCCAGGGGCAGACTTACGACGTCGTCGGCATCTTCTTGCCACAGCCGGTGTTCTCGCACGGCCAGGCCTACGTCGCTGCCTCACGGTCAGGCGATCCCAACAAAATCGCTTTCCTCATCGAGCATGATTCGCTGGCGGAAGACGAGGTGAAGGGCGAGCACACCGCTAACGTCGTCTACTCAGAGGTCTTCACCCGCGCCAGCCGCTAGATAGACCGCCTCTGCGACCGTCAAGGAAGCCGCCGGTCGCTATAACCAGATTTCAAAAGTAGACAAAAAAATTATGACCGACACGAGAAGTTTCCACCTTTAACTGCCAGAACGATACACGCCAGCGTTGCCACCCGCTGCATAAATAGCCTCTGCCACCCTTTACTGCGGAGCCAGTCGCTACGATAAGATTAAAACGATTGATGTCGCTGCAGCAGAACAGTATCGGTGGCCCCTCCTGCGCCGGTGGGGGCTAATTGCCTCCTGCCCCTCCATACACGGCGTCTCCCCCACTGTCTCCCCCATAAGAACCAAAAACGAGCACAGCCGCCGGGCGTGCTCCTGCCGATCATTTCATCTAAGTCCTTTGCCGGATCTCTAACCGTTCTTTGCCTTCCCGCCAAGCGATATTAGCACCACCTGCCGGCAAACCCACGGGCATTCTCGACTTGTCATCATAATAAGAAGCATCATAATAATAAATATCACCACCATCATCTGCTGCTGAGTAGTAGTAGTACAAC
>JBBRLT010000115.1:0-5946 GCA_038231235.1 Terriglobales bacterium
AGGACCGCGAGCGGCAGCTTACAGAGCAACTGGAGAGCGACCTGCCCGCTACGGATGTGCCGGTGTACCTGGCAGCCTACTACTTCCAGCTTGGCGCGGGACGCTACTACATTCCCGTTTCGCTGATTGTGCCGGGGTCGCAGATTCCGTTTGTGAAGGGTGGCGACCGGGACAAGGCGACACTCGACATCATCGGCGAGGTGAAGGACGGCACAGGGCGCGTTGACGGTGACATACGCCAGACGGTGAAACTGGCGATTGACCAGGAGCAGCAGGTTGCGCGCAAGAATGTGCAGTACTCCACCAGCTTCACGCTGCCCTCGGGCAAGTATCACCTGAAGTTTGTGGTGCGCGAGAATGAGACTGGCCACATGGGCTCGTTCGAAACGGACATCACAGTGCCGGACCTGAGCAAGGCACCGATGAAGCTATCTTCGGTGGTACTCGCGAGCCAGCGACAGCCCGCGCCGCCAGGAAAGGGATCCCGGAGTAAAGAAGTAGATCCGCTGGTGCATGACGGCCAGTTGTGGATACCGAACGTGGCGCATGTCTTCCGCCAGGATGGGCATCTGTATCTGCTGTATGAGGTTTATGGGCCGACGGCGACACCGCAGTCGCCGCGGCTGCTGACCTCGATTGAGTTTCTCTCCGGCTCGACCAAAGTGTTTGAGACGCCGACAGTGGAGGCAACCAGGCTGACCGACCCGTCGCGCAACACGATTGCCTTCCAGTTCGATGTGCCACTGAATGCCTTGAAGCCGGGCGAGTACACCTGCCAGGTGAATGTGATTGACGATCGCGGCGGGGCGTTCAGCTTTCCGCGGACGGGTGTGCTGGTCCGGTAGGGTGTGGCGAGGAATGCAGATCCCTAAGACGAGCTCAAGGCCGGCTCTTCGCCTCGCTCAGGATGACAGTGAAGTTGGATCAGGATTTGCTTGCAGCAGGCGGCAACACATTCACGTGATCGAATGGGCAGTGGCGGCAGGCATTGCCGCAGCAGATGCCGCGCTTCCGATGCCATGCAGCGGTGAAGACCATGTAGGGGCCCTCCCAGTAGTAGTCTTCGCCCTCGCGGGGCGTGGGCGGCGTGGGTGGTGGGGTTAAGTCAGTCATGGCCCAGCGGAATCTGCTGCGAGGGTGCGCCGGCCGGGAATAGCGCGGGTATTGGTAGGGGCTCTGGATCGCGATTGACCAGGGCCTCTGCCTCCTCTGCAGTGCCGGTGGCTGGCTGGAAGTGGCCGTTGGCGAAGCAGACTGTACGGCCAGCGATGGCGGCGGGGCGCTCGCCCGGGACGACGATGCTGACCAGGTTCGCGGGGTCGGCAGCCGCGCACGTAACTGTAGCAGTGGCGTGCTGCTGGCGGCGGGACTCGCGCAGCGACTCGACAGCCTGGGGCAGCGCGAATTGTTCACCGGGGAAGCCGGAGAGGAAGCGGCCGCCGCGCACGATGCCGCGCGCCTCCAGGCGGCGGAAGATGCCCAGCAACTCGCGCCAGCGCGGCATGGTGGTCTCCTGCTGCAGCAGATCGCGAAAGACGATGCCATAGCGCCACAGCAGGACGAGTGCTGCGGATTCGATCTCCTGCTCGCGGCGCAGTGCATCGGCGGTGGCGCTTTCGTCGATAGCCGGGGCAGGCGCCGCCAACAGGCTCCAGCGGCCGGCGGTATTGCGCGCGCGCTGAGTGCTGCCGCGCATGCGGAAGGGCGTGGCAGCGGAGGCCTTGCGACGGGGATCGATCAGCACACGCAGGCTGTCATAGCCATCCGCCGTAGCGAGGCCGGCGGCGACCAGTTCCCACAGCGCGTGATGGACCTGTGCCAGCGGAACGTTCTGCTGACGTGCAAGGTCCGCAGCGAAGGCGGCGCCGGAGTTCTCAAGGCAGGTACGCGCCTGCATCGCCAGAGATGAGAGGCAGCAGGAGAGCGCGCTCTCTGGCAGCTCACGCGCGCGCAGGCAGGCATCCATCCAATGCGCGTCCTCACGCAGGAAGAAGGTGATGGGCGCTATGCTGGTGGGCACTACACGGCGCGGCGCGCCACCCTCCGGCGACTGGAATGCAGGATGGGGCGATACACGGCCCCAGCCTACAACGCCGGCCATGCAGAGCGTGTCCAGCCAGCGAGGATCGTAATTTGCGACCCGTTGCGGCAACAGGCTACGCTCCCACTCGATGGCAGGCGCTTCAAAGCCTTCGAGCTTGCGTAGTGCGTCCAGCACGCCCTCTTCACCAGTGAGCTGGGTCTGCGGCGCGAGGTGCTGCCAGCCCAGCAGCCACTGCATGTACGCAGCTGGCGCGACTGGCTCTATCTGGTTGCGCAGGGTGTGGATGGTCCGCTTGTGAATGCGCTGGAGCAACCGCCTTTCACACCATTCAATTTTCCATTGAGGCAGCTGACCCTGCGGGTCGTTTTGTGGGGCTTGCTTCCGATAGTCGCTCGCGTTTAGTACAGCGACCGCACTCGATTGCAGAAACTGCAGGTCCATCCCCTTCGCGTCGCTCAGGGTCGGGATGACAGCGGACTCAAATTCTCCGCGCAGAACGGTGCCTTGCGATTCCATAGCTACGAGTGAGTTGAAGATCGCATTGGCTGCGAGACCAAGATAGCTGGCTAGAGATTGCGCCGTTTGTGGGCCGAGGATACCCAGCCAGGCGTGGAGAGACTTCTGCAGCAGTGCAGCGTCCGGCTGTGCGCTGCGAAGAGATTCCAAGTCGGTGACACGTTCTGCAGCGACGATGCATTCGCCGGAGAGCAAAAGTGCGCGCGCCTGTGACGTGATACGTTCGAAGAGGATGCGCCAGCCTGTGGCGCGGGGATGATCGAGCAGAGAGGCCGGCACAACGACGAGCGAGTAGAGCAGGTCGTGCAGCTCATGTTCGTCGCGGATATCCGGCCAGCACTCTTCGCGCACGGCGCGGATTGCTTCCGGATCAAGCCGGCCCACCTCGCCCAACAGCTTGTCTGGCACCATGCCGCGCATATTGACAGCGCGGGCGCGGCGCTCCTCGGCGGGTGCATCGTCGAGGAAGGCGTAAGGGTTGGCGTTGAGCAGCCCGTGCGAGAAGACGGAGGGAACGGTGGAGTCAACAGCAAGGCAGCGAATCTCCCCGGAGTGAATCTTCGCCAGCACCTCAATGAGGCCGGCCAGGTCCATGGCCTCGCCCAGCACATCCTTCATCACCTCGCGGATGAGCGGGTGGTTGGGGATCTCAATATCGCCTTCGATGTTCTCGAAGCAGGCAGCGGCTTGCGGAAATACGCTGGCCAGCAGATCTTCTGCACGAGTGCGCTGCACCTGGGGCGGGACTTTTTTGCCCTTCTGGAATCGCAGCAGTTGCAGGCTGCGCGTAGCGTTCCAGCGAAACCGCGCTTTGAAGATGGGTGAGGCAAGCGCGGCCTGCTCCAGCAGCTCGGTTACGGTTTCGGTGGTAAGGAACTGGAAGACATCGGCTAGCGGAAAGGAGTGCTGCTCCGCGAGCGAGATGTTCAAGCCGTTGTCTGTGGCTGCTGCCTGCAGCTCAAAGTTGAACCCGCGGCAGAAACGCTTGCGCAGGGCCAGGCCCCAGCCTTTGTTGATGCGGCCGCCGAAGGGCGCGTGCAGGATGAGCTGCATGCCGCCGCCTTCGTCGAAGAAGCGCTCCGCGATGATGGTGTCGAGCGTGGGTACAGTACCCAGCACGGCGCGGCCGGCGACGATGTAGGCGATCATCTGCTCCGCCCCGGCATCGGTGACGCAGCACTCCTGCTTGAGCCACGTCACCGTGTCGGCGACAGTTGTATCGGTCTGGCTGAGGTAGCCGGGCAGCACGCTCTGCGTGCGCGCATCGATATCCTTGCGCAATTCACAGAGCCAGCGGGAGAGTTCCGGGGTGCGCTGCGGCGCTTCGCCACGCCATACCGGAACGCTGGGCGGCTGGCCGTGGGCGTCCTCGACGTAGAGGCGGCCGGCGCTTTCAATTGCAGAGATGCGCCACGACGCGTTGCCAAGTTGAATCACGTCGCCAACCGTGGATTCAATGGCGAACTCTTCATCGAGTGTAGCGATGGGGATGCCGTCCGGCTGCAGGATGACGGAGAAGATGGCGGTGTCTGGAATGGTGCCGCCGTTCGATACGGTGATGGAGCGCGCGCCGCGCCGCGCCTGTAGCCGGCCATGGATGCGGTCGCGCAGCAGGTAGGCGCCATAGCGGCCTCGTGACGACTCAATGCCTTCGCTGAGCAGACAGAGCAGCTCGTCGAAGGTGTCGCGCGGCAGCTCGCGGTAGGGGTAGGCGCGGGTGACCATCGCGTAGAGATCGTCCTCCTGCCAGGGCTCGGCAGCGCAGGCGGCGACCATCTGCTGCATCAGCACATCGAGCGGCTGCGGTGCGATCTCCAGTTGATCGAGCGCGCCGGCGCGCATGCCGCGGATGAGCGCAGCCATCTCCATCAGATCGTCGCGCGTGGTGGCGAAGAAGCGCGCCTTGGGCGTGGCGCCGCGCCAGTGGCCGGCACGGCCTGCACGTTGCAGTGCGGGCGCAAGAGCGCGGGGCGTGTTGAGCTGGCAGACCAGGTCGATGGCGCCGATGTCGATGCCGAGCTCGAGCGAGGCGGTGGCGACCAGCAGTTGAATCTCTCCGGCCTTCAGCTTGCGCTCTGCTTCGAGGCGCAGCTTGCGCGAGAGTGAGCCGTGGTGCGTGGCCACGTTCTCATGCCCCAGCCGTTCGCCGACCTGGAAGGCGAGCCGCTCTGCCATGGAGCGGGTGTTCACAAATACCAGTGTTGACCGGTGCTCGCGCGCCAGCTCTGCGAAGCGGTTGTACACGTCATCCCAGATGGCGTTGGTGGTGATGGAGCCAAGCTCTTCGCTGGGCACCTCAATGCCGAGGTCGAAGTGGCGGCGCCGGCCCACCTCGATCACTGCGGGATCACAGTAACGCGTGCCGGTAAGAAAGTCTGCGACCAGCGAGATGGGGTTCTGCGTGGCGGAGAGGCCGATGCGCTGCGGCGGCGTGGCCATGCCAGCGATCAGCGCGCCGGGCGCGAGCGGGTTCTCTCCGCAGACCAGTGCGTCGAGCCGTTCGAGCGAGAGCACCAGGTGGGTGCCGCGCTTGTCGTCGGCCATGGCGTGAATCTCATCGACGATGACGGTGCGCACGCGGGCCAGGTTGGCGCGGCTCTTCTCCGCGGTGAGCAGGATGAAGAAGGACTCCGGCGTAGTGACCAGGATGTGCGGCGGATTGCGCAACATGCTGCGGCGCTCCGCGGGCAGCGTGTCGCCGGTGCGGACTGCAGTGCGGATGGGCGGGCAGAGCAGGCCACGCTCCAGGGCGAGCTGCTGGATTTGCTGGAGCGGCTCTTCGAGGTTCTTGCGGATATCGTTTGATAGCGCCTTCAGCGGCGAGATGTAGACGACCTCGGTATGGGCTTCAAGGCGGCCGGCGATGGCGCGGCGGAAGAGCTGGTCGATGCAGATGAGGAAGGCGGCAAGCGTCTTTCCGGAGCCGGTGGGTGCGGAGATGAGCGTGGGGCGCTGCGCCAGGATGGCAGGCCAGCCTTCGATCTGCGGCTCCGTCGCGGACCCGAAGCGGGTGAGGAACCACTCCTGAATCACGGGGTGGGCCCAGGCCAGCGCGGCGGCTGCGGGAGCGGACTGGGCGGTGTGTTGCATTGGAGATATTGTAGCGCCCCACTTCGCTGTTTCTTCGCCGTTGCCGAGTCGCTCAGCGGGGTGTTGGATTCCGGTCGCTGCGCTTACCGGTCGTTGTCTGTATCGCTGGCATTCGTCCGATGCAGCGGTGGCGGCGGCAGGGTGCGCCACAGGTCGTGGTTGTAGACCAATGGCGTCAGCGTCTTCTTCTGCAGCCGGAAGGACATTGGCGGCGGGGTTGGCTGTTTGTCGACCGGATCGAAGGTCAGCTTGATCTGGTCGCCCTGGCGGGTCCAGTGGGCGAAGCTGGTGATCTC
>JBBRLT010000116.1:0-5702 GCA_038231235.1 Terriglobales bacterium
CAACACGCGGCTGAAGCAGCAGCAGCTTTTGCTGCGGCCCGTGCCCCTGTCGCTGCACCGGCTGCATCGTCACCAGCAGTAGCACCAGCATCAGCAGCAGCGGCCGGCGCCCCATCATCTGCTTCGGTGAAAGCAGCATCAACATCACGCAGCCGGAGTCGCGGCGGCTGTCCAGGGAGTCGGCCACCATCAGCGTCACCTGCTGGCTCGCCTGTCCGTGGCCAGCGCGGCGCAGCCAATCAGCCTGTTGCATCGCCGCCGCCATCAGCGAGGAAGCGCAAAGCCGGAGCATCAGTATCGCCTGCTGCAATAACGATCACCAGCGCAGATCTTCGCGGCGAGAGCTGGGCTGATGCAGAGGAGGATGATGATGCAGCAGCAGCAGCAGCAGCAGCAGCAGCAGCGGCCGTGCCGTCCAAAGCAGCTGCAGCAGCAGCATCATCATCGAGCGCTGCACCACCGTCCAGCCTCTCGTTCCTGCCGGCACCGATCAGCAGTCCGGGTCAAAAGAAGCAACGGGCAAGCAACACCAGCAGCAGCAACAGCAGCAGCAACAGCAGCAGCAGCGGACAGCAGCATGCACCGGTCAGCAGGGGCCTCAGCAGCGAATTTGCCGCCGCAGCAGGAGCAACAGCCAAGCCTGCTGCCCCATCACGCTCCAGCTCCTCGAAGCTGTAGAGCCATCGTGGACACACAACGCACATGCACACTCAGTGACGGTCCCTATCCTACCACCTCCCCTTCCGCTCCCCGCTGCAGCCTCCACGCTGCGGCTCGGAACATTCAACCTCGGCCTCGGATTCACTCGAAAGCTGCCGCACATCATCAATCGATGTGCGGCGCTGACGCTCGACGCCGTCGCCCTGCAGGAGATCGGCAACCCAGCATTACTTTCCACGCGGCTTCCGCCATACACACTCGTCTACGAGGCTGGCCCCTCACGGCACGAGGGCGGAGTCGGCCTGCTGCTCTCGTCCGCGCTCGCCTCTCGCATCCGCTGCTACCACCGGTCCGACACGGGTCGGTTGGTTGGCGCGGTGCTGGAGCTGAGCAAAGGACAGCTCTCGCTGCTCATCTCCGTCTACATGCCTACCGGCATCGATCACACTGCAGCATCCTCTCCCGCGCACGATCAGGCGCACTCGCTGTACGCCACGATCGTGCGCTGGAGCGTTGGAATGCAGCAGGTGATCGTGATGGGAGATCTCAACGAGACGCTCACTCACTGGGATCGTTTCCCACAACCGGCTGCCCCAGTGGCAGCGGCTGCCAGAGTCGCGCTCTCACCGATACATCGACTGCAGCAAGGGGGGTTCACCGACGCATACCGCTCGCTCAACCCGTCTGCTGCACTCGAACCCGGTTTTACACACTCCATCAATGGAGTCAGACCCACGCACAGTCGCATCGACTATCTGTGGCTCAAAGGAATCAGCGACGCATCTCTTCTGCGTGTCGAGATCGACGCTTCCATGCACACGCTGTCGCACCATCACCTGCTGTGGGCGGAGGTGCAGCTGGCTCACGTGGGCCCCACCGCGTGCACCACCCCTCTTCTGCGTCTGCAGCTGCCCAACCTGAGAGCAGCCACAGAGTCACACAGAGATGTGTTCATCCAGCGTCTGCAGCGCCGACTGCAGAGGAATCAACAGCAGCTGCAGCAGCTGGCCAGCAGCGATGAGGCTCCTTCTCTCGATTGTCTCGCCACACGCTTGACTGCGCTGACACGAGGCGCAGCATTCGCCTCACTGCCCATCACCGGCGCAGCGGCATTCCAGAGCAGCGACATGCTGATGCTCCAGAAGCAGCGACGCGCGCTCTCGAGCTTGCTCCGCACGTCCACCACGCTCCTCCATGCCGTCAGCCCGGCCCACAGGCACGCCTTCCGCTTCACTCACTGTGCGGTGTGGAGGCGGCAGCATCTCCTGTGCGTCGATCAGCTCCAGCTGTGCTGGGTCAACGACGCATGGGACAACGCAGACCCGCAGGCGTGGATGCGGGAGACGCAGCAGCTCAAGTCGCACACTCGCTCAGCCATCCGCAAGGAGCAGCAGCGCATGCTGACTGGAGCGCGCGCGCCGCTTGACGCCAGCCCTGCTGCCCTCGTTCATCGCATGCTGCAGAGCGACGCGCTGCCCACGCATCTGCAGTCGGTCGTGGACAAGCACGGCTCACTCACCACCAGTGCGGGAGAGCTCGAGGCGGTGATGGTGGATCACTTCCAGTCTGTGTTCGCACTGCCTCCTGCACCTGCTGCAGCCGCTGCGATCCAGCCTCCTCTGCCTTCCATGCTTCTCGACAAGGACAGCGTGCAGCGGGAGTGGTACGACGGCCTCATGGGCCCTGTCACGTGTGAGGAGCTACTCGCCACATGCGCCGATGCGCCACTCGTGTCCGCGCCCGGCGAGGATGAAGTGTCCGTCGGCCTGTGGAAGGTCGCTTTGCGCGGCAGTCCCGAGCTGTGCTCGCTCGTCGCTGATCTATTCTCCGGCTGCCTGCGCACCGGCACGTTCCCATCCGCTTGGAAGACGAGCGTCATCGTCCCACTGCTCAAGGACGCGCGGAAGGAGCGCAACATGAGCAACGTGCGGCCCATCAGCTTGCAGAGCTGCCTCGGCAAGCTGCTCAACAAGCTGCTCGCTCACCGTCTCGGCGGTATCTTCAGCCGCCATCCGATCCTCCATCCGGCTCAGCGCGGATTTGTCCACGGCGGCAGCATCACTAAATCGATCGACGAGCTGCTGGATGCGTGGGACTGGAGCCGCTCAGGCAAACGCGAGATGTACACGCTGTTCTACGACATCAAGCAGGCGTACGACAGCGTGCAAGTGGGTGTGCTGGTTCGAGCCATGCGCCGCCTGCGCATGCCCGCATCGTTCATCGCGCTCGTCGAGGACAGCCTCACCGGGCTCAGATCCCGTGTGCGGACTGCCTATGGCGTTTCGCCTCTCTTCGACGTGCTACGCAGCCTCAGGCAGGGCGACCCGCTTGCTCCGCTGCTTTTCGTCGTGCTCATGGATGCGCTGCACGAGGGACTCGAGTGCAACCCATTCACCAACGAAAGGCTCGGGCTGGTGCTCACGCAGCTCGGCAACGGGTGCGACGGCCTCTCCCTCTCATCGCTCGGTTATGCCGACGACACCACTGTGCTCACCAACACCCTGCAGGCCATGCGCAAGCAGAACGATTGGGTTCACTTCTTCATGGCTTTCAACCGCATGCTGCTCAACCACAACAAATGCGAGCTGACAGGCCGCACAGCAACCAACGAGCCTGTGACCACAGCTGCGCTCACAGCAGCGGGCATTGAGATCGAAGGTCACGCGCTGCTGCCAGTGCCGCACAGCCAGCCTGTCCGCTACCTCGGCGTGCACTGCCGCATGGACGGCAGCTGGCTGAGTCAGCACGCCAAGTCGCTCGCGATGATTCGCATCTTCGTCGGCATCGTGGACAAATTCAGCTTGTCGCTGGGCCACGCAGCTTTCATGTTCAACGTATTCCTGCTGCCGAAGCTCGAGCTTTCACTGCGCTACGTGCACGGGCCGGGCACTAGCAGCTTCATCGCTCATTGCGACGCAGCCATCATCGGCTGCATCAAGCACGCTGCCGCGTCGCCGCTCAGTCTCAGCCACAGCGCGGTCGCACTTGCGTTACACATCGTCCTCCCCTCGTGGCTCGAGATCACCGCAAAGGTGTCAGAGCTGTTCCTCCGCGTCAACTCGACTGACCCGCGGTGTCGGTGGGGCGAGCTGGGTCGCTTGCTCCTACGTCGTGCGCTGCCAGCTGGCTCCGCAGACATCACGACCGCGCTGCCGTGGGTCAACAGTGGCACGCGGATGGAGCGCGCTGCTCGCCTCGCTGTGCACTCGCTCGGCTGGACGCTACAGCTGCACCCGAGACGACGGGTGGGCGGACGGGATCAGCACCTCTTCGATGCTGACGCTGTCGGCTCGCTACCAGACAGCAGCGCGTGCAGCCTCAGCCAGGAGCTGCAGCTGTCAGCAGGCTCTGTAAGAGTCGCACACGATCTGTGGCGTGGGTGGGGAGCCGACACTCCTGCTCCGCTCAGTCGTGTGCATGTGTACACTGACGGGTCTTACGATGCCGCCTCACTGCCTCACTCGACATCAGCGTGGGCCATCACAGTGGCTGACCAGTGGCTGGACACCAGCTATGCTGGCATCCCAACCGATGAGAAGCTGCTGCGAGCGGCGCACGTCAGAGGTGCTGCTATGTTTGGCGCATCAATCAGCTGCACGCGCGGCGTGTACGCGGCGGAGCTGCAGGCAATCGCTCGCGCTCTCGCTATGTTTCCCACATCGTGCGAGCTCGAGATTCACTCGGACAGCCAGGGCGCGCTGGCCGGCATCCACGCCTACGAGTCACAGTGCAACGACCGTCGTCGCCTGCGCATGGCGGCTCGACCGCTGTTGCAGCTGATTCATCATCTGCTGCAGCGGCGCAAGGCCAACACACACACCAGCCATGTCAAAGCCCACACGGCTGGTGCGGACATTCACAGCGTGGGCAACCGGCTCACCGACTATCAAGCTAACCTGGCCCGAGCGAAGCGGGACCAGCCGACGCCGCTCAGCCTGCGCGAGCTACCGCTGAGCGCGTGCGAGCATCACATGTTTATCACTGACGAGCAAGATCAGCTGCTGTGCGATGACATCCGTCGCGCCGCGCTCGTTCGCTTGCAGCACACTTCGATGGTCAAGTGGGCCGCGCGAGCAGACGACCGCGGTGACCTCGCTGGGCCGGGCATGCTCGAGCTCGGCTCTGAGACACAGCGTCATGGATCGGCGGTTGCTCAGGCCACGCTGGTTCACGTCGCGACCAACTCCATTCACTTCTTCTGGCCGGCAGCAGGCGGGCCCGGAGACAGAGACAGCGCGCTGCAGCGACTGTGGTGCGACCGCTGCAACGCATCCTTCGACCTCGCTCATCTGGCCCAGTGCCCAGTGCGGTGCAGTGTTCAGTTCCGCAATCGTCTGGCCGCGGACATGCGAGCCATCCTCAGCGCCGATCCGTGCACGCAGAAGTGGCTCGCAACCCACTCCGCCTGCTCGCTCGCCGATCTACTTCTCGCTCTCTTCCCCATCGGCGCAACCGTGCCTGCGCAGGAGCGGCTGCGTCATCTCACTTGCTTGCTGGTCGGCGCGTTCACCCGCGGCCAGGCGAGCGCTGCTGCCAAGCGCACCGGCTTCCCGTCCGCGGAGGAGGGTCGCGCCAGTTTCCTCGCTCTCCGGCTGCTCTGCCTGGAGAGCATCCACAAGGCCTTTCGAAGCTGGAAGGAGGCCGCCGGTGTATGATCAGTGATCAGCAGCCGAGCAACACACAAACAAACACAATCAGTCACACTCCTCTCTCTCTCTTGCAACCGAGCTTCCCCGCTCGCTGTTCACCATCTCTACCCGTTCTTACACGGCGCGTCCCTCTCTCAAGAGAGGCGCTCCGCACGCTCCCCCCACGGCCTTCCTAACTCGCATCACACATTGATGCGGGATCAACATTGCGGTGCCCCTTGCATCGCTTTGTTTTGCGGATGATACACTGCCAACACAATTTAAAAAAAAAAAAAAAGCGTGGAGGCTGCAGCGGGGAGCGGAAGGGGAGGTGGTAGGATAGGGACCGTCACTGAGTGTGCATGTGCGTTATGTGTCCACGATGGCTCTACAGCTTCGAGGAGCTGGAGCGTG
>JBBRLT010000117.1:0-5618 GCA_038231235.1 Terriglobales bacterium
CATGGAAGCATTCATGCCGAATTGGGAAAGGTCGGTGGGCATCGCATCGGAAACGCGCCGAGGAGATGCCGGAGTGGGGAAGGGATCGATCTGATAGAGACCGACAGAGGCGGACGGCTGCCGGATCCGATGACGTTGTCCGCAGGAGCGCCGCGCCTCCTACGCTAAGGTAGAGGGAAGCGGCACTCCCTGCAACGAGGGTTGCGTACAGGCAACTTCTGTCCTCTGCAACGATGCTGAGGCAAGCCGTGGGAGGCGTTGACGCAGGGGCAAAATCCCGCCATGCTAAGCATAAACGCTCAGCAGCAAAATCCATGACCAACCAGCAGATCGCCGCAAAAGCCTGGCAGCATATAGAACGACCGCAAACCGTCGCCTCCCGGCGTGAGAAGGCTCCTCTGCCCGAAAGCGTCCGCGACCATCCCCGTATCCGGGCGCTCCAAGCGGCGATTGCTGCATTCACCCAGGCAATCCATCTCGCCGAAAGTGCCATCGAGGCGACGGCTCAAGAGCAGCTGGCGCGCGAGCAGTTGCCTGCGTATCAGAAAGCCAGCGCGTTGTTCGCTGCGGGATGGCGGCTCGATCACCTGGATAAGCGCGGACGCAAAGCGACCAGCCAGTACCACCTCTGGCAGGAAGGCACGCAGACCCATGCGTTCTACCCATTCCAGCGTGGCGTGCTCACCCCGGCACTCTGCTTCCCCAGGCAGGGAGCCGACCTGTTCGCCCGCCTGGAGATCGCGCCGCTGGCAGACCGCGAGCAGGCGCTGGACTATCTGGTCGTTCTGACAGCCGCAGCGCATACACCGATTTCCCTGTCGAGCACGCTCGCGATGTTGTTGTCTGCACAGTAGCTGCACGCTTATTCCGCTGAAGGAGGTTTGTGTTCTAACGGGTGCTATTGGCACGGATAAGCCATGAGGGAAAGGGGGGGACAGAGAGCTCTCCAGAGTACTGTCTGAGGCAGCACTCGGCAAGGACTTGCGTCACAGCAGGATTGCAGCCGTGAGCCTCTCGCGGTCTCTTTTGCGTGTCCTGCTTTCGTACGAAGCGGGCGCTCTTGCCGTGCTTTACATAGGCGAGACGCCTGTTGGCTTTTGTGGCAGGGTGGTCTCGGGGACAATCGTGACTTTCACGCTCTGCGTACTGGCGTAGCGCAAGGCGGCGTAGAGGAGTAGAAAGTCCTCACCGAAGCGTGCGAGCGGCACGGATAACGCTAGAGAGCGTTTCCCCTGACGATTGCGTTCGGCACGGCGATCTACGCGCGCAATGAAGAGCGCATCGTGCTGCTGGAGGAAGGCGAAGGCTTCGGCGGAAAAAGGAGGTAAAGCGGAAGGCATAATTAGAGTCTGCACGGGCTAGAAAATGTAGTCGGATTGTTTGAAACGATAGCAGTCTCTGTACGAGAATGCAAGTCCTGGAGCCAGTGGCTGCCTACAGTAACGAAGGCAACGAAATAAGATTGTCTTCCTCTGCTGATTGGTAGAATAGCAGCGTTGCGTCCACGCAACGGTAGTGGCATTTCTTTTTGCCATGCTTTAGTGTGGTCTAGCTGCCACCGGGATTGCTTCCCACAGTGGTCGTTGGATTGCCTTATTTGGCTCCTACTTTATTTCCTCTCCACGCGTTTATGTCCACCTCGCCTGCGGATCGACCCGTCACCAATCGCCTCGCCGCCATCATGGCGCATACCAGTCGATACAGCTTCCAGGGTCCTGCTCGCCTTGCCGCCGATCTGGGGGTGCCGCGCTCGACTGTATCGCGATTGCTTTCCGGTCGAACGCATCCTTCGTTCGGACTGGCACTGGCGACACTCAATCGATTGGAGGAGGCGACCGGGCACTCGCTGGACGCCCGCGAGGTCTTCTCGCTGGATGGCAGCTATCCGACCCCTTCCGTGTGTGACCTACTCGGCTGTCGGGGCTGTTTGCCTGCCGAAGTCTATGACCGAGATGACAGCGTCAAGCCGGAGTTCCAACACCTGCGTTCTGGACTCTGGCCGCCTGCCGTGCTATTCCAGGAGCGTGAAGACGCCACGTAAGACATTTCTTTCTTCATTTCAATCACTTCTAACTTCACTGCAATGAAACCAGGCACTCCCACTCGTTTTACTTCTGCTGACAGAGCCAGTGTTTCAGCCCCTCCTGCGTCAGCAGGACAATTGGCACAGACACGCCAGTATCTGCTCGCGCTGCCCTTTCCCGCCTTCGCTCTGCTGGTCGCGCAATTGCTCAAACGTCTCGGGTATCAAGAAGTGAGCTTGCGCGGCACGACCGCAAGGCGCGGACGCAATCGCTACGGTGGTCTCGATATCGAAGCGTTCCTCCACGTCGGCTTGACGAAAGCGCGTGTGATCTGCCAGCTGCGTCAGTACGATAGTGAACCGGTCACGCGTCTCAACATCGATGTACTGCGCGGGGCGATGCTGCGTACGGGAGCGATCCAGGGACTGCTCGTCACCACCTCGACGTTCGCACAAGCGGCGGTCGAAGCGGTGCAGGCGGCACAGCATCTGGCGCCGGTACGCCTCATCGATGGCGAGGAACTGGCACATCTGGTGCAAAGCCATAGCCTGGCAGGCACTGCACCTCATCGAAAGATTACTGAGGAGAAGGGGAGCAGGTCTGGTGTGCCTCCGCTGCCGCCAACGCCGCCAACGCCGCCTGCGTCTGCATCCTCCCGTCTTACTCCTCCCGATCGATGCGGGCTGACGATCCGTATCATGGTGGATCCTTCACTCATGCCGCCTTCCCATAGCGAGCTGCCATGATGGGGCGTACACATGTGCTGGGTGGACTGAGCATGCTGTGGCTCCTGCAGCCCTTGCCCGGTGCGCTCACCTCCGACACCCTGCTGCCACTGTGTCTGCTGGCGGCGCTGGGCGCACTGCTGCCCGATCTGGATGCCGAGGTCAGCCTGCTTTCGAGCGTGAAGATCGGCGCTATCCGACCGCTTGCACCCGTTTCCTCGCTGCTCTTTCGCCAGTGGGGACATCGGGGACCGCTGCACTCACTAAGGGTGCTTGCGGTTCTTCTCGTTCCCGCTCTGCTGCTCGGGCTCGCTTTCGGTTCACCTGTGTTCGGTCTGGCGCTGTGGCTCGGATATGCCAGCCATCTCGCCCTCGACGCCTGCACCAAAACCGGCATTCCGAAGTGGCCACGCGCCGGTCGCCTGTGGCTGCTGGCGCCTTCGCGGCGCTTCGTCACCGGCTCCGAGGCGGAGGACAGGCTGTTCCTTGTACTCGGATGCCTGGTCGCTCTGCTCTGTCTGCTGCATCTGCCGCTGTCAGCCACTCCTGCAGCGCCCTCCAGCCAACTGCAGACGGATCAGAATATAGGTGTCTCGACTATCTCCTAACTGCTGCCCATGCCTACTTCCCTTGCTGCGCCCGACTTCTCCTACCGGGGCTATTCCCACGCGACTTACACCTTTGCCCGCCCCGCCTGTGTCAGGACGGGACGCTCCCGACGCCTGAGCCTTCGTAAGCGTCGCACAAAACATCTCGCCCACGTTGTGCCGCTTGCCCGATTGCTGGTAGAGCATCTGCACTCTCTGGAAATGCTTACCCTGTCGCCTGCCGAGCGCCAGAAGCTGCAGACCTCTCTTGCGCCGCTGAAACACGCGCTCGTACACGCCCGGTATAGTGCCACACCGACGAAGGCATCTCCGCACAGGTAGTCCTGCTCCTGTCTGGTTGTAGCTCTCTTCATTCCCTCATTCTTCCGGCTATGAATGCTGCGCCCTTCTCTTCGGACAACGCTGCCCACACACCGACGGACGCTTCTGCCGAGCGTCCCTTTGGGGTACGCCTGCATAAGCGAGGAGAAGATCGAGTAGGCAGCTTCGTTCCCGCAGCCTCGGTGGAGATCACGCCGTTCCTGCGCACTTCGGGTCTGCTGCACGCACTGCCTGCCGAAGAGCTCAAGAGCCTGCTCTTGGTGCTCACCTTCGTCACCCCCAACGGCGATGTTCTGCCGACCCTGCACGAACTGGCAGAGGCGATGCACGTCTCGCCCGGCAAGGCGGACGCTCGACTGCGCCGGCTAGCGGCGGTTCGCTGGCAGGACGATCCGCTGCTGCATCTGCTGCGCCGTGAAAGCGGACTGCACGCCTGGTCGCCTTCACCACAGCTGATTGCTCTCCACCATGCCACGTCCTATAGCCTACAGGAGCCAACGCTGCGTTCGGCACATCGAGACACCGTGATCGCCGCTTCCCGACAGCGGTACGCCCGTCCGCGTGAGGAGGTCGAAGCGGAGATCGCACGTGCCAACGGCTGGGCCTATCCCTTCCTGTCCCGCGCAGAAGTCTATAAGAGTCAGGCACAGGGAGAGGGAAACGAGAGACAACTGCTGGAAGAGGAGACAAAACAGGACAGCGATCCACACGCTCTCGCTCTGCGCAATCGCCTCCGGAGCCTCGGGGTCAAGTCCGAGCAGGTGGAGATGTTGCTGGCGCAGTACAAACCCGAACGTATCGAACGCCAGATCGCCTGGCTGCCCGCTCGCAACGCCCGCAACCCCGCTGCCTTTCTGCTCTCCGCCATAGAGAAAGACTACGCCTCACCCCATCGAGGGCTGGACAGAAATGCGCCCGTAACCCCAATGCCATGACGACGCTCCCTGCTGCCGTCAGCACTGCTGCCACACAAAAGCGTCTTTCGCGAACGCCTGTTTCTGGTGAGCCACGGACTTCCCCTGCTCGGGCACGCAGAGGCGATCTCTGGCAGCTGGGAGAACATCGGCTGCTCTGCGGCGACGGCACCGATCCCGCACAGGTGGAGCGCCTCTTTGCCGGGGCGAGGGCGCGCCTGACGATTACCTCACCGCCCTACAATATCGGCAGCAGAAATGTTACCGCCGACCGAAACCGACCCGGCGCGAGCAAGTATCTGCACACAGCCGATGCCTTACCGCAGGCAGACTATCTGCACCTGCTCACCGCTAGCACCCACAACGCGCTGGCGCACTCCGACATCGTGATCGTCGATGTCCAGATGCTTGCCGGTAACAAAGTGACGCTGCTGGAGTGGCTGCACCACTTCCGCCACGACCTGATCGATGTCGCCATCTGGGACAAAGGACATGGACAGCCCGCCCTGGCGCGCAACATCCTCAACAACCGCTTCGAGTTCGTCTGGTTCCTGACGAAGCGCCGCCGCAAAGGCAGAACGCCGCGCACCCTTTTCACCGCCGACTTTCGCGGCACGAGGAGCAATGTCTATCCGGCGCCGCCCCGAAAGGGCAATCCCTACTATGCTGTGCATGCCGCTACCTTCCCGCTGCACCTGCCGTTGTGGCTGCTGCAAAGCTTCGACAGCGAGCGCGGCGGCGTCTTCGATCCGTTCCTCGGCACCGGCACGACCCTGATCGCCGCCGAGCGTCTCGGCAGGAAGTGCCTGGGCATAGAGATCGAACCCGCCTACTGCGATATCATTCTCAAGCGATGGGAGCAGGAAACAGGAAGAACGGCAGAGCGTGGTCTTCCCCCGAATAGCTGGAGGATAAGTTAAGCGGTACACTGGCTTCATGTTCTCACCAAGGAGATGAAGACCGATGAGTGACCGCAGAGTATTTACCGAAGAATTCAAACGCGAAGCCGTGCGTCTGGCAAAGCAG
>JBBRLT010000118.1:0-5577 GCA_038231235.1 Terriglobales bacterium
GAACAAAGAAGCAATCAGTCTGTTGTTCAGCAATGCCATACATGCAAGCTGTATCCTTCTTGTCTTCTTCTTCTTCTTCTGGTCTTACGAGTGCGAGCTTCTCCATCTCTGTCTCAGCCCCAGTGTGGTCCGCTCTATCGAGTCATGAGTTGCTGCCGCAGCAGTTCGAATACTGGCGCCGCCAACGCCTTGGTGAAAATATCCGCCTGCTGTTGAGTGGTGGGAATCCATCGCAGCTTGACGAGTCCACGCTCTACCGTCTCGGTCACGAAGTGATACTTCACATCCACATGCTTCGTGCGCTCACCCTTGACTCCATTGGCACTCACTGCGATCGTGGATTGATTGTCGCCGTACACGATCGAACCGGTCTGTGTGTGCAGACCCAGCTCCTCCATGAGGCCGCGCAGCCACAGCACCTCCTGGATGGCAGCTGACTCGGCGTACAGTTCCGCTTCACAGGTGGAGAGAGCGACGACCCGCTGCTTCTTGCTGCTCCAGCTGACTGGATCCCCGTTGAGCTTGGCGACCCATCCGCTGATCGACCGACGGTCCCCTTTGTCGTTCGCCCAGTCCGCATCAGCGAACGCACACACGTCCACCTGCACCTGTGCTCTTCGTCCACGGGAGTCGCCGACCGTCTCACCGTTGCGTGAGCCGAACACCAAACCAACCTCTTTGGTACCGGCCAGGTACCGCAGCACCCGCTCAGCTGCCAGCATGTGACGCTGCGTCGGTGCCTGCATGTGGCTGGCGAGGTAGTGCACCGCATGTGCGATGTCGATTCGAGTGCTGATCGCTGCGTACATCAGCGTGCCTGTGATCTCCATGTAGCGCTGTCGATCCGCCGGCTGATCCAACTCTGGGTTCGAGTCATGGGCGGCCCCAACTGCCTCAGGCGTACTCACGATGCGACACTCCTGCAGACCGAACTTCACGAGTGCCTTCGTCACATACAGCTCCTGGCTCAGAGTGATGGTGCGCGCCTTCCGATCCCGCTGGATGCGCATGCCCAGCATCCATGTGGCCGTCTGCAGCTGCTTGATGCGGAAGCGATCCTGCAGCAGCTTCACGCTCTGGGCGAACTCCGCGGCGTCATCAGCATGGAAGCTGCCCTGCATATCGTCGACAAAGCGGTAGATCATCATGAGTCTGCCACTGCGGCTTCGCTTGCTGTACAGCGAGGGATCACTCACCGTCGCCTTGAACGCCATGTCACTTGTGAGGAATGTGTGCACCAGCTTGTCCCAGTTTCGCGGAGCTTGCTTCAGTCCGTACAACGCCTTCTGCAGCTTACACACCATGCCGGGCTGCTCGTATCCCTCAGGCAGCTCCATGTAGATGTCTTCATCCACGTCAGCATTGAGGAACGCAGTGGGCACGTCGAACTGAGCGAGCTCATGGTCCCACTTGGCCACCAATGACAGAGCCACTCTCAGACTCTTATACTGGCCGGTGCGTGCAAAAGTCTCGAAGTAGTCCACGCCCTTCATCTGGCGAAAGCCCTTCGGAGTGACTCGCGCCTTATGTTCCACCACCGTCCCGTGCTCATCCACTTTCAACTTGAACACCTCCTTGCATGGCAGGACATTGGCTCCCCGAGGGAGCTGATCGCGGCGCACCAGCCGCCAAACCTGTTGTTCGTCACACGAGCGCATCTCTTTGTCCAGCGCATCCTTCCACTTCGCGGAGTCGGGACTCGCCATGGCTTCACGATACGTGCGTGGTGTCTGCTGCTCAAGAGTGCCGACAGCGAATGCGACAGCGCTCATGAGCGTGGAGTGCTCTGGCTGTTCATGTGGAAGCTGCAGGTGGAGCAATGCTCGCATCGCCATGTGCACCTGCGGTTCATCTTCGCCGCCGTCATTTGAATCAGCTTCAAGGTTGGAAGCTGACATGGGCTGTGGGTCTGGTACGACGTTGATGTCATGGCGAGGTGAACGACGAGGTAGAGGCCGCTGTGCGCTCCAAGCATCCATCGCTGCTAACTTGCTCACCTCAGCCTCAGGCTCCCACGTGTCTTCGTCACTTCCATAGCCAGCCCAATGAACCTTGTACTCGTTGCGACCGTTGCGCTTCCGCTGAGCCACAATGCTCTCCACCACCCATTCCTCCGGCTCGTCGTTCTTCTCATCGGCTGCCGAGGGATCATTTCCACGCCCCCCCTGAGCCGGCACACTACTCGCGTCTACTGGCGCTTGATCCTCCTCGGCGGTCAGCTCAGGGTCGGCTGACTGGAGGGCATCTCTCACTCCGTCCCCATGGAGCTGAAGTGCTCGCATGAAAGAGAAGCTGTCGCTGCGGTAAGTGACATCACGTGAGCAGATGATCCTCTTCGTGCTGAGCAGCAGCACATTGGCTGCATTCTGCTCCTCGCTGTGACCGACGTAGATGCACGGCTCTGCTTTCGGAGCCAGCGCGCTTCGCTGCTCTCTCGGCACGTGACAGTAGGCGTCGCAGCCCCACACGGCGCTGAGGTGCCTCAAGCTCGGCTTCTTCCCTCTCAAGGCCTCATAGGGAGTCACGCCAGTGTCTACTGCGATGTGAGTGCGGTTCCACACGAAGGCCGCATGGGCTGCAGCCCAGCTCCACAGCCTCACCGGTGCACCAGCGTGTTGCGTCATCATGCGCTCATGGTCTTTGAAGCTTCTCACACTTCGCTCCGCTGCACCGTTGAGCTGCTGGGATCGGGCCGGTGTCCAGTGCAATTGCTTGCCATGCTTCGTGCAGTACGCTTTCAGTGTCTGATTGATGAACTCACTGCCTCCGTCAGTGTAGATACGCTTCACCCGGCATCCGAACTGCGTCTCCGCCTGGGTCACAAGGTGAATGACGCGACTGGCCACTTCATCCTTGCTCTGCACACGAGCGTGCCAGAGGTAGCCAGAGTACATATCCTTCATCGTCAAGCCATGCTCGGTTACCGTGCGTCCGTCGCGTTCCACTTTCACCTGGTATGTGTCCATGTGCAGGCACTCACCTGGCTTCGTACCTCGGTCCAAGCCACGATGCCCAAAGGCGGTGCGAGTGGCTCTGCCCTTGATGCAGGCTACGCACTCACGGATGCGCTTCTCTGCTTGCTTCCGCGTATCTTCATCCAGCGCGGTCACCTTGATGCCATGGTCGTCTACTCGGTTCCCGTGGAGCATGTTCATCATGCGAGTCCATCCCATGTGGCACAAGCGCTCATGCAGACGTACAAGCATATCTGCTGCATCAGCCTGCACTGCCCCTGCGCCAGGCGTCAGAGCTCGATAGGTACGCTCAGGTCCAGCATCCATCAGCACAGCCACCCGACCACGAGTGCTGAGTGTGACACGATTCCCGCCTGGTGTCACCACGTAGGTGGCCTCTGGTGTACTATGATGCTGCCAACCGAGTGTCTTCGTCAGCAACTCCGAGCTCAGCAGATTCGAGGCAAATCTTTCGTGGTATAGCACATTGTCCATCACGATGCGCACCACCTTTCCGCTATCGGTCTCGACCCGCAGCGGCACGCTGCCGATGTGAGTGGCACTCACAATATTTCCGTCAGCAACTTTTACTGGCACTGCAGGGCACTTCCGCAGAGTGATGAAGCGAGCTCGGTTGCCGCTGCAGCACGAAGACGCCATGGAGTCCCAGCCCCACGCATCGTCAGCCAGTGCCACGTCCAGCGGCACCGATGCACGCAGCTTCGGCTTCATACGAGAAGGGAGGATTGCTTGTGGCACAGCTACCTGCTGAAGCTTCTGCGGGGTATTCGCAAGTTCAGCAATCTCTGCCAATGGCGCGACAGCTGAACTCGCCTTTCGACTTGAATTCATTGATGAATCCACGTGATCCGCTACAGTTGCAGTAGGCGCTTTCTGTGCCATCCGCAGGACCTGGCGAGGTGTGCCTGAACGTCCTTGTTCAGCCACCTTCGCATAGGTGAGCATGGCTGTCACGGATGTCGGCGCGACTGACTGGACCTGCGTCGTCATGAACGTCCGCTCATCCCGGCTTCCTTCGTCCTCATCGCTGCTGAGTGAATCGAAGCGATTGCTTGACGTGGCGGAGGACACCTGCTGTCTGCCCGGCCTCGCGGAAGCGAAGGGCTTGCTGATGGGAGCCTGAGGACAGTTCGCCACAACATGGCCCTTTTCCTCACATCGGAAGCACGTTCGCGTCTCCGATTCACCAGGCCGAGCAGTTCGTCGCGGGATGCCGCCCCGCCGGCCAAATTGATTCGAGCTACCTTGCCTCGACCAGCCTGCAGTTCCCGATGCAGCGCGAGGATGCTGCCTGCCGGTTGTTCCATCGGCCGTGCCATGTGCTGCTGCTGCCATACCAACTCCGCTTGCTCCATTCTCACCGAGTCGAACCTCACTGCGCTCATGTGCATTGATGAACGAAGTGACAGTATCCCATACGATCGTAGAAACATCCTTGAGCTGGCTGCCGGCCTTGAGGGCCAGCACCGCCTGTTTATAGCGTGGCTGCAGTCGGTCCAGCAACATGAAGGCGTACATGTTGTCCGACGGTGGCTCCTTGGCATGAATCAGCAATGCTCGCAGGTGATTGACCCTCGCGCGATACGCATCGAACGACTCATCATCCTCTTGCCTGAGCGCGGTCCACTGAGCTAGCAACTCTCCGATGCTGTCCGTCTCGGTCGACTGGAACTTCTGCTCCAGCCAAGTTGCGAGTCCATAGGCGAAGTCTTGTGGCACCTCGCCGCCCTTCGACGCCTGAGACCGCAGCTCCTCTGGAAGTGCGGACCAGAGCGCTCCGTACGCTTTCGTCGACTGATCCACCAACAGACGGATGGTCTTGCGAGTGGCCTGCTCGCGCTCCGTCAGGGGTTCCCTCTCGTCGACAGCGCTGCTGCTGCTGCTGCTGCTGCTACTGGCCCCGATGCCGATGTCCGCCAGTGCGTCTGCCATGGCGTCCTCCTTCCATTTGTTGACCTGCTGCACCAGCTTCAGCCAGTGGTCCTTCTCCATCTTGCGCTTGTGCGCGCCATCCGCGCCGATGCGAGAGAGGTACACATCCATATCAGGTCTCCATGCGGCATAGCCACCCGCCCGCAGCTTCGGCACCTGCATCGCAGCCGCACCGGAACCCGCCGCACCCTTGTCGTCTCCATAAGCATTAGAGCTCATGACCTCTCGAGTTGTCGCGTAGCGCTGAAGTGAGACGAGTGGGGTGGAACCGTTGTCTGGTGAGAGACTAACAACGCGAGCACAAGCGGTCGCTGCTGCTCGCGTTCGCTGCGAGACGTTACACTAGCGACGTCTCATGCATGCCAGAGAGATTGCACTCTCAACACCCCCCCTCAATCGAACCTGCCATGCCCATATGGCATCCCATAGGACTGAGTGCTTTCCACACGAAAACTTGATAGTTTGTGTGTCTGTGTGGTTGCCATCCACTCACCAAATCTGGGCGCTCCAAGTTGAAAACTCATAGAGAACAAGCGATTCAAAGTTTCCGTCACTCCGGGAATAGAGACGCCTTCAGCGACAGTCTGGTTCTCGGGATCGGAGACAGCTGGCGAAGTCGTTTCACGCAGTGCCGACAGGTTCATGGTAGAGTACCTTCCACCGTGAATCC
>JBBRLT010000119.1:0-5567 GCA_038231235.1 Terriglobales bacterium
GTTCGCGGTGCAACTAGCGCATCGCCACGGCGCGCATGTAACGGCGACCACCTCCGCTGCCACCATGCCATTCGTGCAGTCGATCGGTGCAGACGTCGTCATCGACTATCGCGCAGGCGACTTCCGGCAGCAGGTGCGGGAGGTGGATGTGGTCTTTGACACCGTGGGCGGAGAGACCCGCCAGCGCTCGTGCGACGTGCTCAAGCCCGGCGGCATGCTGATCTCGATTGCTGCGGATGGCGAAGTCACCACGGACCCTGCAGTGCGCGCCGCCTACTTCATCGTCGAGCCCAGCCAGGCGCAGTTGATGGAGATCGGCAGGATGCTCGATGCAGGCATGCTCAGAACGTTTGTGAAAGCAGCAGTGCCGCTGGAAGAGGCAGCAGCCGCTTATGCCGGAATGGTCGAATCCAGGCTGGGATATGGGAAGACGGTGATCGCTGTGAGGGTGGTTGGCACATCTGGGTGAGGTTCGGAGGTGAGGCTTTCGTGTCCTCACCTCCGAGTCGGCTGTAGCGTTTAGCCGCTCCCAATTTTAATGCTTGCGCCGGTAGTATCCGGCGGCGGTATCAAGCCGCCTGTGATGAAAGAGAAGACGCCGAGAATGAATTCCACGGTTTGAACCTCCTTTCTTGAGGAATCTGAAAGGAATAGCCTGTCCCCCCCGGCAGTCAAGGGGCTTCAACTGTGGAAAAATGAACTGGGCATGGTTACGTGTGTCAGGATAGACGGCTAAGTTGTGCTATCTGCGGAGGCAGGATGACAAATTCTATATGAACAGGCCACTCAGGGAGTGGCCTGTTCATGTAAAGGAAAGTGTACAAGTGCCTACTACCCGACTTTGATGGATGCAGTGATGGTATCCGGCTGTGGAGAATAACCGCCTGTGAAGAATGACAATACTGCGAGAATAGCTTCCATGTTGAAGGACTCTTTTCTTTGGGGAAAGAAATTAATAAAGTGTGCCCCACCCGCAGTCAAGAAAGATCGACTGTGGAAATCACGTATCTATCCGTAGTTACGTTTTTCATTGGTGGCGGTCGAGGCTGCTGAACCTGATAAAAACAGGCCAAAAAAGTAATTGTCTTGGCCACCAACAAGCCACCGGTCAAGTGGCTTGTTGGTGAAAGACCAGCGGACTTCTAGACTTACCTCTTGCCCATTGTGCCGCCCACAGTGATTGTGCGGCTCCCGGTATCAGTAATCTTTGCTCCGCCGCAGGTCCCGTCGTGCGCGACATGGTCGAAGCTGATCGTCCCGGGTGCATTGGCCGTACCGACCCAAGTGCCTCCATTTGAGTACTGCTGTCCGGCGGGAAGGGCCGGGGTAAAGTCGCTCGCATTGTTCGAACTGACGCAGAATTTGCAGTTCTCCTTGAAGTGAATTGTGAGTTGGTCGTTGACCTGCATCTGAACCTTGCCAGAACCAGGTACATCTATTGAGTAGTTCGCCATGTGATTCACCTTTCCTTACACAGATAGAGTGAGCTACTTCTTTCGCAGCATGGAAATGACCGCCGGGTCGTTCAACTCCGCCCGGAGTTCCGGGTCAGAACGTAACTGGGCCTCGGGCAGACCGTTCTTCAGCGCGAGGCCAATGTACCTGATCGATTGCTCGCGCTCATTAAGATTCGCGTAGGCATCGGCGACGGAGGCGAGAGTCTGCGAATCATTTGGTGCAAGCGCCACCGCTGTTTCGATCTGTGCTATCGCCTTCGCTCTCTCTTGCTCTCCGGCGTAAGCGTCTGCCAGCAGAGCATTGGCTGATACGTCCTGCGGGCGTGCCTTCACTGCTTGTTCAAGAAGCTCGATCTCATGCCTGCGCGCATCTGTAGCCTCTTTTGCCGCTCCCAGCCATTCATAGTTAGTCAATAGGTTCAGCCAGACCAGATAGTCGTGTGAGTTCATAGCGAGCGCCTTCTGCGTCGCCTCGGCCGCTTCTCGGTATCGTGATTGGTCTTGATACAGTGCGCCCAGGTTCACATACGCTGGATATGTCGGCTCAAGCGCGAGGGAGCGTAAGAGGGTCTGCTCGGCCAAGGGCAGCGCTTTCGGGTCTCCGGAATCGATGTAAGCGGATCCAAGATTACTCATCACCTGAGCGTTGTCTGGAGTGATCTGCAGGGCATGCTTGAATTGTTCGATGGCTTCCGGGTATTTGCCGTGCCCATTCAGGAACCTGCCCATCGTATTGAAGCCCTCCCAGTTATCAGGCTGAAGAGCAGCCGCCCGGCGAAATGCTGCCTCAGCATCCGGAATGCGACCGGCACTCTCATAGGCACGACCCAACCCGGCAAATGCCGCCGCATCTCGGGGATTCAACGACAAAGCCTTCTGGAACTCGGTGAGCGCCAGATCTCGTTTCCCCGCATTGTCGTGCACCTTGCCCAGAGTGACGTACGCCGAGGATAGGGACCGATCCAGATCGACGGCCTTGCGGGAGTTGGCCTCCGCCTCCTGCAGCCAGTTCTGGTTCCTGTCCAATTGATACCTCAGCCGGTAGGCCTCGCCGAGTTGCCCATACCCCAGAGCAAAGCGCGGATCGGTCTTGATCGATTGATTCAGCGCTGTAATCGCCAGGTCCAGATTGCCGGCCTTGTCATAACGCTGCATGTAGCCCAGCGCCTTCAGGTAGCTCTCGTATGCCGCTGGATTGACGTCGCCGCCGGTATTTTTCAGCATCTCTGCCGAGACGGACAGATTCATCAGTTTGGCCAGCCGCGAGACAGCCTCGTTCTGCAGCATAGATAGATCGCCGGCCTGGTCCTCCACCTCGGCAGAGCCCACCTGGCGCATCTTCCTGGTATCGATCAGGCTGACATTCATGTGCACTGCCTGCCCATCGCGCTCGATGCTGCCCTTTACGGCGAGCGTCGCGCCCAGTTCCTTTAACGCCGCTGTCGGGTCAGTGATCTTGCGCCGGCGCACCTCGCTGGCCGGCACTACCCACAGCGACTTGTTGCCCACATCCAGGTTCGATAGCTTGCCGGCGAGCGAATCCATCAACCCCTGCATCAGCACTTCGTTCTCCGGGTTGCTGCCGATATTGTCGAAGGGCAGCACCGCGACGTGCTTCTCCCCTCCGCCGGAAAGGCTGCCCAGCACACTCTCCCGCACTGCTGGAATCAGCAGCAGCGCGGCCGGTATCAGGAACACGGCGAGCAGCACCATCACCCACACCGGCGGTCCGCGCCGCACCGGCACCGGAGACCATTGTGGACCCCAGGCGGAGCGCGATGCCTCCTCCAGATACTTGCTGACGTTTGTATTCTGCCGCGTCCGTTTGCCAATGCCGGGCATGGTGACACTCGCCGATGCCGCCGTAGCGCCGGCGATGGCTGGAATCGCGCGCACCCGCTCCAGGTCCGCGATGATCTCCGCGCAGTGCTGATAGCGCTTCGCGGGCTGCTTGGACAGCGCGCGATAGACGATCTGCTGCAGCTCCGGTGGCAGCTCTTCTAGGCCCTTGGGCGCCTCGTTCAGGATGGCCATGATGATGCCGGGAATGCTTTCGCGCTCCACGGGATTGCGGCCAGTCAGCATCTCTGCCAGCACCAGGCCCAGTGCCCAGATGTCGCTGCGCTGGTCTACCGTGTTGCCCAGCGTCTGCTCCGGGGACATGTAGGCGACTGTCCCGGTCACCCCGGTCTGGCTCGCGGTCTGCCCAGCGGCTGCATGGGCCAGGCCGAAGTCGACGATACGGATCGACCCTGAGCTGGTAAGCATGACATTCGATGGCTTGATGTCGCGGTGCACAATGTGCTGGGTGTGCGCCTCGGCCAGCCCCCGTGCCATCTGCAGCGCAATGTCGATGGCCTCGGCCGGGGGCAGGGGACCATTGCGGATCTTCTGCGCCAGCGACTGACCCTCATAGAAGGCCATCACGATGAAGGTGCGGCCGTCCGTCGTCTCTTCTATGCCGTGGATCACGCCGATGTTGGGGTGGTCGAGCGAGGAAGCGGTGCGCGCCTCGCGCAGGAAGCGCTGCTTGTCCCGCTCGCTGGCGTTCAGATCTGCCGGCAGAAACTTCAGCGCGACGGTGCGCTCCAGCTTCAGGTCACGCGCCCGGTAGACCACCCCCATGCCGCCTGCGCCCGCCATGCCCAGGATGCGGTAGTCATTCGCAACCAGCTCTCCTACGGACAGCGCTGTCTTAAGGTCAGGCATAGGACTTTCTGGCGAACAAAGCGGGAAGGCCCGTGAATCACTGGGACTGACAGGGGATGATATTGCAGATGGTAAGGCCAGTGGCGGGCACATGCAAGCAAGGGGCGATGCCGGGAATCGATTGTGCTATCTGCCGCGATTGGAGGCAGCCAGGGCAGAGAGCCGATGCGATCGACACCGTGCCCGCGAGCCGCTCTATATGTACCCGCGCGACTGCACGAGTTTTATCGCCCGACCGCGGTCATGCCGCGCGTGTCGTAGCGCTCGCCCGCAGCCGCGCCACGTGGGGCCAGCGCGTCGAGTGAGGCCAGTTCCTTCTGGCTGAGCGCAACGTGGGCTGCTGCTACGTTCTCCTCCAGGTAGCTGCGCCGCTTGGTGCCCGGAATGGGCACGATGTCCTCGCCCTGCGCCAGCACCCAGGCCAGCGCAAGCTGCGATGCGTTCACGCTGCGCTCGGCCGCCATCTGCTCGATCTTGCGTACCAGCTCCAGATTGCGCTCGAAGTTTTCGCCCTGGAAGCGCGGCGAGTTGCGGCGGAAGTCACCCGGATCAAGGTCTTCGTAACGGCGAATCTGTCCGGTAAGGAACCCGCGGCCCAGCGGCGAGTAGGCCACGAAGCCGATGCCCAGCTCGCGAACGGTGGGCAGAATCTCGTCCTCCGGATCGCGGGACCATAAGGAGTATTCCGTCTGCAGCGCAGTGATGGGGTGCGTGGCGTGGGCGCGGCGAATGGTCTCCGCGCCTGCTTCCGATAGTCCCAGGAAGCGGACCTTGCCCTCGTCCACCAGCCGTGCCATCGCGCCCACTGTCTCTTCGATCGGTGTGTTCGGGTCCACGCGATGCTGGTAGTAGAGGTCGATCGTCTCCACCCCAAGGCGGCGCAGACTGGCCTCGCACGCGCTCCTTACATAAGCAGGGCTGCCGTCCACCGCGCGATAGCTCGGGTCTTCGGTCTTACGCACGATGCCGAACTTGGTGGCGATCCTCACCTTGCTGCGATGCGGCAACAGCACCCGGCCAACCAGCTCTTCATTGGTGAAGGGACCATAGATGTCCGAGGTGTCGAAGAAGTCCACGCCCAGTTCGAGCGCGCGCTCGAGCGTCGCCTCGGACTCATAGCGGTCGCCCGGCCCGTAGAACTCGGACATTCCCATGCAGCCCAGCCCCATCTCGTTGACCACCAGTCCCTGCGTTCCCAGCTTCCGCGTCTTCATCGGTGAATCCTCTCTGTTCATTCGATGCAGGCGCCTTGTCTTTTGTGAATTCGGGGAACAATTCACGAGACATGGTTCGTAACTTGCTCATATTATTGAAGAAGTTGGTAATCCCTATGAAGACAAGATGACTAGGGCGTGTTAACACTACGTCCATCTAACTGCGGTAGAGTTGCAGGCAGATGGA
>JBBRLT010000120.1:0-5511 GCA_038231235.1 Terriglobales bacterium
ACCAGTGTCTGCTGAATGCCGTGAGCGAGTTCGAGCTCGTTCTGGATGCGGATGGCGTCCGTGGCTTGCTTGCGGATGAAGAGGATGAAGCAGATATAGGAAGCGACCAACGTGATCCAGAGTGACTGTGCGGTCACAAAGGGCGATGCAGTCAACCCGAGGTGATGAGACGTGTAGTGAACTGCCACATAGGCGGAGAACCATCCCATGCCGCTGGCGAGGAATCCGTGCCCTATGCCGGCAATCCATACCCATGGCGTGGAGTGGCGGATCAACAGCCAGGGATACAGCATGGAGTACGCGCCGTTGAAAGCACCAAAGGCCAGGACGACTGCCAGGGGCAGTGGCCGTGGCTCCATGATGTTCAGGTAAAAGCCGTAGATGGAGAAGAGGAAAAAGACTGCCAGGTAAAGAAAGAGCAGCCGGCGGGTAGAGAGGCGCGACATCGCCTGCCACCCGCTTGATCTGCGGCGGTACCAGGGAGTTCGATTCTCAAGTGCGGGGCTTGCCATGCGGCTAAAGCAATTCTCCTGTAGGTGTAGACCGTCCAGCGGCTTCTCCAGTGGCCTCTCTTTGAGGAAAGGCCACGCCGAGATACTCTTCCTGGTTCACAGCATCAGGAGAATCGCTCTAACCATAGCAAACTGCGTCCGGCGATTGGCTGTGGCCTAGAGGAACAACGGAGCCAGCACCAGCGTTACCGTGGCCAGCAACTTGATCAGCACGTGGAGCGATGGGCCGGCGGTGTCCTTGAATGGATCGCCGACTGTGTCGCCCACCACGGCTGCCTTGTGCGCCTCGGAGCGCTTGCCGCCGTACTGACCGGTCTCGATCCACTTCTTCGCGTTGTCCCAGGCGCCGCCGCCGTTGTTCATCAGCATGGCGAGCAGAATGCCGGAGATGGTGCCGACCATCAACAACGCAGCAACACTCTCTGCGCCGGTCAGGTTTACCGGCACGCCGTGCAGCATCAGCGTGGCGGCTGTTACGTCGTGCACGCGGAAGCTATCGCTGAGGTGGCGGAAGGTGAGGCCTACCACCAACGGCATGGCGACGGCAAGCGCGCCAGGCAGCACCATCTGCTTCAGCGCGGCAGCAGTCACGATGCGGACGCAGCGGCCGTAGTCGGGCTTGGAGGTGCCGGCCATGATGCCTGGGTTCTCTTTGAACTGCGCGCGAACATCCTGGATGACGTACTGCGCCGTGCGGCCGACTGCCTTGATGGCCAGCGAGGAGAACAGGTAGGTGAGCATGGCGCCCAGCAGAGCGCCCACAAAGACGGGAACGCTGGCCAGGTTGATGTTGGTGAACTGCCAGCCGGCGGGCAGCACTTCGCCTGCCGCGGCGAAGCGATGCGCGACAATGTCATGCACCGTCTCAAGGTAGGCAGAGAACAGCAGGAAGGCAGCCAGCGATGCGGAGCCGATGGCGTAGCCCTTGGTGAGCGCCTTGGTGGTATTACCGGCGGCGTCAAGCTTGTCGGTCTTCTGGCGCACGGCATCTGGTTGGTCGGACATCTCGATGATGCCGCCAGCGTTGTCGGTGATCGGCCCGAAGGTGTCCATGGCCAGGATGTAGGCGGAGGCGGAGAGCATGCCCATGGTGGCGACTGCGGTGCCGTAGATGCCGCGGGCATAGTTGCCGATCTCGGTATGGTCAGCCAGGCCACGGATGCCGAAGTAGTAGCTCAGCAGCAGTGCCAGGCTGATGACCACGACCGGCATGGCAGGCGTCTCCATGCCCACGGCCAGGCCGCTGATGATGTTGGTGGCTGGGCCGGTAAGCGAAGCCTCGGCGATGGAGCGAACAGGGCGGTAGCGCGTCTCGGTGTAGTACTCCGTGATGCGGACAAACAGGAACGAGGTGATGATGCCGACGATGCCAGAGCCGAGCAGCCACCAGCGACCCTGCAGCATGAAGTAAACCGCCGCAGCAAAGCCCAGCAGCGCGAGGAAAGAGGTCACGTAGTAGCCGCGGTCGAGCGCGTGCATCGGGTCTTCGTCTTCGCGGGAGTGAACAATGGCCACGCCGATCATGGAGGCGATGATGTTGACCGCCTGGATGATGAGGGGAAACAGGATGCCTTTGAGGCCGAAGACCGGATAGAGAGCCGCGCCCAGAATCATGGCGCCCACGTTTTCGGCAGCGGTGGATTCGAAGATGTCCGCGCCACGGCCAGCGCAGTCGCCCACGTTGTCGCCCACCAGGTCCGCGATGACGGCGGGGTTGCGCGGATCGTCCTCGGGAATGCCGGCCTCGACCTTGCCTACCAGGTCGGCGCCCACGTCGGCTGCCTTGGTGTAAATGCCGCCGCCCAGTTGCGCGAACAGCGCTACCAGGGAGGCGCCGAAGCCGAAGCCGACCAACTCATACGGAGTTGCCTGCGGGTTCTTGAGGCCACCGAACAGCAGGAAGAGAATGCCGATGCCGAGCAGCGACAGCGAGACCACCACCAGGCCGGTCACGGCACCGCCGCGCAGCGCTGTCTGCAGCGCGCGTCCCAGGCTGGTGCGTGCCGCACTGGCGGTGCGGATGTTGGCGCGGATGGAGACGAACATGCCGGTAAAACCGGATAGCCCGGAGCAGATGGCCCCGATCAGGAAGCTGATGACGACCTTGTTGGCGAAGGGGGCAGTGAAGGGCGAGAGCCGGTACCCAACATAGAGGACGACAGCCAGGGCCGCGGCAATAACGGCAATGGTGCCATACTGGCGCGACATGAAGGCTTCCGCGCCTTCGCGGATAGCATTCGAGATGGACTGCATCTCGGCCGTGCCGGCATCCGCGCTAAGCACGGCGCGGGCGAAGAGAAATGCGACCAGCAGTCCCAGGACGCCAATGGCCAGCGCGCCCCACAGAAAGATGCTGCCGTTGACTGGGGTGCTGGTGGAGCTCATCTGAAAGCTCACAGCCCACAGACCGACATTCAACATTTATATTCTCCGAAAGATTGGGTTTGGGCGCGTCCGCGATTGCCGCCGCAGCATGATACTGCCGCGCCGACGCGTCAAGGAAGGCTGATTAGACCACGGCTGGAAAAACTACGTCAAACCAGTGTTCCCGTATAGGAACGTCGCGCCGTGGTGGCTGGCGTCCATCCGTTCCGCTCTTTGACTTTGTAACCCAGGCACAAGGTCGCTTCTCCACGATACAATCGCAGGTCGTTTTGAGTTGGAAAATGCAGTTCAGGGGTGGGCATGGCAACTGTAGCGGCAGAGCGGCAACCGAAGCGTACCGCGGCGGGCACGACCGGATGGACGAAGGAGGAGTGGATTGAGGTCTACCGGCTGATGTACCTGTCGCGGCGGATCGATGACCGCGAAATCATCCTGAAGCAGCAGCAAAAGGTCTTCTTCCAGATCTCTGGCGCCGGTCATGAGGCGATGCTGGTGGCTGCCGGCAAGGCGCTGAAGCCGGGCTATGACTGGTTCTTCCCCTACTACCGGGACCGTGCGCTTTGCCTGGCGCTGGGCGTAACGGCAGAGGAGATGCTGCTGCAGTCCGTGGGCGCCGCGGACGATCCCTCCAGCGGCGGCCGGCAGATGCCCTCGCACTGGGGCAACCAGCGCCTGAACATCGTGACCCAAAGCTCCTCCGTCACGACGCAGTTGCTGCATGCGGTGGGCTGTGCAGAGGCAGGGCGCTACTTCGCCAGCCACCCCAAGGCGGCGGAGCGCAATGCGGACGACTACCGCGCCTTCCACAACGTAGTCTTCCACGAGGACGAGGTGGTGTATGCCTCGCTGGGGGAGGGTTCCACCAGCCAGGGTGAGTTCTGGGAGTCGCTCAGCACGGCATCGCTGCTTAAGCTGCCGGTGCTGTTCGTGGTGGAGGACAACGGCTATGCCATCTCCACTCCGGTCGAGGTGAACACGCCGGGCGGAAATATCTCCAAGCTGGTGGCGAACTTCCCCAACTTCTACTTCGCCGAGGTGGACGGCACGGACCCCGCGGAGAGCTACGCCGCCTTTAGCGAAGCGGTCGCGCACTGCCGCGCACACCAGGGGCCGGCGTTCATTCACGGACATGTCACCCGCCCCTATTCACATTCGCTGTCGGACAATGACAAGCTCTACCGCTCCAAGGCCGAGCTGGAAGCAGACAACCTGCGCGACCCGCTGCCCAAGCTGCAGATGCGACTGCTGCGCGAGGGCATCCTCGACGCAGAAGAAATTACGCGGCTGGAGAAGTCGGTGGATGAAGAGGTGCAGGCGGCGACCGATCGCGTGCTGCGCGCACCCCTGCCTGCGGCTGACAGCATCTATCGCTTCGTCTACTCGCCGGACGTGGACCCGACCAGCGACGTCTTCGCCACCGAACCACGCGCGCGAGAGGAAGGCGGTCCGGATCGCACTATGGCGGACCTGATTAATGCTTGCCTGAAGGACGAGATGCAGCGCGACCCGCGCATCGTTATCTTCGGCGAAGATGTGGCGGACTGCAGCCGGGAAGAGAGTCTGAAGAGCGGCGCGGTGAAGGGCAAGGGCGGCGTATTCAAGCTGACCTCCGGCCTGCAGTGCGAGTACGGCAGCGAGCGGGTGTTCAACTCGCCGCTGGCGGAGGCAAATATCGTAGGCCGGGCCGTCGGCCTGGCGACACGCAGCATGAAGCCAGTGGCAGAGATTCAGTTCTTCGACTACATCTGGCCGGCCATGCACCAGTTGCGCAATGAGCTTCCCGTGATGCGCTGGCGCTCCAACAATGCCTTCTCCTCGCCTGCGGTGGTGCGGGTCGCCATTGGCGGCTACCTGACCGGCGGGGCGGTCTACCACTCGCAGTGTGGGGAGAGCCTGTTCACCCACACGCCAGGCATGCGCGTGGTGTTTCCATCGAACGCGCTGGATGCCAATGGGCTGCTGCGCACTGCGCTCCGCTGTGACGATCCGGTGATGTTCCTGGAACACAAGCGGCTCTATCGCGAGACCTATGGACGCGGCCCGTACCCCGGCCCCGACTACATGATCCCCTTCGGCAAGGCGAAGACCGTGCGCGAGGGCAAGCACTTGACGCTGATCACCTACGGCGCTATGGTGCCACGCTCCTTGCAGGCAGCGCAGCGAGCCAGCCGTGAGCTGGGCATCGAGACCGAGGTGATCGACCTGCGAACGCTGAACCCCTACGACTGGGAGGCGATTGCCGAGAGTGTGCGCAAGACCAGCCGGGTGATCGTGGCCCATGAGGACACGCTGAGCTGGGGCTACGGTGCGGAGATTGCGGCGCGCATTGCGGATGAGCTGTTTGAAGACCTGGACGCCCCGGTGAAGCGGGTAGCAGCCGCCGATACCTTTGTGGCCTACCAGCCGCAGCTGGAAGATGTCATTCTGCCGCAGCCGGAGAACGTCTTCCGGGCCATCGAGGCGCTGGCGAAGTACTAGTCTTCTGAGTCATAAATAGATTGTATATAAAAGGTGGTTGTTTTAAGGTGAGGCATGGAGCCTCGTCGAGGACGCCCGAAGAAGCATGCGTTAGTTGTGAGCCAGGTACAGAGAGCCGAACTGGAGCGCCTGGCAA
>JBBRLT010000121.1:0-5356 GCA_038231235.1 Terriglobales bacterium
AAAAAACGACCTGGGCGCAAAGAACCGCGCGTGTGCAAAGCGCGGCAAAACAAGTTCACTTTGATGACAAAACCACGCCACCTCTACAACTCAAATGACGATGCCGCCCACGCAGCTTGATGCCTTATTTCAGTGCCATTCCTCACTGACCCCCTTTCCTCAGCACCCGCGCTGGAGGCTCTGTAAGTGAAGGATGAGCACACAAACGGTGGGCGGAAACTGTCATTTAACACTTCAGTCTCTGCGCCTAGAGCAAGGCGGTTTGTGGTTCGTCGGTAACACGAGCCAGTGGACGGTTGGTATTGCGAGCGTCCCGCTCCCTGAAAAATTTCTGCATTCCACCACAATGCAATTCCGCGCCCTGGCGATGGGCACCTTGTCAGCGCGATCACCACGACGGTGAGAGCACATCAAATCAACCACTCCTCCACACTCCAACACCATGAAAGCCATCAGACTCCTTGCTCCAGCCACGTTCGCCATTTCTGCGGCATTCAACCCGGCGCAGACTGCCGAACGCAACCACAGCCTCGCCCCCATCACCTACAGCCTGAGCGAATCGGTTTCTTCAAAACCCTGCCGCGTCCGCACAGATCTGGTCCGCACCTTTCAAGAGCGTCACATCATCGGTCATGATGAGTGTGGAAACCTCCTTTCGTATTTCGTCACCGTGGTCAGGCTCCGTGATGTGTTCAGCGACGGGAGCACGAAACACTTCACCCGCACGCTCGGTGCGTGAGCGGACCTTGATTTCATCCGTCGCCTAAATTCAACTTGCACGTTCCGAAAAATCTTGCACACTCCGCCCAGGCTCGAATCACTCAACGGCTACGACCGCATCACCATGAAAAAGCTGCCGATCCTCTTCATCTGCTCTTTGCTCACCGCAGCCCCTGCCGCCGAACGTGTCGCCCTGGTCATTGGCAACAGCGGCTACAAGCACTTCGGCAAGCTGGACAATCCCAAGCAGGATCATGATGAAATGGCGCGCGTGCTCTCCCGCGAGCTGGGCTTCACCGTGGACGATGCCCTGGACTTGGACGCGGCGGGTTTTAAAAAATCCCTTGCCGACTTTGCCAGCAAACACACCAATGCCCGCGAGATCATCTTCTACTTCTCCGGTCACGGAATGCAGGTGCAGGGTGAAAACTATCTGCTGGCCGTGGACAGCAATCTGGACACCAAGGTGAAGGAGGCGAGGCTCGCGGAGATCTTCGATGGTGAGACCTTGAAGCAACAGAAGGAAGCGCTGATCAAGCAAGAGGCGGAGAGGAACATGGTCTCCCTCAGCTTCGCCCTGCAATACCTGGAGCGCATGGGGGCAGAGAACGCGGTGCGCGTGGTTATCCTCGACTGCTGCCGTGACAACCCCATCGGCACCAAGAGCTTGCTGGTCTCCAAAGGGCTCACCCGCGTGGACCCACCCAGCGGCACGCTCATCGCCTTCGCCGCGCGGGAAGGCCAGACCGCGGGGCAGACGGAGATCGGGAACACCAGCCTCTACACCCGCGAACTCATCAAGCAGATGCGGCAGCCGGGAGTGCCGCTGGAGAAGGTGTTCAAGCAGACCCGCGCAGCGGTGGTCAAGATCACCGGTTACCAGCAGGTTCCCGCAGAATACAGCCTCCTTACGGGTGATATGTTTTTCATGCCGCCGGGACCGGTTGCGCCAGCTCCGTCAACTGTGGTCGTCACACCGGTGCAGGACAGCCCACCCGTGCTTGCGGCATCGGCCAAAGCGCTGCCAGCCGAACTTCCACCAAGCGGGTTCTTCAGTGTGGATCAGGTGTTGAGCGGCACGCCTTACGCTTCCTACAATGCTTACTCCAAGGGAAAGGTCTTGCTGCGCGCTCAGGAGAAGCTCAAGAACGTCGGGCTCTACAAGAGCGCGCCAGACGGTGCCATGGGCCGTGGCACGCAAGAGGCGATCATGGAATGGCAGCGCCAGCAGGGCTTGCCGGTCACGGGCAGGATGGACGCCGCCACGCAGATGAGCCTGTCCATCAGCGGGATGCAGGAGACGGCCCCGGCTGCCGAGGCCAGGCCTGAGCCGCGGGCCACACCAAAGCCCAAGGCACCAGCCTCCAGGCCAGTGGCTCGCGATGACTTCTTCAAGAACTCCTGATCCCTGAGCGTGCTGCGCCTGAGGCGGCGGGGGTTGAGGAAGATTGGGCGGGGCGTCCCTCGGTCACTTCTGACCTGCCGGCCGCCCCGCCCGCCTCTTCTTTTCCCTGTTGAGCCTGCCACAGGGCGCGGGGGCACGGGTTAGGCTGGCTTCTTGGCACTGGGGTGGCACGCCTTCCGGCCCGCCACCCATCGCGCCGATCCTCCAAGGCCGCTTGCCGCCTTGCGCGCAGAACCTCAACCACCCACCACACAACGGAAGCCGTTGTTGTTGTTGCGATTGTCCGGCGTGTTGCCATTGCGGTTGGAAGACGCGAGATTGTCGCGATTGTTATTGTTCCAGGAACCGCCGCGCAACACGCGGTTCCGCCCGCGCCGCCGCCTCAGTGCGGGGTTCAGAGGCCACTGGGTGTAGGCCCGGCGCAGGCCCTCCGTGGCACCTTCCCGACTGAATTGATACCAGGCAAAGATCGAGCGCGTCAGTTCCGCGCCACGAGTGCCTGTCTTGTAAATCCGATGCCGCCGCGTCTCGAAGCGCCGCTTCGTGGCCCCCAGCACATGAGGCCCCAGCCCAGGCCGGAACCGGAAGCCGCAGAAGGGCACACCTTCCTCACATGCCAGCAGGCGGCTCTTCCCCAGCGCCAGCTTCAGCCGCACGGACGCCAGTTCCGCCTCGACCACCTGCCGCAACTCCCACAGGCGTGCCTTGTCGTCACCGAACAGCAGAAAGTCATCCGTGTAGCGCAGGTAGGCCCCGTGGTGCTCGCCCTCGGTGATTCGATGATCCAGGGCATCGAGATAAAAATTTCCCCAAAGCTGGCTGGTCAGGTTGCCAATGGGCAGGCCACGGGGTCGGGCCAGCGCCTCCACAAAATCATCGCCGGGGAAAAGGGATACGGGTGCCTCATCATGCGTGCGGTGGCTCGATAGAATCCGCGAGACCACCGTGAGGACCGCCGGGCAGCGGATGCGGGCGGCCAGCATCGCGTAGAGGATGGCATGGTCTATCTGGTGGAAGAACTTGCTCACGTCACACTTCAGCACATGGGCATGGCGGTTTACCAGTTTCCGGCAGCAATCCCGCGCGGTGGTGGTGCCCTTCCCCGACTGACAGGAGAAGCTGCGGGGGATGAAGCTGCGTTCCAGCAGCGGTTGCATCACATTGCACAGGGCATGATGCACCACGCGGTCACGGAAGGGCGCGGCGGCGATGACGCGGCGCTTCGGCTCGAAGATGGTGAAAAGCCGGTAGCCGCCGGGCTGCCAGGCTCCGGAGAGCAGCTCCTCCCGCAGGGCCAGCACCTCTGCCTCCTCCCTCATGGCCCAGGTCTGGACGTCCGGGCGGCGTTTCTTCCCCAACATGGCACGGCGGGAGGCCGCCAGCAGATTCTCAGCAGTGGCGAGGTTTTCCAGCGTGCAGAGACGTTTGAGGGCTCGTGGCGTCATGGCTGCGCCTCTGCGGAGAGAGCCTCTATTTTGTCCAGGTCCAACACCCCGCCACCTTGCAGGTAGAAACGGGTGACCCCCTCCCGCAGGGCGCGGTAGAGGGCGGGGTCCGTCAGTGCCAGGGCTGGGGGCACATCCCGCTGGACATAGCGCACCAGAGCGGCAACGTCCGCCCAGCGCCGCTCCTTCAGCCTGCGCGCCAGCAGGGCCGGCTTCTCCAGCATCTCGCGGGCCGTCAGTTCTTCTTCACGCGCAGTCATAGCTTCATGATGCGCAGATAAATGAGGTTTTCCAGCACTTGTTGCCGGGCCGGTTCCGGCATGGTCTCCGCGCAGGCCTGAACAGCCTCCGCAGTGACCCCGTGCTTGCCCGCCAGGAACAGGATGTCCTCTACGTCCCGCTCATCTCCACGCACCAGCTTGGATGCGACCAGGCTGGGCCACGGTGGGAGGTAAATCTCCAGCCGCCCGAGGCGCGCCCATAGCTCAGGCGTGAACGTCCCTGCCTGCGAAGGACCAGGGGTCACGATCTGGAGATAGGGGCGGTCGGGCTCCAGCGACACATGTGGATCAAACAACAGGCCGGCGGCCTCTGCTGCGCGTTGCAGCTCCAGGCGGTCAAAGTCGCTGGCAGGCTGCCACACATCCAGATCCCGGGAAGCGCGGCCCGGCATGGCATCCAGCAGGCAGGCAGCGGAGCCTATGAGACACACCCGGACTGCCTGCCCCGTGGGTGGCAGAGCCTCCGCCATCCGTTCCAGCATGCGGATCCATCCCTCGCGGTCCAGACTGGCACTCATGGCGCGGTTCCGGCTCCCTTCTTCATCCACCCGCCCACCATCCGGCCGGCCTCCTCCAGCCGGCCCTGCACGTGCAGGAGCTGTTGCTGGCTGATCCAGCGGCGCTGCGCCACCAGCCGCCAGAGCACCCGGAGCTGCTCCAGCAGCAGGTCCAGTTCCCGGAGCGCCGTCTGCCGGGCGCTGCCAGCCGGAGAGCGCAAGGCCCGCACGGTGGCGCTGAGGGCATCCAGCGAGAGGTTGTCCATCCGCTGCCCGAAGGTGAAGCGAGCATTCTTCGGAATGTCCGCCGTGCGGTCCAGCGTCCAGCCCGTGAGTTCCATGAGCACCGTGTAGAGCGGGGGTTCTTTCTGGGGAACGTATGGTGTCGCCATATTTGAGTAAAAAAATTTCGGCTCGCTACGCTCGCCGGTTTCAAGGGTCAAGCTCCAAGAGTCAAAATCCAAGGATCAACCGGCGAGCTCTCTGAAGCCAGACCTAGCGCGCAGAACCTCAACCACCCACCACACAACGGAAGCCGCTGACGTCGCCGCGATAGACCGGCGTGAAGCCACCGCGGAAGGAAGACGCGAGAATGCCGCGACCGTCAATGCACCAGGAACCGCCGCGCAACACGCGGAAGCCGGACACGGTGGGGTGCTTGTCCTCGCACCACTCCCATGCATTCCCACCCAGGTCATGGATACCGAGGCCATTGGCCGGATAACTCCCCACAGGGGCCGTAAAAATATGGCGGTCGCTAAATCCGCCGATAAGGCTCGCGCTTTTCCAGTCTATCCCCTCCCCCTGCAAAAATGATTTCTCTGCGGCGTCGCTTCCGCGCACTTCCTGACCCATGTAGTTCCCAGCGTTGTTCGGCGGCGGCCATTGGTTGCCCCACGGGTAGGTGCTTGGCCCAACCGCCGCGCTCCACTCCGCATCCGTCGGCAGGCGGTAGCGCTTCCCTTCCTTCGCAGAGAGCCATTTGCACCACGCCTGCGCATCGTTCCA
>JBBRLT010000122.1:0-4997 GCA_038231235.1 Terriglobales bacterium
ACAGCAACAAAGTGACGCCACCGAGGGCGTGGGAGCCGCCGCTACAAGAGCCAACCGAAGCAGGATGAGCCGCGAACGCCGAAGGCGGCGTACGTGGGGGGGGGGGGAGGGGGAGGGTGGAGCTGCAGCCGCTGCGGGTGAGGTAGTGCTACTGCCTGCCTGCGAGCTGCCACTAGCCGATGCCTGCCGGCCTGCTGCTGCCGCCGGCTCCGTCGGAGGAGCGTCGTCGCTTCTTCTTCTTCTTCTTCTTCGTCTGCTTGGGGCCGCTGGTCTGTGCGGATCCTCGTTTCCTCTTCGGCGCCTTCAGACGCAGGTCGCCTGCGCGGGGGGGGAGGGGTGTACCTGTGGTTGCGATGGGAGCTTGGGAAAGCCCTCCCACCGGGGCAACGGTGGGGCCCTGGGCAAAGGGGGAGGGAGGGGGGAAGGGGGGGTGCTGGTGTCTGCCGCCGCCGCCACTGCCGCCGCTGCTGCGTGGATCGCCGCCAGTATTCCCCCGCCAGCCGCCGCCACCACCGCCGGGGGTTGTGCCGCCGGGTACCTGCTGGGTGGGCTGGGGTGCAGGAGTGTCGAACAGCGCGCGATCCGCAGCCTCGCGGCAGGCGATGATGCTTCCAGCACGGTGTGCGGCGAGGAGGGCAAGGTCTTTAGCGCACTGCCGCATGATGGATTTTGCTGCAGCCTGTTGATGCGGCGGTTGCCCCTCCGTGATGAGCGCTGCCGCGCGGTCCAGCTCCTCCAGCGTATGATGCGTGATGGTGCCCCTGCTGCCAACTACAATCGTGAGAGTCTCCACCAGCATGTCATCCGTATTCTGGCTGTTGAGGGCGAGGGAGACGGCCTCGTAGTGGTCCATATTGGCGCCATGAACTGTCTCTTCAGAACCTTCGATTGCAAATTTCACGTCAATCAGAAGGCAGCGGCAATCGTAAGATCGCGGGGCTGGTGCGGAAGAAGGCTTGGCGTTGACCCTCTTTCTCTTCTTCTCCGCCGGCTGCTTCTTCTTCTTTGGCGGCGGCGGCGGTGGTGATGCGGTGGGCGCCGGCACTATCTTCCGGCGGATGAGCACGCTGTCGGGCTTGCGGCGGCGGAGCTCGTGCGGCAGCAGCTCGGTGAGCGATGAGGGGAGCGTGCTGCTCGACGATTTCTCCGCGCGGTGGCCTTCGAGGTCTGAGAAACAGGCGAGCGAGAACAACGCTGTGTTGTGCTTGATGCGGGTTAGGGCGGTGCAGAGAATCTCCACCCCGGTGTTGTGCCGATCGTCCACCAGCGTCTGCATGAGTCCCCCTGTGATGCCGAGGCCGCAGCGGACGGCGCCGAGCCAGTGCCCAATCGAGTCTGGCACGAATTCGGGGGGATTCTTCGCTGCGCAGTGCGGACACCAGCGGTCGGGGAATCTGCGCGGGTACCACTGGTTGCGTCGCTGCATCGTCATGCAGTCCCCGAAGCGGCCTCTGGTGAAGGGGCGCGCGTGCTCCCATTTGTGGAGGTGAGACCAGAAGCAGTTGGAGATGCCCCGGTGGTAGTCCCATGGGCCTGCCTGCTTGACATCGGAGAGGAAATCAGGGGAGGAGTGCGATCCGTACGGGTCCCAATATCCGCGGATGTGCCGGTCGCGGGAGAGCAGAAGTTTCTCCCGGAGGCGGCGTCGTAGGGCGGTCCTGGTAGTCACTTCATCGTTGTCAGCAAAGGTGGTGTTGTTTCCCCCCCGTGCCGCCGTAGAAGGACCAGCAAGTGCGGGCATATCATCAGCGGAATAGTCCCAATCATCTTCTTGCGGCTGCGGTGGCCTGGGGAGGGAGCGTCCCTGGAGGCTCCAGAAGATGCCTCCTGCGCCTTGCTGGCTCTGGGCCACGTCGCTGAGCACGGTGATACGTGGATCGTCCTCTGCGCGGGCCGCCCGCTGCGCAAGTCCGTCGGCGATGTCGTGCGGCAGAATGCCACTGTGTGCTTTTACTTTGACGAAGGAGAATTCCTTGTTGGGCTGACTCGCCACCGCCTGGCGGATAGGTTCGAGAATCCAGAGCTCTTTGCTGTACTGTTTGCGGTACATGTGCGGCCTGGTGCAATAATTGACCGTCTTGTGAAGGGCGGGGGAAAAATCAGAGAAGATCACCACGCGGCTCGCGCCGGAGTCGTCTTCTGCCGCAAGTCGAACGGCAAGGAGGACCGCAACGAACTCCGCGGGGGCGGACGCCTGAACACCAGAGTATTGATGGAGGAGGGAGTTGAGCTGTTCCCGGCCGGCGAGCGCGGGGGCGCGAGAGGCGGCGGCGCCCGCCCGTGTGACCGTGGTCGTCTTGCCATCCTCCAGGGAGAGGGGGGCGTCCGACACGCAGGAGCCATCTGCGAAGATCAGGAGGGGGTCGTTGGCGCTGCTGCTGTCGGTGAGATTGTAGAGGAGCTGCGGCGTCGCTGCTGCTGTCGTCACCACCTGATTGGTGAGCCAGTTGTCCAGAGTGGGCGGAGGTTTCGTCCAGAGAACGTCAGAGAGGCACGGGAGGGGAGCGGCGGCGGGGCAGGGGTGGAAGGCAGGGGCGCCTGCAGCAGCCGCCAGGGGAGGCTCCGCGGGCGGGGGAGGAGGAGAGAAAGTCTCGGGGCAGAGCGTGATGCGGGCGGGCTGCTGCGCGAGGTGAAGCTTGACAGCTGTGAGCAGAGAGGGGGAGGTGAGGTGAAGCTCGGAGTGCTGGCGGCGGGCCTCCTGGAAGGCGAGAAGCTGCGTCGGGTCGCCTTCGTGGTGGCCGGCCGCTGTAGATGGTAGGAAGGCGGCGCGGCCAGCAGCGTTGGCGACGATGAGAATCATCTCCGCCGCCTTGCGAGCGGGGACGGTGCTGTCGTCGCTGCGCAGGGCGGCGAAGGCGTCAAATGCTGCCGTCTGCTCGGCGGAGGGGTCGCACACGCCTGCGAGCCACACGTGGTCGTCCGCCAGCGCTTTGCGGAGGTACTCGGGCGCATCCTCCACCGCCACGATGCACACCGCGAGCGTGGGCCCCGCTGCTGCGTTGTGGGAGTCTGTGATGGCCTTACGCAGCTGCTGTCTGGCCGCTGAGACGGGCGCGGAGGGCGGGGCAAGAAAGTACGATCCGTCCCACAGGAGAGCGGCGGGGGCGAGCTGCTGCTCCACGAGTGGGGCGAATGCTGGATGGTCGCTGATTGCAGGGACAGCGTGCGCTGCGGGGTCAAACGGGTGGAAGGAGAGGTTCCAAGCCGACGAAAGAAGGCGCTGGTGGTCCGCATATGCGTGAGAGAACGCTGGTCGGGCCCATCGCTGGAGGAAAGCACGGCGGCCCTTCTGCTCAGTATGTGCTCCGTAGCGGCGGAGATTCAGCGCCGCTGCTGCAGCGTGGATGGCGGCAAGGCGGCGGTCCTTGAGTTCAGCGAGGGGAATGGAGAGGAGCGGCGCAGTAGAGCCGCCATGCGCCTCTTGCATGGTGTCGTCATCAGCAGCTGCTGCACCAGCCGCCGCCGCCGCCGCCTTACCGGCCTCCAATCCACACTGCCGATCGTATAGGCCAGCAAGGGTCGCTGCGTCAAGTGTAAGAGTCCGGCGGCCGCAGGGGGTGTGGAGGTGAGCGATAGTGCTGTCGTTGTGGTGGGGTGCCTCCTTGTCAGCAGAGGGGGTAGCAGTACCCATCATCACCTCATCATCAGAGCAGTCCATACAATCACCAGCTTCTTCGTTGTCAGGCCGCAGACTGTCGGCATCACTGTCGTTGGCGGCGGGGGAAGAGAAGAGCCAGTCATCATCATCAGCAGCAGCTGCGACATCATCCATCGCATGTTGTCGTGGCGATGGTGGAGGTGTCTCATCAGCAGCAGAATTCTTCTCCACATACACTTCGTAGCGATGCGTGGGGGCGGTGTCAATGCCGGGGTGCGTGTCCTGCGGAACGAAGGTTATGTTCGACAGCGGCGGGAGGAGCGGCTCCTTATCCCAGGTAGTAGCGCTGTCGCGGAGGCGGTCGGCGTGCTGGCGGGCGGCCGCCGCTTCGGATCTCAGCAGAGCTTTCTTTTCCGCCGCCAGCTCCGCCGCTTTACGGACACGGCTGTTGTGGGTGACAGCAAAGTCCCTCTGCTGAGCCTCGTCAATATTTGCACATTCCGCATCTTCCCACGCAGGGCTGTAGGTGACCCACCAGCGGAGGAGAGGAGATTTCCAGCGATCGTCGGCGGCGTCGCCCCAGATTGGGAGCGCGAAAGTATGGGGAGCTGCTGCAGGGCTCGTGAGGAGGGGGTCCACATCTTCCACTTCTTCTAGCTGTCCGTGCTGCTCCAGCCACTGCTGGCGGTCGCAGATGTATCCGAGGGCAGAAAGGCCATCCACCACAGGAAGTTGTCCGCGATGGAAGCGGTAGTGGCCAGTGGTGGCCGCTCCAGTGTCGTCTTCCGGGGCCGCGTTGAGGTCGAGGAGGATCTCGGCCCGCGTGATGGCACAGCAGTGATGCTGCATTTGGAATTGAAAAGAGCCGCCCTGGCGGTAGCGGATATTGAGGATCTTAACCAGTGCGTGCTCGCCCGTATCCTCGCGATGGACGCGGACATCCACCTCCGTAGGCCGGCATCTGCGGCGTTTTTGACGTAAATACCAGCCGCGGTCAAGCATCGCTCTCTCCGAGGCTGTAGTTGGAGGGAAGCAAATTCCGCCGTCGGGCGAACAGATGACGGGGGAGAAGATTTCTGTCTCTGGCGAGCCGTGGAGGACTACCTTCGTCATGTCAACACCTGCTACAGCAGGGAGGCGTGATTGGGTAGTGCTCGCTATGCGCCGGGCGCTGTGGCGGAGGAGCGGGGCGACCGCCACCGCCAGCCCCCCAGCGCCCCGGCCACAAGCAGCCTCAACCACCAGCTCGACTGCTCCGCCCCGCCTTGGCGGCGGCGGTCGCCCCGCTCCTCCGCCACAGCGCCCGGCGCACAGCGAGCACTCCCCAATCACGCCTCCCTGCTGTAGCAGGTGTTGACATGACGAAGGTAGTCCTCCACGGCTCGCCAGAGACCGAAAT
>JBBRLT010000123.1:0-4846 GCA_038231235.1 Terriglobales bacterium
GCACATCTGCTCTCGACTGAGCATCGTCAGTCGGGCATTCTGGTGATAGTCCATCTGGTCTCCTGAGTCGCTTTGCTTCGCAAACTCAGCTTCACAGTTCTCGATCAGATGGACAACCTATTGAAACCTCGCATCTAGAGCTTTCGCGTTTCCCAAAAGCGAACGGATCGCCTCCGGTGATATCGCAAAATTCCTTTGACAGGTCTCCGTGTAACCGTGACCATTACGTTACAACGCGCCAATGCCTGCTTCTCTGTGAGGGCGCCCCGCCCACGGTCACCCTGGAAGCAGAGCAAGAGTGATGGCCGGCTTCGTGCCTCTGATCATAAGAGTTGAGAAGAACTCGGCCTATCCTGCGACTGGATGGCTCGAACGAGCCACGCACGTTCTTGACGCCGGAGGCGCTTTCCCCTAGCCTCAGTAGCTATGATCTTCTTGCGCGGCGGACGAATGCCTATGGCCATGCCTGTCCTAGCTGGGCATGCGATCTGCGCTTAGACTCTGAACACCTCATTCGGCTCTCCACACGCAGACCAACCGGCTAGGGAAAACACACAGCGTCCGCCGACCCGTCCTCGGGTTGACTGTCCCTTTCTGAACGCGCATTGGAGACTACGTTGCCATCTGCCGCCGCACTCTGCACCTCTCCGGAGGTGAGCCGTGAAATTTGAGACCCAGCTGCTGAGCTTCGATCCTGCGCCGGGAGACCGCTCGCGCCCGGCCAACACGCCGATCTATCAGACGGCCACCTTCCGTCAGGACTCTGCCACCAGCTTTGGCGACTTTGACTACAGCCGCAGCGGCAACCCCACGCGCGCTGTGCTCGAGACGCAACTCGCTCTACTCGAATCGGGCACGCGCGCCTTCTGCTTTTCCACAGGCCTTGCTGCCATTACGGCCGTAACGCGCCTGTTAAAGCCGGGTGAACAGATTCTGGCCTGTGACGATCTGTACGGCGGCACCTATCGCCTGTTCTCGCGCATCCTGGCTAACCGCGGCATCACTGTCGCCTACGCCGACTTCGCCGACGAAAGTGCCCTGAAGGCTGCACTGACGCCCGCCGTGAAGCTGGTCTATCTCGAGTCGCCGACCAATCCGCTATTGCAGATCCTGGACCTGCGCCGCGTGGCTGCACTGGCACATCAACACGGGGCAAAGGTGTGCGTGGACAACAGCACCATGTCGCCGTACCTGCAGCGTCCGCTTGAGTTGGGCTGCGACATCGTGATCCACTCCGCGACCAAATTTCTCTGCGGCCATAGCGACGTGATGGCGGGCGCCGTGATCGTCGAAGACGCTGCGCTGGGCGAGGATCTCTACCTGATTCAGAATGGCGAGGGGGCCGGGCTCGCTCCCTTTGACAGCTTCCTGGTGTTGCGCGGTCTGAAGACTCTGGCGCTGCGGCAGAACCATCAGCAGGCGAATGCCACGGCCATCGCTACATTCCTCCAGCAGCATCCCCTGGTCAGCGAGGTCTACTTCCCTGCCATGGCTTCACCGGAAGCCATGGCCGTGCATCGTAGCCAGGCCAGTGGTCCGGGTTCCGTGCTCAGCTTCCGCACCGGCGATCCAGAGCTCTCCCGCCGCGTGGTCGAAGGCTGCACCCTGCACACCATCACGGTCAGCTTCGGCGGTGTGAACTCCACCATCAGCCTGCCCAACTACATGTCACATGCCAGCATTCCGCAGCATCTGCAATCGCAAAAGCAGATCCCGCGCGACCTCATCCGCATCTCGGTCGGCATTGAAGCAGTCGAGGATCTCGAGGCCGATCTCGAGCAGAGCTTCGAGAAGGCGCGACGCTAAAGAATCCTTCCGGATGGCTGTGCTTGGAGGGAGAAGTCTTCGCTCGGCAGTTCTCGAAGGACCGTACCGGCAGAGGGAAATGTAAGGCCGGCCGACGAGGCTTTCCCGCCTAGGAGAACTCGCGTAGTTGCCGGAAGGCACGCTTCACCTGGGTCTCCAGGTCGCGCCCCGGTTCGCGGAACCATTGCATGTGAGCCTGGTCGAAGGCAGTGCAGTAGAGAGCAGCGGCCAGGTCGCACCGCGCCGGGTCGCCGCGATAGACCTTGCGCCGCGCCAGTTCCTGGCTCAGTACCGGCACCCACTGCGACATGGCCCACAGAAAGCGCCCGCGCAGGTTGGGGTCTTCGAAGATCAGCCCCAGCATCTCCCGCGGCTGGTGCTCATCCTTCATCTCTTCGCAGATGACAGCGAGCATCGCCTCTGCCAGAGCCTGAAAGGCGTCCATCGTCCGCGGCTTCTGCGCAAAGCACTGCGCGATCCGATCGCCGAAATCGCGAACACTTGCAGACAGCAGCTCTTCCTTGCTTTGGAAGTAGCGAAAGAAGGTCCGGCGAGAGACCCCGGCATTGCGGCTGATGGCCTCGATGGTGGCCTTGTCGAAGCCCACGCTAAGGAAAAGCTCCCAGGCCGCGTCCTCAATCTCGCGACGCACCAGCTGGTGCTTGCGCTCGCGCAGCGAGCCGTTGTCCTCCGGCTCCGCGACCGGTACTTCCACGGCAATCGAATTAATTTTCTGCACTGCATGCAGTTTATGGCACTGAGTGCCACTTTGTGAAAAAATACGCGCACGGCTGAGTCCACTGCCCCAGGTGGCTCATCTACTGGCAAGAACTGATATGCCCTACGGTTGCGCCTCCGCAGCCCAACGCAGCGTTTTCTGCGTCCTACGGGACGCGCTTTCGGGAAGGCTCCATGGCTCCTCCAACAGCATCTTTTTGCTCATTTCAAGGCAGGCTCGAGACCGGCACGCAGCCCGGGGTAGACCACTGCGCGACCCGCGCTACAGGAACTTTGCTGCTTCTACTGGCTGGCCTCGCATTGGTGGCCGGTTGCAGCAAGGTCGCCAAGGGCGGTCCGCCTCAGTATCCCCCGCCAGACGTGACCACGGCAGTGGTCGAGCAGAAGGACATGCCGCTCTACGGTGAGTGGGTCGCGAACCTCGACGGCTATACCAACGCGCAGATTGAGCCCCAGGTGGCCGGATACGTTATCCGCCAGAATTACAAGGAGGGCTCGCAAGTCCACAAGGGTCAGGTGCTCTACGAGATTGACCCGCGGCCATTTGTCGCCGCCCTCGATCAGGCCAAGGCGCAACTGGCACAGTCGCAGGCCCAACTCGGGCTGTCCGACATCAACGTGAAGCGCGATACGCCGCTGTCCGAGGCGCGCGCCATTGCCCGCTCGCAGTTGGACAACGATCTGCAATCCAAGTCCGCGAACCAGGCATCGGTCAAGGCTGCGGAGGCCAATGTTGCCGTCGCCGAGCTGAACCTGGGTTTCACCAAAGTGCGCTCGCTGCTGGACGGCATCGCCGGCATCGCCACGGTGCAGACGGGCAGCCTGGTCAAGTCCGACACCGTGCTCACCACTGTCTCCCAGGTGGAGCCGATCAAGGTGTACTTCGCTATCAGCGAGCAGGAATACCTCGCCCTGACCAAGAAGGCGCGCGAAGGCGGCGCTGCCGATCTGCTGCATAGCTCCAACCGCGTCCCGATTCAACTCACGCTATCGAACGGCAGCGTCTATCCCAGCCAGGGCCGCATCGTCTTCGTCGATCGCGAGGTCAATCCGGCCACCGGAACCATCCGCGTCGCGGCAGCCTTTCCCAATCCCCAGAACCTGCTGCGCCCCGGCCAGTTCGGAAAGGTGCGCGCGCAGACGGAGATCCAGAAGGGTGTTCTGCTGGTGCCACAGCGTGCCGTGACTGAGCTGCAGGGAACCTATCAAGTGGCAGTGGTAGACGGCAGCGACAAGATCCACATGCACACCGTCGAGGTGGGCTCCCAGGTCGGCCAGAGCTGGCTAATCACCAGTGGCCTCACCGCTGGCGACCGTGTGGTGATTGAGGGCAACGGCAAACTGGCGGACGGAATCCCTGTTCACCCGCATCCTGCCGGATCGGGTCAGCAGGCGACCAACGCCGGCCCAGCCAACAGTGCAGGCCAAGCAAGCGGGGACAAATAACTCATGTCGAAGTTCTTCATCAACCGGCCCATCGTGGCCATGGTGATTTCCATCATCATGGTGATCGTCGGCGTGGTCGCCATGTTGAGTCTGCCGACAGCCCAGTTCCCGGACATTGTGCCGCCGGAGGTTCTGGTCCAGGCTATCTATCCGGGTGCCGATGCCCGCACGCTTGAGCAGTCCGTAGCCACGCCGATCGAGCAGCAGGTCAGCGGCGTAGACCACGAGAACTACATGACGTCCACGAATTCGAACAACGGGCAGACCCAGATCACCGTTGACTTCGAGATCGGAACGAATCCTGATATCGATCAGGTGCTGACCCAGCTTCGCGTCAGCCAGGCCACACCGCAGCTGCCGGCGCAGGTGAACACCTCCGGTGTGCAAGTCACCAAGTCGCTGCAGTCGCCACTCATGCTGGTCGCGCTCTCTTCACCTAAGGAGAGCTACGACAACACCTTCCTTACTAACTACGCCTACATCAACCTGGTCGACGAGCTGACCCGCGTGCCTGGCATCGCCCGGGCCCAGGTCTTCGGCGGACAGTACGCTATGCGTGTATGGGTAAAGCCAGACCAGCTGGCCAAGCTGGGCGTCACGGTTCCTCAGATCATCAACGCCATGCAGGTGCAGAACAACGTGAACCCTGCAGGCCAGATTGGTGGCGAGCCGGTGCCGGGCGGCCAGGAGTTCACCTACACGGTTCGCTCGCAGGGCCGGCTGGTCACCCCGCAGGACTTTGAGAGCATCGTCATCCGCGCCAACCCGGATGGCTCCACACTGCGGCTCAAGGACGTCGCGCGCGTGGAGCTGGGAGCGCAGCAGTATGGCCTGATCGCCAACTTCAACCGCAAGC
>JBBRLT010000124.1:0-4655 GCA_038231235.1 Terriglobales bacterium
GATTTCTGAACCTCGGAGCAGGCGGCAGCAAAAAGCGCAGGTAGCATGGCTGTTCATACCTGCATCACCTCTTTCTCCTTGCCGCGAGAGAGCTCTTCCATCCGGCGAATCTCTTCGTCGGTCAGCTTTTGCACCTCTTCAATGGCGCGCTTCTCTTCGTCTTCGGAGATCTGTTTGTCCTTGGCGGCCTTCTTGATCGCGTCGTTGCCGTCGCGGCGGATGTTGCGGATGCCGGTGCGGTGCTCCTCGAGCACCTTGTTGAGCTGCTTTACCACATCGCGGCGCCGCTCCTCGGTCATGGCGGGCACCTTCAGGCGAATGACCTTGCCATCGTTCTGCGGATTGAAGCTGGAATCAGCCAGCCGAATCCCCTTCTCGATCTCCGCAATGGCCGAGGGATCGAAGGGCTGAATCAGGATGGTCTGCGCGTCGGGGATGGAGAGCTGCGCCACTTGGTTCAACGGCATCTCCGCACCGTAGTAGGCGACGCGCACATGGTCCAGCATCTGGATGTTGGCGCGGCCGGTGCGCGTGGAGGCCAGGTTCTGCCGGAAGTCGTTCACCGCCTTCTCCATCCGAGTCTTCAACTGCTGGTGGATCACCTTCAGCGCCGGGGTGCTGGCCATCGTTGAAACTGCCATCGAAGTTCACTCTCCTTTGCGGGCCGCCGATCTTACAGCGGAGCGACCGGCCGCTCAAAGCAAGATTGTATCCGGGTGCTGGAGTTCCCCGCATGTCGCTGAGCGCCGACAGCGCCGCGGCCATCTGCATGCAGCCGTCCTGTGGCTTCATGAAAGCAGTGTTCCGCCGCATGCACGGGCTGCCCGGCAGGGAGCGCTAAGCTGTTCCCATGGAGCAAGCAGGAGCGCAGCAGGTCTGGAGGCCACGGAGCAATCCCTGGGCCATCGCGCTGACTGTCACCATTGCCACCTTTATGGAGGTGCTGGACACCTCCATCGCCAACGTGTCGCTGCCGCATATCGCCGGCTCACTGGCTGCCAGCCAGAGTGAGGCGACCTGGGTCATCAGCAGCTACCTGGTGTCGAATGCCATCATCCTGCCCATCAGCGGCTACTTGGCTACCTTCATCGGGCGCAAGCGCTTCTACATGCTGTGCGTGGCCATGTTCGGCATCAGTTCTCTACTGTGCGGCTTCGCACCGTCGCTGCCGCTGCTGCTGTTCTTCCGCGTGCTGCAGGGCTTGGGCGGGGGCGGGCTTGCCACGTCTGAGCAGGCCATCCTGGCTGACACCTTCGAGCCGGCCAAGCGCGGGCAGGCCTTCGCCCTGTACGGGCTGGCGGTGGTGACAGCGCCCGCCATCGGGCCGCTGGTCGGCGGATGGATTACTGACAACTACTCCTGGCGATGGGTCTTCTTCATCAACGTTCCAGTAGCACTGGTCTCGCTGTTTTTGACCAACCGTGTCGTCGAAGATCCGCCCCATCTCCAGAAGGAAGTAGCGCGCGCCCGGCGGGGTGAGATACCGATCGACTACCTGGGCTTTGTACTCACAGCCGCCGCCTTCGGCGCCCTGGAGGTGGTGCTGGACAAGGGGCAGGAGGACGACTGGTTCGGATCGCCCTTCATCGTCTTCTTCATCGCTGTCAGCGTAGTCAGCATGATTGCGTTGATTGGCTGGGAGCTGCTGCAGGTCCGCCGGGGACACAAGCCCATCATCGACCTGCGGCTCTTCCGTGGCCGCACTTTTGCGCTGTCGTTTTTGATGATGTTCATTCTGGGCGTGGCTCTGTATGGCACGACAGTGCTGATTCCCCAGATGCTGCAGACGCTGATGGGTTATACCGCCACCAGTGCAGGGGAGACGCTCTCACTGGGTGGCCTGGCGACGCTGATGTGCATGCCGGTGGTGGGCATCCTGATCACGCGCATCGATCCACGCTTCCTGCTGGCTTTCGGGTTCACCATCACTGCTGTCGCGTTGTTCCACATGACCTCCATCAACCTGGGCATGAGCTTCGCCTATGCCGCGCGATTGCGCTTCTTCCAGGCGTGCGGTCTGGGCTTTCTCTTTATACCCATTCAGACGCTTGCCTACGTGGGCGTGCCGAAGGAACGCAACAACGACGTCTCCGGGCTCACTAACCTGGCGCGCAATATCGGCGGCTCCGTGGGCACGGCGCTGGTGGCCACGCTGCTGGCCCGCCAGTCGCAGCGGCACCAGACCTACCTGGGCGCACACGGCGTTCCAGGATCGGCCCCCATGCTGCGTGCAGCGAGCGAGCTGCAGCATGCGCTGATAGGCGGCGGCTTCCCCAGCGCAGGCGCTGGCGCCGCCACTATGCTGCGCCTGTACCAGCAGCTGCAGCGGCAGGCAGCAGTGCTCTCCTACCTGGACATCATTGAATTCTTCGCAGTCGCCTCACTGTGCATGATCCCGTTGCCCTTCCTGATGAAGAAGGTGAAGGGCGGGCGCGCCGCCACGCACTAAAGCAATTTTCCTGAAGGTGTATAAGGACCGGATCCCGCTATGGTGGCCTTTGTTTGGGGAAAGGCCGTGCCGAGCTAACCTCAGCACTCTATAGTGCTAGGAAAATTGCTTTAACCAACCCTTCCCTTGTTACGCAGAATGAAGGCCGCCACGATGTGCAGCGAGTCTGCTCGCGGCCGATCGTTCTTAGTAGTTCTGCTGCCAGTTTGGGAAGCGACCGCTTGCATGCTGCGGTTGACAGCGGTCTGCGCAATTGCGCTATCCTGAAGGCATGTTGCACCGTATCGCCAGCCTGCTGTCCATCCTCCTCCTGCTCGGTACGGCAGCGCCTACGTTGGCCTGCGTTACCGGACAAGCAATGGACCAAGCGGAGAGCACCTGCTGCAAAACCATGCACGGACAGTGCGGGCAGATGCAGAGGCAAGGGTGCTGCACGACGCAAGTGCAAGGCGAGCGCCATCCGCAGTTCGCAGCCGCGGTCGCTGCTGCTCCCAGCGCGTGGGCAATCACGGAGTGGGCTCCGCTGGCTGTGGTGTCTGCTGCGGAGAACGCTCACGCAGCAGCCGCAGACTCGCAGCAGCCGCCGGGCTGGTACGCTGCTTCGATCACCGTCCTACGTATTTGATCCAGCTCCACGAAACCTGATGACCTGCGCACCCCTGGTGTGCCTGCGCCTCATTCGGTTCACTCGTAGGAGCCTCTATGCGTTTCTTTCTTGTTATGGCTTGCGCCGTGACGCTTCCGGCCATTGCCGGGGCGGCGGACCATGGCCCCATCTTCAGCTATGCCACCCCCGTCAACTCCGCGCGTGAGTTCAGCTTCGACACTGGCATCTTTGGACGCAGCGGCTCCGGTGGAACGCAACTCTCCACCGGCTCCGGCCTGGGATACGGGTTGACGCCGCACATCACGCTCAACGCCTTTCTACCCGCAACGTTCGGCAGTGGCCCACTGCCGGAGACTCGCATCTTCCCCAGCGGCGAGTGGTCAGCCGGCGCCTCCTGGCGCTTCCTGCACTCCGTCACCAGCGTTGGCAAGCGATTGGAGTCCACGGCATCGCTAGCCGCCGTCGTGCCCGGGCCGCAGGCGGACTCGGGCGTGCTCGCCCATCTGCATCGTGCGCCGGGTGTGGCGGGAACACTGGCCACCGGCCTGGCCTCACGCAGCCAGTACCTGTGGGCTGGCTCAGGCTACACACGCTTCGCAGAGGCCTCACACGATCTGCGCCCTGACACCCTCTCCTGGAGCGGCGTCTACGGCTATCGACCCGCTCGATTGCGCCGTGGCGCGGATCAGTGGGACTACCGTGGCCTCGCCGAACTGACCGGAGAGCACACCGGCGATGTGCGAGCGCAGGGGCACCTGTTGCCAGGCAGCAGCACCACCACGCTGTGGCTGGGCCCGTCGATCCTTGCCATTTATAAGGACGTCGCCATCTCCGGCGGCGTGCAGGCGCCGCTTTTCCGCGACGCCTCCACTGCTCTCTACGGGCAGGAACGGGTGCGCTTCGCCATCAACTTCAGCTATCTCAAGTACTCCTCACACGTCAGCTCGCACTGAAAGGATCTTGTATGAAATACACCGTTGCTCTCACATCAATCTCGCTTGCTGCCATGCTCATCACGCATGCAGGGCGGGCAGAGTACCAGCAGGTGAACCTGACCGTCTTCGGCATGGACTGCGCGCCGTGCGCGCATGCCATCCGCGTCTCCATGAAAGGCATTTCGGGGGTGAATACTGTCGACGTGGACCTGAATACCGGCCTGGTCGGCGTGAAGCTGGCGCCGGGCAACACCGCCGAGCTGCGCCAGTTCAATCAGGCAGTGGAGAAGAACGGCTTCACCCACAAGGATGCCGAAGTCGTCGCACGTGGCAAAGTGAGCGGCACCGCTGCCGCGCCGGTCCTGGAGGTGATAGGAACCGCCGACCAGTACGCGCTGACCCCCGCAGCCTCCGCCACGGATGTTGCAGGTCTGGTGGGCAAGACCGTGGTCGTCACGGGAGTGCTGCCTCAGGTATCGAAAGGCAAGGTGCCGGACACGCTTCGCTACAAGACCATCGCGGAGGCACAATGAACGCGCCGGCCGCAACTCCACCCGCAGAGCGCCGGGTACAGCGGGCTGCTCTGCTGAATTACTTCTCTCTGTTCACGTCGTTGAGCACGCTGCTATGCTGCGCGCTGCCTTCGGTGCTGGTGCTGCTGGGC
>JBBRLT010000125.1:0-4613 GCA_038231235.1 Terriglobales bacterium
GCAACTGCAGGTTCGACAGACTTACGTTGCCACGCTGCACTGGCAAGCTACCCTTGATCCGCGAGTACTGCTCTTCGGTGATCTCCATCTGCCTGCAACTCTACCGCAGTTAGATGGACGTAGTGTTAACACGCCCTAATCAAGCCTCAACGAATGCAGAGTCCGTTCTGGAAGTCACATTCGATCGATGAGCGATCTTTGCCGAGATACGCGCGCCTTCCGTCCAGGTGCAGACGCGCGGGCAGCCTAGCCCTTCGCCAACTCTGCTTTCACGGCCTCGCTCACCGTGCGGCCTTCCGCACGCAGACCCAGCCCGGCGATCTTCCCCTGCACGTCCTTGATCACGAAGCCCATGTCCTTCGCGGTGGGGTGCTGGCCGGCGGAGCTCATCTCCTCTACGGTCGCCTCCACCAGCGAGCGCAGCTGTTCCGTGTTGGCCTGGTGCGGCATGTAGCCTTCGATCACCACAATCTCCGCAGCTTCCTTCTCGGCCAGCTCCGGGCGGTTGCCTTTGGTGAACGCCTCAATGGAATCGCGCCGCTGCTTGATCAGCGTGGTCAGTGTCTGCAGCACCTCGGCATCCGTCAGCGGCTCGCGCTTCTCGATCTCCTTGTTCTTGATCGCGGCCTTCACCATGCGCAGCACGCTCAGCTTGTCTGCCGCGCGCTGCTTCATGGCTGCGATGGTGTCCTGATTGATCCGCTCTGCCAGCGTCATCCGGTCCTCTTCCGCACGGCGCAATTCGAAGCAACTTACCAGTATAGAGAGGCGGCCCGGGCCCGCGATTTGCGTAGAATTAAAGCCAAGGAAACCACGACTACCATGATCCGCAAGACCCGCCTCTTCACTCCCGGCCCCACCCCGCTGCTGCCCGCGGCGCAGTTCGCCATGGCCGCTGCCGACCTGCACCACCGCACGCCGGAGTTTCGCGCACTCTACCAGCGGGTGCTGGAACAGCTCCGCACCTTCGTCGGCACCAGGAATGACGTCATCCTAATGGCCTGCTCCGGCACCGGCATCATGGAGGCCGCAGTGGCCAACCTGACCTCGCCCGGCGACCGTGTCATGGTGCTCTCTGCCGGCAAGTTCGGCGAGCGCTGGACCGCGCTGGCCAAGGCCTATAGCTGCGATGTGGACCTGGTGAGCGTCCCCTACGGGCAGACCTTCTCGATCGATGCGGTGAAGGCAGCACTGCGGCTCGAGACCCGCGCCATCCTGATGCAGGGGACAGAGACCTCGACCGGCACCCGGCACGATGTTCAGGCAGTCGCGCAACTGCTGAAGGATGCCAAAAGCGACGCCGCGCTGGTGGTGGACGCGATCACCGGCCTGGGCACGACGCACTTTGACGCCGATGCCTGGGGCATTGACATCCTGATCGGCGGCTCGCAGAAGGCAGTCATGATTCCGCCCGGCCTCGCCTACTGCTCGGTCAGCGAGAAGGCCTGGGAGCTGATGGACATCAGCCTGAATCCGCGCTACTACTTCGACCTGCGCAAGGAGCGCAAGAACGCCGCCAAGGGTGAGTCGTCCTACACGCCCGCAACGTCGCTGATCGCTGGCCTGGGCGCTGCGCTCGACTACATCGCATCGCAGGGCGATGGGGATCTCGCAGTTGGCCGCACCCGGCTGGTGGACAATGCCGAGACCATCGCGGCAATGACGCGGGACGCCATGCAGGCGCTGGGGCTGCAACTGTTCTCCGCCTCCCCCGCTGCAGCGGTGACGGCAGTGTTGCCGCCGCAGGGCATCGACTCCGGCGTGATGGTGAAGGAGCTGAAGTCGCGCTTCGGCGCCATCATCACCAACGGCCAGGGCGAGATGAAGGGGCAGCTCTTCCGCATCGCGCATCTCGGCTACTTCGACTACCTGGACACGATCGCGCTCATCGGTGCGATCGAGCAGGTGGCCGCAACGTCGCTGAAGCTGCCCGACTTCCACTTTGGCCAGGCGCTGGTCGCCGCGCAGCAGACTTTCGCCGAACGCACCGCGGTGAAGCCTGCTGAGCTGGCAACCGCACGGTGATTGCACGTCACTGGCGCGGCTGGACACTGCCGCACAACGCTGGTGCCTACGCGGAGCTTCTGCGCAATACCGTGCTGCCTGCGATGAAGGCGATCCCTGGCTATCGCGGCGGCTATCTGCTGCGGCGTGACCTTGCCGATGAGGTGGAGTTCGTCGTGGTCAATCTGTTCGACTCCATCGCAGCGGTCGAGCAATTTGCCGGGCCCGGCTACACCACCGCGAAGTTTGAGCCGGAGGCGCGGCTGCTGCTCTCTCGCATCGAGCCCACCGCCACCCACTATGACGTGTGCGCGGATACTGTGTCGGCCTGATATTTCGAACCCTGTGACAGGAGATTGTTTTGAAGATCGTTCTCGCTGAAAAGGTCTCGCCCGCCACGCTCGCCGTCTTTCAGGCAGAGCCGGGCTGGAATGTCGTGACGCATGACCAGATCAAGAATGGCCTGGCCGCAGAACTGGCCGATGCCGATGGATTGGTGGTCCGGTCCGCCGTGCAGGTAGACGATGCGCTGCTGGAGCACGCGCCCAGGCTGCGCGTGATTGGCCGTGCCGGCGTGGGTGTGGACAACATCGACGCCGATGCAGCCACACGCCGCGGCATCGTGGTGATGAACACGCCCGGAGCGAATGCGATTGCCGTGGCCGAACTCACGCTCGGCCTGATGCTGGCCCTGGCGCGTCAACTGACCAAAGCCAACGCGTTGCTGCACCAGGGTAAGTGGGAGAAGAAGTCGCTGGCCGGCGCAGAGTTGCGCGGCAAGACGCTCGCTGTGCTGGGACTAGGCCGCGTGGGGCTGGAAGTTGCGCAGCGCGCCGCGAGCTTTGGCATGCAGATCATCGGACACGATCCCTTCGTGTCGCCCGCAGTCGCCCGCGAGCGCGGGGTGGAATTGGTAGCTATGGACGCGCTGTTTGCACGCGCGGACTATCTGACCCTGCACGTCGGCCTGACGCCGCAGACCTCCAACATCATCAACGCCAAAAATCTGGCTGCGATGAAGAAGGGCGTTCGCATCGTGAACTGCGCACGCGGCGAGCTCATCGAAGACGCCGCCCTGCTGGCGGCGCTCGAATCCGGCCACGTCGGCGGAGCAGCGCTCGACGTCTTCCGTGAGGAGCCGCTCAAAGACTCACCCTACTTCGGGCGCGAGAACGTGCTGCTCACCCCGCACATCGCCGGATCGACGGCAGAGGCGCAGGAAGCAGTCGGCATCCAGATTGCCGCGCAGGTACGCGAGTATCTGAAACTGGGCGTGGTGCAGAATGCCGTCAACCTGCCCTCGCTCTCGCACGAGGAGTACCTGGAGCTGTCGCCCTACATCGACATGGCCTCTCGCCTGGGCTGCTTCCTCGCTGCAACCTCCGATGGCAATGTCGAAAGCATCGCGCTGCACTATCGCGGGCGGCTGGCCCAGGGCAAGACGGACCTCATTCGCAATGCCGCCATCGAAGGCGTGCTGGCGCACTCGGAGAATGTGAACCGCATCAACGCTGCCGCAGTCGCAGAGGAGCGCGGCATCCGCCTGCATGAGTCGAAGTCTGAAACTGTGGATGGCGCCGCCTCCGGGCTCAGCCTCACCCTGCACACACGCAGCAGCGATGCCACCGCCACTGCGACCGTACTGCACGGCCGCTCCCCGCGCCTGTTGGCTGCTGACGGAATCGATATTGAAGTGCCGCTGCACGGCACGCTGGTCGCCATTCGCAACCTCGATGTTCCCGGCGTCATCGGCCGCGTCGGCACCGTGCTGGGCGAGCATCGCATCAACATCGCAAACTTTGCGCTGGGCCGCGCGCAGCAGGGAACACCCGCCACCGCTATCGCCGTCGTGCAGGTGGACGGCGCAGTCACTCCTGCAGTGATTGCAGCGCTGGAAGCCATTGAGGCAGTCACCCGGGTGCGAATCATCGAGCTTCCGAAATTGCCGGAGCAGCCGTCGCTACAATAGAGGAGAACCACCCAGAGGAGTCCTGCACCTTGCCCCTTTACGAGTACCAGTGCCAGCAGTGCGCGCATCGTTTTGAGAAGATTCAGACCTACAGCGCGCCAGATGAGAAGGAGTGTCCCAAGTGCGGGGGCGCCGTGGAGCGGCTCATCTCCGCGCCTGCCATCCAGTTCAAGGGCGCCGGCTGGTACGTAAACGACTACGCGGGCCGCAACAAGGCGCCCGCCGGCAGCGGATCCTCATCGGAGGGCAGCAAAGACGGCGGTAGCAAAGACGGCGGTAGCAAGGACAGCGGTGGCAAGGACACTGGCTCCAGCAACGCCAGCGCATCCAGCAAGAGCGAAGGCTCCTCCGCCAACTCTGGTTCCAGTAGCTCGGGCGACTCAAAGTCGGGCGGCAGCACATCCTCCAGCACTGCGAAGGGGAGTGGCAGTGGCTCTGGCAGTAGCGGCTCCAGCGACTAAGCCGCTTACTTAACTGGAAGACTTCTTCGCCGCGCTGTTATTAAAGCGATAGCAATGTTAATGTAATGTACCGAGTCGAAGCCTGAACCAAGCCTGAGCGTCTTCGGCGGTGATGGATGGGAGCAGATCGGAGATAGCTTGATCGAGTGCCCCCTGGGTGCGCGCCTTGGTGGAGCGCA
>JBBRLT010000126.1:0-4604 GCA_038231235.1 Terriglobales bacterium
CGTGGCCTCGGCCAGTGCGTCCGGCGCAATGGCGAGCCGCTCCCGCAGCTCGATCGGCGCACTGCGATGATTCACGCCCAACACACGAATCGTCATTGGATGGAGAACCTGTGCACCGAGCTGAACTGGTTTGCCGCCCATACGCTCAGCACCACCAGGAAGACGATGCTGGAGAGATAGATGGCGCGGCGCCCGCGCAGCCCGGTGCTGCGGCGCACAAACAGCATCAGCACATACAGCCCCCACATGCCGAAGGAGAGCAGCACCTTGGGATCGAGGAAGTACGCGGCGCCAACCGTCTGATGCGCGATCAGGGAGCCGGCCAGCAGGCCCAGCGTCATGCAGGGGAATCCCAGCAGCAGGCTGAGATATGCGATGCGGTCCATGGTCTCAAGCGGCGGCAGCCACGCCAGGAAGCCGACGCCCTCCTTGCTCTTGAGCCGACGCTCCTGCGCCAGGTAAAGGAAGCTCGCAATCAGACTGAACAGCAGCGCGGTGTAGGCCGCCAGCAACGCACCGATATGCACTACAAGCCAGCCCGAGCGCAGCGCCGGAGTGGCGAATGCGCCGCGGTCTGCGCCCAATGCTGGCGCCAGCAGCACCACCAGCGCCAGCGGCAGCGCGAATATGCCGAAGACCCCGGCGCGATACGCTGCGTAAACCAGCAGATAGGCGAGCACGATCAGCAGGGCAAGCGTCGTCTGCACCTCCTGCCAGCCGATGGGCACGATGTGGTGCGCGGCTACCAGCAACTCGACAGCAGCCACCAGATGGAAGAAGAAGCCGGCCATTGCTGAGGGAAGCGAGATGCGCTGCCAGCGCGGCTGACCGTACAGCACGGCGGGGAAGGCCGTGGCGCCCGCCAGGGCGTAAAGCACCGCCGCAACTCGCAACCAGATCAAAGACATAACAGGATGAAGACAACCCTTCAGTATAGCGGCGTGGCCAGCGTCCGCGAGTAGGGGATGCGTTGCTGCCCTACGCTCTGCGCGGCATGAGGTTCCCCCTTGCCATCGACGTTCTCTGTCATCCCGACCGCAGCGGAGTGGAGGGATCTGCTGTCTCTTCTGTCTCTTCGGCGGTACGCGAATTGGTGACGGCCGACGGCTTACTCCGGTCGAATGGGAGGGATGATGGGCGACAGCGGCGCGATGCGTGTCCGAATCGGTTTCACCGCATCCAGTTCTGCTTTGGTCAGTTGGCCGTGCGCATTGAAGCGCAGCCTCCAGTTGCCCACCCGGTCTTCCTCGGCAACATCGCTGAAGTCCACCTCCGCATTGCCCGGCTGATCGATCAGGATGATCGGCGTGCTGCCACTGCGTTTCACCAGGGCCTCGGAAGCATCTACATCATTCATCGGCTCCGCCACCTGCGGGATGTGGCCGGTGAGCGCCGCGAAGCACATACCGAGAGTCAGCCAGTGCGACTCCGGACCCAGTTGGTGCTCTCCGCGATCTGCCGCTGTCATGCGGTTGAAGGTGGCATAGGCAGTGCTCTTCTCCCACGCAGCGTGGAAAGGCAGCAGGCCGTGGGCATACGCAGTCACCACCTGCACCTTGCCATCGCCCGGCGGCACCACGGCGACGAAGTGCGACGCGCCACGCTCTGCGCTGTCATTCTCGAAGCTCAACATCAGGTGATCCGGCAACGCGTGGCACAGTATCTGACGATAGCTCCACTGGCTGTCGCTGATGTCGAAGCCGTAGAAGGCTGCGGCGCGGCTCACATCCGCCTCGCGCTGCTGCAAGCGCTCGCGGTCCACCGCGCTCATGGAGGCGGCTTCGCGTACGGGCAGCGTAAACGTGTGCGCGTCCAGCGCGGCGTACTTCTCCGCATCCTGCGGGGAGAGCGGATGTTTGCTCCGCCCGCCATCCCTTCCCTGCGCCGCCGCCCCGGCTACGAGACTCGTCATCAGCAGCGCCGAGAACGCCGCCGCAACCAGCCGGCCATCGCGTGCGAGAGTGGACATGGCAAGCTCAATCTACCATGCGTGGCGCGCGCCCTTGGCGCGCCCACAACAGCAGAGGGGTGGCCGAAGCCACCCCTCTGCTGGTCCTGCGTCAGTTGCGATTACTTCGGATGCCGGCGCGGCGCAGCGCGGCGGACTGGCGCCTTCTTCACCGGCTCCGGAGACTGCCCGTTGATGAGCGTGATCATCTTCGGATTCTGCGTGTAGGCGTCGAAGGTTCCAATGTAAGTCACCATGGTTCCGATAGCCGGCGGGGTAGCGAGCGGCGTCTTCATATTGAGCGTGAAGTCTGCAGTGTTGGAGGCCTTGGCGTCATCGGTCACGGCAAGCTGCACTGCTTCCGCTGTCGCCGACACTACCTTGCCCGGGATCTCGTAGGTCTGCGCCTTCATCACTGCCCACATCTTGTCGGCGTCCTCCGGCTTGCCGTTGAAGAGGATGAACTCCTTGTCGTTCAGGTTCAAGGTCTTCAGATCGGGAGTCGTGGAGACCACTGTCGCTGCCTGATCCGCGGGCGACGGTGGTGGCGGCGCGGGGGTCGGGTTGTAGCTGTCTGGCGGCAATACGGATTGCATGACCTGCTGCTTCACCTGGTCAAAGCCATCCATGCTGCCGTGATACTTCTTGTAGTAGTACTCAGCAGCCTTTTCGATCTGGTCCTTGGCTGCTGGCGGCGCGTAGGCAGCAGCCCGGGTCAAGAACCACACAGCATTCTTCAGGTCCGGCGGCGTCTGCTGCGAATAGGCCTGTCCCAGCAGGTAGGTATCGTTCAGCGCCGGGCCAGTTTGGGTCTGCGCTGCATCGGTCGCCGTCAACTCCTTCTTGAAGTTCTCCACTGCGCCGGGAAAATCCTTCTTCGCCTGGTCGTCGAGCGCAATCGCGCTGTAGAAGATAGGCGTGGTCGCAGCCTTCAGCTTCTGGTAATCCGCGTCCGCAAGATTGGCGGGCTTGGGTGCGGTCAGCCCCTTTTGTGCGCTGGCGGCAGCATCGTCCAGCAGCGGCTGCTGCTCCGCGGGTGTGCTCTTCTGCGCGGCCTGCGCCTTTTTGATGTAAACGGTAATGGCGAGCGCCCGCAGATTGCTGGGGTCGACCGCAAGCAGGCGGCTGGCCGCATCGACCGTCTTGTCCGGCAGGTTGGAGGCCTGGTAGGCCGCCATCAGCTGTTCCAGCATGTCTGACTTCACGACCGAATTCGGATACTTGGTCAGGAAGGCTTCGATCGCGGATGCCTTCGCGGCCGGAGACGACTGGCTGATCGCATTCGAATACTCGTTGTATTCGGCTGGATCCTTGATCGTGATCTGCTGCGCCCCACCGGCAGCCGGAGCTGCGGTTTGAGCAGCGGGTTGGGCTTGAGCCAGGGCGAACTGCGGAGCGCACAGCGTGCTCGTTGCAACGGCCAGCAGAGAAGCTAAGGCGACCTTCTTCATTCAAATGCTCCTAAGAAAAGTGCAGCGATTTTTGTATCTTCCCATAACTCTTGTACCTGCAGCGGGCATAACTGCAGGCCTCACGGCAACTCGTCCAACAGAAGAGTGGCGCATCGAATCCAACTGTCCCAGAAAAGACAATGCGAGGCAATGTGGGTGGATTATATGAAGCAACCACTCACGGCGCAAGCAAAGTACTGCTCGGGCTTTCGAAGGCACGTGCAAACAGGGAGAGAGATGCGCGCGGTGGCCGTGCGTTTGCCTGCCCCTTACGAACCGGTCACACCAACGTACTCTGCCGTAACCGAATCACACCCGGAGTATCGATGAAGGAGTATCCATGAACACTGCCTCACCCGACCCCTCCGGATATCTGCCATTGGCCGGCAAAACCGCTCTTGTGACCGGAGCGTCCCGCGGCATTGGCCGCGCTGTCTCCCTGCAGCTCGCCGCTATGGGCGCGCACCTGCTTCTGGTGGGTCGCGATGCTCAGGCGCTCGAGAGTACCGCGCAAGAGATTGCTCTTCGCGGCGGCAGCGCGAACGCTCTGACATGCGATCTGCTGGACACCGAAGCTATCGCGCATCTCGCCCAACGGCTCGATGAAGAGTCCGTCTGCGACATCCTGGTCAATGCTGCTGGCATCGGCAAGCTGGGCCAGCCACTGCACCAGATGGCGTTGGAGGACTTCGAAGAGGTAATAGCCACCAACCTCCGCGCCCCATTCCTGCTGATGCGGGCCGTCGTTCCCCACATGACAGCGCGGGGCGGCGGCTTCATCGTGAACATCTCCTCGCTGGCCGGACAGGGGCCGCTGCCTCAGGGCGCGGCCTATGCGGCGTCGAAGTGGGCGCTGAATGGGCTGAGCTACTCCGCGGCAGAGGAGCTGCGCGCGCAGAACATCCGCGTCTGCGTGGTCGCCCCCGGCTCGGTGAATACCAGCTTCGGTGGCAGCGGCAAGGATCGCAGCCGCATGTTGCAGGCCGAAGACGTGGCCGGCGTGGTGGCCATGCTGGTGACGCAACCAGAACAGTCCTTCATCAGCGAGGTCAGGATGCGTCCTACGCAGAAGCCGTGATGGATCTGCTCTCGACCTGGCGCTTCAAGCGGCATCGCGCCATTGCTCGGGCTCCGGCAGCTCTGCAGGAACGGCGTGCTGCTGCAGGCGGCGAGCCAGCGCATTCTCCGCCATCAGCGCGCCCGCC
>JBBRLT010000127.1:0-4551 GCA_038231235.1 Terriglobales bacterium
AGCAAAAATGCACGGCTCTGATTGAACTGGTCAACCATGAAGCGATAGAGATCGCCTGCTGTGCGGAGCTTCTGAGTCACTAGATCCTTGTAGTCCGGCACACCTATCTTGGCGGCCGCAAGGCGATAAAGGCGCGCCGCGAACATATCGCTGAGAAACTTGATGGCGTTGTCCGCGTGCTCGGTGAGTTCCATCACTTCCAGCAACACGCTATAGAGATTGTTCGCGGAGCGCGCCATGCGCCAGCGGCTGAGCAGGCCAGTTCCCTTCTCGAGCGATGTGTAAACGGTCTCCAGTTCGCGGGTCAGCAGGTCGTCATAGTGGCGAAACTCGAGCAGTTGTGAGTTGGCATATTCGAGCAGTTGAATCGCCGTCTCTGCGCCAGGCACGGTATCGTAAAGAAATGCAGCATTCCATCCGATCACTGCCAGATCGTTTGGATAAAACGAAATACGTGATTGCAACACCTCGTGCGATTCGCTGTCCGACAATCTCGACCGCTCGCCGCGTACAATCTGCGCGATCAGCGGCCCATGCCGCTCCAGCAGCTCTGTTGCCGGTCCCACGCCGGCTACCTCGCGGACGTGGAAGACCAGATAATCTTCGCTGAGCCAATCGGCGTAGGGCTTCACCATCGCGGCTGCGGCGCGCTCCAGCCGCTGGCGCACGATATGCGAAGCATGGGCAGCGAAGTCAATCTCCCACACCCAGCGGCTGGCCAGCCGCACCAGCGTCTCCCACTCTCCAGAGAACGGTAACTGGAAGACGACGCTCAGCACGCCGTAGTCGTAGTACTTGATCTCTCCATGCAGTCGCTCGCCACTGTCCAATATCAGTGGCTCAATTGGCTCCACGACCGGCGGCCGCTGGTAGCGGATATAGCCAGGCGCAGGATGCTTCATGCTGGGCTGCGATACGGTGCGCGCACGAATGCTCTCGATGAGCTGGGTCAGCCGTATCTCTTCACACACATCGAATTGGATCAGCACGAAGATGGCGCCAGTGAGCGTGGCGGCCGGGGAAACAAAAGGAGCGGGCAGCGCCCCTTCCGCGGGCGCTTGGTGCAATGCTTCAGGCGCGGGGAAGAACCGGTCTGGCATAGAAGGTCATCGTACGTCGAGCGTGGCTTCGAGATAACGCGACGTAGGCCGCATGCTAGCCTGCGACCAGTTGCCGCTTGGGGCGGCGCGGGCGCAGCAGCGGCTGCAGCTTCTCCAGCGCCGCCTCCACGCTGATGCCATGTTTGGCGCGCAGCGCTTCCACCTTGCCGTGTTCGATGAAGCGGTCCGGCCAGCCGATACGGACGATGGGCTGCGTGAAGCCCATCTCGTTCAGGGCCTCCAGCACCGCCGAGCCGAAGCCGCCCATCAGCACATGATCCTCAAAGGTGACGAAGATCTGTACCTTGCGCGCGTACTGCTCCAGCATCCCGCGGTCCAACGGCTTGACGAAGCGGGGATTGATCACGGCGACCGAGTGCCCCTCGGCCTCCAGCGTCGTTGCCAGTTCGCTCGCCATGGGCAGCAGCGCGCCCAGTCCAAGAATGGCGATCTCATCGCCATCGCGTATGACCTCTGCCTTGCCCACGGGCAGCGCTACGGGATGCGCCTTCACCGTCGCACCTGGACCAGTGCCGCGAGGGTAACGGACGGCGCTGGGACCGTTGTGTTCGAGCGCAGTCAACATCATGTCCGCCAGTTCGTCTTCATCTTTCGGCACCATGTGGATGATGTTTGGGATGCCGCGCAGGTAGCTGATGTCAAACAGGCCATGGTGGGTGGCGCCGTCGTCACCCGACAGGCCGCCACGATCCATGCAGAAGACCACCGGCAGATTCTGCAGACAGACGTCGTGAACAATGGGATCGAAGGCGCGCTGCAGGAAGGTGGAGTAGATGGCGCAGAACGGCCGATAGCCCTGGGTCGCCATACCGGCGGCGAAGATCACGGCGTGCTCTTCCGCGATGCCGACGTCAAAGTAGCGCTTGGGATGGTGCGGCCGGTAGAGATCGAGCGCCGTCCCGTTGGGCATGGCCGCCGTGATGGCAACCACCTTCTCGTTCTCATTGGCCAGCGTCACCAGCGTTTCAGCAAATACCTCAGAGTAGGTGCGCTGACCCACTGGCTTGGTATCGCCCGTCTCCGGATCGTAGGGTCCCAGGCCGTGGAACTTCTTTACCTTTTCCAGCGCCGGCTGGAAGCCGCGGCCCTTCTGCGTCAGCAGGTGCAGCAGAACGGGCTGCTCCTGCTTCTTCAGAAATTTGAACGACTCGATCAGCAGGCCGATGTTGTGCCCATCCAGCGGCCCGTAGTAGTTCAGCCCAAACTCCTCGAACAGCATGGACGGCCACAGCAGGCCCTTCGCTGCCTCTTCCGCCCGGCGGACGACTTTGGTAGCGGTCTTGCCGCCAAAGCGCTCCAGCAGGCGCGCGGCTCGATCGTGTAAATGGTTGTAGTGCTCGTTTGTCACTACCTTATGAAGGTAGTTGGCGATCGCCCCTACGTTCCGGTCGATGGACCACTCGTTGTCATTCAGCACCACGATCAGCCGCCTGGTCTGCTCGCCAATATTGTTCAGAGCCTCAAACGAGATGCCGTTGGTGAAGGCAGCGTCGCCGGCCACTGCGACCACGTGCTCCTTGGTGCCCGCAAGGTCACGCGCTACGGCCATGCCCAGTGCTGCCGAAAGGGCGGTGCCGGCGTGGCCTGCGCCATAGGCATCGTGTTCGGACTCGGTGCGCAGCATAAAGCCGTTCAGCCCGCCCGGCTGCCGAATGGTGTCAAACCGGTCGCGCCGTCCGGTCAGCAGCTTGTGCACGTAGGTCTGATGGCTGACGTCGAACAAGAACTTGTCGGCTGGCGTATCGAACACATAATGCATGGCCAGCGTCAGTTCTACGACGCCCAGGTTCGGCCCCAGGTGGCCGCCGGTCTTGGACAGACTCCGAATCAGCAGCTCGCGGATCTCCTGGGCCAACTCGTTCAGCTCAGCGACGCTCAGCTTGCGGATGTCGGCGGGTGTTTGGATGGAGTCGAGATGTTGGCTCATTGCGGGGACCGTTGTTTTCGACGCAGCAGCAATGAAAGGGAGCCGGCGTAGGCGGCGGGCCGGGCGCGTCCGTCAACCACCCGAGTATAGCAAGCCACCAGGGCGGGCGAACCAAACCTCCCGGGCACCAGCGCAGTCAAAGACAGAGCGCCTCAGCTCCGGGGAGAGACTCAGTCTGCAGGCGAGGGCGGTGGCAGTGGAGTCGAACGATCTCTCGGTAACACACCATTCGTTCCGCTTATCGCGGGAGATTGGTGCACGGAAGGCACCAGTTTTCCCGTCTTGCCTCGCAGTGCATCGCAACTAGCAACCTGGGCGCGAGAATCCCCCTTATCCACCACCCGCTGTCGGCTAGGATGAGCGCACCCTACACCGAAGGAGAATCACGCAAGTAACGGAAATTGACTACTTTGCGGCCGGTCTGACCCAATCGGGGCAGTGGCGCACAGCCTACCCTTTGCAACAATGCTTGCAGGCGATTCTTCCTCCCCATCCATGCAGATTGTCACACCGACCATGATGCCAAGAGATGAAGCCGAGAGGCTCAAATCTCTCGCACAATACGAAATCCTCGACACGTTGCCTGACCCGGCACTGGATGAGATCACACGTCTGGCTGCGAGCTTCTGTCGTGCGCCCTACGCCTTCATCTCATTCATTGACGCGAGCCGTGTCTGGTTCAAGTCACGCATCGGCTTTCTTAGCCGCCAGCAGCCGCGTGCTACCTCTGCCTGTCAGTACACCATCCTGGAACCGAATGCCATGGTGATCGACGACGCGGCGCGCGATTACCGCTTCGCGCCCAATGGCGTCTCGCTGGCTGCGACCACCTATTGCCGCTCCTATGCCGCCGCTCCGCTGTTTGCGCCCAATGGCGCAGTGCTGGGCACCATTGCCGTGTGCTCGCCAGAACCGAACATGTTTACCCGCGAGCATGGCCGCACGCTGGAGGTGCTGGCGCGTCAGATCGTGACACGCCTGGAGCTCTACAGCAAGACCAGCCAGCAGGAGCGCGTGGTTCGCTCCCGCCAGCGTATCGAGCGCGCACTTACCGTCGAGCGCAACTTCGTCACCTCGGTGCTCGACTCCATCCACGCGCTGGTGCTGGTGCTGGATACCTCCGGGCGCATTGTCCGCTTCAACCGCGCCTGCGAGACAGTCAGCGGCTTCAGCTTTGCAGAGCTGGTCGGCCGCTCCTTTCCGGAAGAGCTCTTCCCGCCTGAAGAACGCGACCACGCCGTGCGCATGTTTGAACAGGCGCGCGCCGGCAAGCTGGACGGCAGCTACGAGATGCACTGGCGCACCCGCGATGGCGGCACACGCCGCATCGCCTGGACTGCCAGCTCACTGAGCGATCCGCAGGGCGACGTCAACTTCATCATCACCACCGGCATCGACATCACGGAACAGCGGCAGGAGCTGGCCCGCCTGCGCACCAGCGAGGCTCGCTATCGCCAGCTGGTCGAAGGTTCGCTCGGCATCATCTGCACTCACGATCTCGAC
>JBBRLT010000128.1:0-4365 GCA_038231235.1 Terriglobales bacterium
ATGCTTACCGCGCCGGTGCCGCGCTGGTGACCACATTTCTGAGCGACGATGAGGCCACGCTGGCGCGCTATCGCTACGCGCCGGATGCCAGCTTCGATACTGCCGCAACCTGGCTACAGGACGGGATTGCGGAGGCTTTTCGCCGCGGTGCCGCGCGGTTGGCGATTGCCGGCGCCAACCCTTCGCTGCTGGCCCAGGAAGATCCAGAGAAGGTGGGGCGCGCCAATCGGGCTGCCTCGAAAGCCAGCCGTCCCGCCATGGAGCTGATCACCCGCCACGCCATCAACTGGACCATTGTGGCGGCAGCCACCCCGGCGTGGGCGGCTGCGGTGTTTCCTGGCGATCCGGAAGAGGTCGCGATGGCGAAGTTGTGGGACGCAATCTTTGCTGCCTCCCGGGTCGATGAGCCAGACCCGGTCGAGGCCTGGAAGCAGCATGATGCGGGGCTGCGGCGGCGCGCCGCATTCCTGAATGAGCGCCGCTACAGCGCTCTGCATTTTCGTGGGCCGGGAACCGACCTGCGCGTCGGCCTGGCAGACGACCATGTATGGATGGGCGGCGGCACCACGGCTGGCAATGGCCTGGCATGCATCCCCAACATTCCGACCGAAGAGGTCTTTACCACGCCACACTGTCAGCGGGTGGAAGGGACGGTGACCAGCACCAAGCCGCTGTCCTACCAGGGCACGCTGATCGCAGGCATTCGCGTCCGCTTCGCTGGCGGCCGGGTGGTGGAGTCGCACGCTACCGAGGGCGAGCAAGTCCTTAGGAAGATGCTGGAGACCGATGAGGGCGCGGCCCGGCTGGGCGAGGTGGCGCTGGTGCCGCACTCGTCGCCGATTGCGAAGAGCGGGCTCCTGTTCTCAAACACGCTGTTCGACGAAAACGCGGCCAGCCACATCGCGCTGGGGCAGGCCTACAGTACTTGTATCCGTGGCGGTGACACCATGGACGCGGCGACACTGGCCACCAGGGGCGCGAACGATAGCCTGATCCACGTCGACTGGATGATCGGCTCAGGACAGATGGATGTGGACGGCATCACGGCCGATGGCAAGGCCGATGGCAAGGCCGACCCGGTGATGTGTCAGGGCGAGTGGGTCTAGAGGCCGGGGGTCAGGTGGCTCACGATTAACAGCGTTCGCCGGACTGACCAGTGCGGCGGTATTGCTCTGAGGCGTGTCGATCTCTACATGCTGGCTGCGCCGGAGGGCTGCCGCATCACCAGGGGCGGAGGCGCCAGTAGTGACTCGACAATGGCGAATTGCACTGGCACCAGGCAATGCGCGCAGTTCGTCAATCTGATGAGTTCGGCTGAGACTTCCAGCATCAGCGGAAAGGCGCGCATGCAGTCCGGACAGGACAGTGTTATCAACGATGCTTCGTCAATGCTTTCGCCGTTTAACGAGATCCACAGCGGGGTCGATGTATCCACGGGATAGCCTGCCTCCCTGGGGCGCGTCGTGGCCAGATCTCTCAGCGTTTCCAGCAACACGGTCAGATTCGTACCCTTGGCGTAGTATGCATCGGCAGCGACGCCGGGTGGAACTTGGTCGCCACTGAACGCGCCGCTCATGGCGACGACTCGTACGGCGGGACACCTGCGGCGAACTACGGAGAGGAACTCAAAGCCAGACATGCGCGGCATGTTGAGGTCCGAAAGAATCAGGTCGGGACACTCCCTGCGTACTTCCTCCAGGGCAGCGAACCCATCCTCTGCAGAACGGACGTCGTACCCGGCGCGGGAGAGGATTGCGGAGAGAGACATGCGCAGCGAGTTCTCATCGTCGACAATCAGCAGCTTCGGCTTGGCAGAAGACATACCGCACCTTTCCTATTCCGGATTTCTCTCTCAGGTCTGGTGGTAATTGAGAGCATCCCACGGGCAGGCCGCGCTCGGATGGTCAATATTGCACATTGCGGGAACAAATTTACACTCGCAGGCCCATATTAAAACCATCACAGTGACGTACTAAGTAGCTGGTGAGTCTTAAAGCAATTTTCCTGTAGGGGTAGTCCATCCAGCGGCTGCTCCTGTGGCGAGATACGCTTCCTGGCTCACAGCATCAGGAGAATTGCTTTAGTCGTGCAGGATGATGTTCAGCAGCGACTTGTGCACGCGGATGCGGCCGTTGTATTCAATGAAACCCAGCTTGCGAAAGCGGTTCATGAAGAAGCTGACACGGGAGCGCGTGGTGCCGATCATCTCGGCCAGCACCTCCTGGGTGATGGGCGGGATCAGTGTCTCCGGTTCGCCTGGCTTGCCGAACTCTGCCATCAACAGCAGGATGCGCGCCAGCCGCTTCTCGCTGGAGTTGAAGAGCTGATCGACCAGGTCGGCCTGGATGCGCATGCTGCGAGCCAGCAGGAACGAAAGAAACATATCGGAGAAGGAATTCTCTGCGTGCATCACCCGCAGCATCTCTTCTCGTTCAATCTTGAGCGCGGTGCATGCCGTGATCGCGGTCGCGGTAGCCATGTGCCGGCCCACAACGCCGGCGATCGATTCCTCGCCGACAAAGTCGCCGGCGGCCAGCAGAGTGATGGTCGCCTCCTTGCCGTTCTTCGAGACAACGGTCAGCTTGGCGCGGCCCTTTTGCAGATAGAAGACGGCATCGGCCTGCGAGCCCTGGGAAAACAAGGGCCGGTTGGCCTTGATCTCGACGATGGTGCGTCCCAGGCCCGTATCAGCGAGAAAGGCCGCCGGATCAAACTGAAGATCCTTCAGAGCCCTCATCGTCATCAACTTCGCCATAATCAACCCATCAGGAGCTGTAATTTGCCCGGAGACACGATTCCGAACCGGACCGTTGAACAAGAGGGGGATACCTACAAGCAGGCATGTGTCTGGTAGGGGGCAGACTCCTACCTACTTCATCAGAATGCCACGATTCATTGCAAGAGGGTGGTCAATTTTGCTCACTGCTACCCGATTTACGGGCTGCGGTTTGCGCCAGACCTTTGTCGTCAATGAGTTATGTATCTTCGTCATCGGCTAGAGCGCTTCTCCTGCAGGTGGAGCCCGTCAAGCGGCTGCTCTTGTGGCCTTTCTTCGAGGAAAGGCCACGTCGAGATACCAATCATGGTTCACAGCATCAGGAGAATCGCTTAGCGCACAGATATTTCGTGAGATTGAGTGCAGCGCATGCGGGACCGGATAGCAGAAAACTAGCGCGAAAAGAGATGCTTTCGCAGGTCCGGTCGACGAAACGCTAAACCAATCCATACGACGACGCCGAAGAGCACAGGGACAACCCAGAGAGGATCGCCGATGCGGGCGTGGCTAGCGACCGCTCCCCCAAAGTAGGCGGTGAGCAGGATGGCGCCCAGCACTGCAGTACGCGGGATGAGGTAGAGGACAACGCAAAGGATCTCAATCGTTCCGAGTACTGGCAGAAATGCAGGAGTGTACCCGAGCTTGGCGGTGCCAGCGATCACCTGCGGAGACGCGAACCATGCGTTGACGCCACCGCTCAGCAGAAAAAGGGCGGCCAGTGTGGACAGCACCCATCCCGTCCATAGGGACGCTTTGGTGGGACGCTCGGCGGGGGGTGTGTTTCTTTCATCAGGCAGGACAGAGTCGGCGAACGTCATATCGGTTCTCCCTTTGCGATGGAGTCTGTAGAACCAGCGCGATCTCTAGGCGCCAGCGGTGATGCGGTCTGTTTCTTTCGACATCTGGGCGGTGCGCTCCAGCTTGTCCCAGTTGAAGGGTCGACCGTCGATGGCGCGCTTGATGGTCTTGAACAGCACGATGGAAAATACCTGACGGTAGGCAAACCGCTGCAGCCAGATATGGAAGAGCAGCCAGCCATCGCCGCGCTTGGCGGGGTGGCGACGTTCGAGCGAGAAGGCCAGCGCCGAAGTGACGAAGTCGATGATGAGGAAGGTGAGGAAGTAAACCAGAAGCTTCTGAAAGCTGGCAAAGTTTGCCGTCTCTGGATGGAAGTAGCGGTCCAGCGCATAGTGCGCGGTGCCCGCGATGAACATCAGATCAATGAAAGGCGAGACCAGCGGCAGCAGTATCTGGAAGATAAGAATGTTGGGCAGCGCGAACAAACCCATGGCGCGGTTTCGCGTGAAGGCCTGCTTGTGCTTGAAGACTGCCTGCAGTGTGCCGAAGGACCAGCGGAAGCGCTGCCGCATCAGTCCGCGGGCATCGATAGGCGCCTCGGTAAAGGCCAGCGCCTGATCTTCATAGATGACCTTGTAGCGCTGCTCCAGCAGGTTCATGGTCAGGTCAGCGTCTTCAGCGACAGTATTCACCGGATACCCGCCTGCATAGCGCACCGGCTCCGTGCGCCATGCGCCGATGGCGCCCGGGACGACGGTGACCACATTGAACAGGTCCTGCGCGCGGCGTTC
>JBBRLT010000129.1:0-4316 GCA_038231235.1 Terriglobales bacterium
CACCGCCGCGCTCTCCGGCGGCAGCAACCGCGCCACCGCTTTGCTCTTGAATGATTGTCCGTACCTTGCCACTGTCTTCCCTTTTCGCTGCCCCCTTACTTCTGAATTTATAGAGGTGACAACCATTGTGACGCGGGGGGTCATTGACCTGGGGCAAACTTCAAAGCTTTTGCAGGCGACCAATCCGGCAGGGAAAGTCGCCAACCTATGTCGAAGGACATGGCCTTATATGCATCAAGCCGAAGCACACCAACGAAATGATCGTGTCGTTCGAAGAAACGGACAACATTGATCCTCGGTCCAAAGGCGAGGTCGCGGGGCAACGTCTAGTGCATGGCGACATAGTCATCACGAGATCGGGCGCAGGCACGATTGGCCGAGCTTCGCTCTTCCTTTCGCAGCACGAGGTCTATACGAACGACCATCTTTTTATCGTCAGGCCGGACGATGTTGATGCGTACTACACCTGCGCCTTCCTCAACACGTACTGGGGCCAGCGACTCTTGGAGGCGGGGGTTTCTGGATCGACTGGGCAGCTCAATCTGTCCAATGAGCACATCAAGAGCCTGAAGTTGTACTCGCCAAGCGGTGCTGCACAGAAGTTTGTTGGCGACAAGATTCGTCAGGCAGAGCGCCTTCGCGCCTGGGCATACGACCTTGAAGCTGCGATTTTTGGAGAGTTTTCACACCTGGTGGTCAATCCGATGCTTGCAAGACTCTCCTGGAGGACCAGTACCACGATTCTTGATCCACATCGAATAAACCCGAAGCAGTATGACCCGGTGGTCTTGGACCTTCTGGACCGTGCTCGAAAGGCCGGAATTGTTCTTCAACCATTGAGCAGTCTATTTAGTGAGCGCGACATTGCAGGCGGCGCTACTCCAAAAGGTGCTCAGTACTTCGAGACTGGTGTTCTGTTCGCTCGGGTGCAGAACGTCAAGCCACTGCGACTGGATCTGTCCGATGCCGTGTACATCGATAGCGACGCAGACGATGAACTTGCTCGAAGTCGCTGCATCTCAGATGACATCATCCTCTCGATTACAGGCTATCCAGGCACCGCTTCGCTAGTGGCCGCAGAGGACCTACCGGTCAACATCAACCAGCACTCTGTACGATTTGGTGTCAGGCCTGGGGTGAGCGCTGCTTACGTGTGCGCCGCTTTGAATTCACGATTCGTCAAGTACCAGGTGGACCGGCTGGCTATTGGGGGCACTCGTGACGCACTCGACTATCCGTCGGTTTGCAGCCTAATGATTCCGCGCTTTGATGTCGCCAAAGAGCGTGCAATCGATGAAAGTGCACGCGACTTTGTAGGTGCGTTGAAACTGTCGCATCGACTCACCGTTGGTGCAGTATTGCTTGTAGAGGCATTGATCGAAGGGGCGATCACTGAGGAGCATTTGTCCCTGGCTCAGCAGCGACTGGAGGCAGGGGACGATCAATCGGACCGTGAGGTTCTCGCCCGCCTGAGGGCCGATGCACTGGATGGCGCGGGGCCGCCGCTGTTCGCCGACCTAGACGACCTCTACGCCATGATCGATCAAGCGGCACAGGCTGTTCAGTGAGAGTAGTCCCAGTGTCAAGAATGCAGATCCCCACGCTGGCTCAGCTCGGCTTACGGCCGACGGTCGGCGAAGACATGGGCAGCCTGCTGCATTGGTTGACATTGCAAGGACTGACCGACGCTTCCGTAGTTTTCGATCAGCCACTAGACCAAGCCCTACCTGGTGCTGCGGTCATGGTTGAGGGTGTGGCCCTGGCCCAAGCCACGAGCCGCCACTCAGTCCGGCCGCTGAAGCAGGAAGAGCTGAAGGCGCTGAAGGAGCGATTCAAGGGTTCGAGTCTTGAGGGCATCAGCCCTGAAGCGATGTGGGCCGCAATGGGCAACGCTGAGGCGAGCGTGCGCACCCTGGCTTGGGAGAGGCTGCCTGCCGATGCCATGGCGTTCTACCGGCCGTTTCACTTTCCGCCCTTTGATCAGTGGGGCATCTACCTGCTGGTCGGCCCTTTGTTGAGCTACCACCGCGGGCTGATGCAGCAGAGCGTCGGGCTGAGGCTCTTCTCGCCCGAGACCTTGATGCACCTGGTGCTGTTCGAGGTGTTCAACCACGAGTTCTTCCACCATCTGGTGGAGTCGACCGCCACCACTTTGGAGATTCTGCTGGCCACTCAAGGGAAGCCGCAGCCGCTGTACCTGCAGCACCGGGCCGCACAGATGCGCAACAGCTTTGGCCATCCGCATGCGCCGCTTGAAGAGGCGCTGGCCAACGCCTACGCCTACAACGCGCTGGGCTTCATCAGCCGGGTGAAGGCGGGGTTCAAGACTGCCAGCGTCAAGGCCTACCAGAAGGCCGTGGCCAAGCACTGGGGCAAGGAGCCGCCGGGCTATCGCGATGCGCACTACTACGCCGGGACCGGCTACGTGGACGGCGGCGCGGTGCTGTTGGGCGAGCTGCTGCAAAAGCCTGGCGTGATGAATGATGTGCCGTTGGCGGTGGTGGCCAAGCATGTGATGCCCAGCGGCTTTTCTTCGCTGTTGGCCAAACCCGATGTTCCCACCTGGCTGGTGGGTTCACCGCCTGAGCTGGCTCTGTTCAACGCATTGGTGCCAGCGCCCAACGAGGCCTACACGCAGCTCTTCTGGCCCTACAACACCGACCGGTTTGATCAGTTCATCGAACAGAAGCAGGCGGAAGAGAAGGCAAAGAAGGCCGCGCTGCTGGCCACCCGTCGCGCCCAAGGAGCAGCCCGTTGATCGATCTGGCTGCCATTCGTTCTGTCCAGGCGCTCCTGCATCGTGGCTACGCTGCCGATCCGTCGCAGAGCCTCAGCCCGTTGCTCAAGGGCATCGCCCACCCTGCGGTCGGAGGCTGGGTCGCCAGCCGGCGCGTGCTGGCTGAACGCCAGATGCTGGGCAGTGACAACGAGCTGGTGATGGCGCTGCTGGCACTGGAGCCAGGCTTGCGTATGGGCTGGTTGCGCATCGCAGCCGCTCGCTGTCGTGAAGCTGCGCAATTGACCGATGAGGCTCCTCTGATGGACATGGTCTCCCAGTTGGGCGCGGCTGCGGCCTGGGTGGATGCAGAGCTGCCAAACGCATCCTTGGCGCCGACCGAGACTGCAGCTGTGGAGCGCGAGCTGCTGGGGGTCAGCGCCGAACAGGCGGCCGCCATTCCCCTGCTGATGCGCGTGCTGGGTTCAAGCCGTCGTCTGCAGGCCGCGCAGGGCGCTGAATTGCCCAGGTTGGACGAGGTAGACCAAACGGGGGCTCAGGCGCAGCAGAACTGGCTTCCTGGCCGGCTGCTCGCGTTGCCAGGCACCGGCGGGACGGCGCAGTTCGTCCTGCAGGGTGCGGGTGAGGTCCTGAGCGATGCATCGCCGCTGGCCTGGACCCTGGCGAACCCTTGGGCGTTCCTCCTCGCCGCCGTTGCCTACGCACAAGATGCCTGGGCAGCCGAGAACCGTGGCGGCTTGCTGTTGGAACTGCCGGCTGGACAGGATGCCTTCGCGCCTGCCGAGATCGCCGTCTTGGTCCAAAGCAGCGACGGTGCCGAGGTGCCGTGCGGCACCCTTGGCGGCCTGGTTCTGCGCAGCCTGGCCCAGCTGGGCGTTCACTGTTTCCCGGCGGAGCCGACCGCCGCGGTGCTGGACGCGCGGCTCACGCCACTAGTGGGTCTGCTGCTTCAACGCCAAGTTTGGCGCTTCGTTGAGGCAGCCAGCGGCAGCCGGGGCCAGTACCGCATCCATCCTGCCTTCGCGGACGAGACCTACAAGATCGCGGGCAGCAAAGTCTTCAACCGAACGGGCCGCCACGTCTGGCAGTCCGTGAGAATGCAAGCAGAACAACTGGCCGGGGAGCGTCGCGCTGCCCGAGTCACCCAGGGAGCGAATTGATGGCGACAAACCCCAACGCACTGACCCCGGCAGCCGTGGCTGCCATGGCCACGCGCCACGAGTGGGCCGCCACGGGCGTGTCGGACTACCCGCCGCGCGACCCACTGGTGGGGCAGAGCCGCTTCTTCAAGCGCTACCGCACCTTTATCCATACAGTGGACACGGCCGCCGACAGCTTTGCGCATGTGTTCGCACTGGAAGGCGAGTGGGGCCGAGGCAAATCGCGCATCGGCTACGAGCTGATCGCCCAGATCAACGACTGCTCCAAGGGCTGGTTCGTGCGCGACCAGGCCGGCGTGCTGACCGACCAGAAGCTGTTCGATCAAGCCGGGCAGGACCGCTACCTGGCGCTGTACATCCGCTACTCCCAAGTGGCTTCGGACTATCAGAACTCAGACAACTGGTTCGGGTTCGGCCTG
>JBBRLT010000130.1:0-4265 GCA_038231235.1 Terriglobales bacterium
CGCAGCCCCATGAACATGATCGGCTACTACAAGGACGAAGAAGGCACGCGCGCCTGCTTCACCGAGGATGGCTTCTTTCGCACTGGCGACATTGGCGAGCTGGCATCCGATGGCCAGCTGCGCATCGTGGGCCGGCTTAAGGAGCAGTTCAAGACCAGCAAGGGCAAATACGTCTCGCCGGTTCCGATCGAGAAACGCTTCAGCATTCATCCCGCGCTCGAGGCCACTTGCGTGATGGGTGACGGCCGCGCCCATCCCTTTGCCATGGCGGTGCTATCCGCGGAGGCGCGCAAGCAATGCGAACAAGGCGCGCTCGACGCCGAGCTGGGCCGCGCGCTGCAGTCCCTCATGACCGGAGTCAACGCGGAGCTCGACCCGCATGAGCGTCTGGAGTTCCTGGTGCTGGTGGATGGGCCGTGGGATATCGAGAGCGGCCTGGTGACGCCGACGCTCAAGCTGAAGCGGCACGAGCTAGAAGGCCGTTATGCCAGGCGTGTCGAGGAGTGGGCTGCCGCAGGCAAGCCAGTCGTGTGGGCCCGCGGCCTGTGACGCAGGAACCAGCGCTCATCTCGATTGCCGGCCACATGCCCGAAGTGCAGCACAGCACAGTGGAAAGCTCGCTGGGCACCATCGTCCTGCTGCATGAGGCGCTCGGTTCTGTTTCGCACTGGCGCGACTTCCCGCAACGGCTAGCAGAGCGCTGCCGTTCGAACGTGCTGGTCTACTCGCGGCTGGGTCATGGCAACTCCGATGGACCGCCCGAGCCGCGCACCCGCCCCTACTTCGAAAGGCAGGCGCTGGTCGTGTTGCCTGCATTGCTGGCGCATTTCGCGATCGAGCGGCCAGTGCTGCTGGGGCACAGTGAAGGCGCGGCCATGGCGCTGCTCTACGCCGTGATGCATCCGCAGAGCGTGCGCGTGCTGGTGCTGGAGTCGCCCATCCTTGAGCTCGAACCGGTGGCTGCGCAGGGCATGGCGATGGCCGAGGCCGCATGGCGCGATACCGACTTTCGCGAACGGCTGGCCAGGCATCATCGCGATCCGGACGCAGTTTTCGCTGCGTGGCTCAGTATCCGCGAATCGGATGGACTATTCCTCACTCCGCTGGAAGAGCATCTGCCACCGGTGGCCTGTCCAGTGCTGATGATCCAGGGCGAGCGTGACGAGTACGGCACGCCACTGCAGGCCAGGGTGCTGCGGCCGCTGGCTCCGCAGATGGAATGGGTCCTGATGCCGGACACGGGCCACACGCCGCATCGGGAAAGACCGGATGCAGTTCTCGACCGGGTCGCCACCTTCCTCGCGACAGTCTTGGCCTGACTTATAGGTATCTGACCGGTCAGTAAGAATTCGATTGCCAAGCGTCCTGTGCAGTGATTAGTCTGCGGCTGCTTTCAGGGTTCCTCGCCGGTGCGCTTGTGATGGGCGCCGCTGTAGCCCGACAAAATTATCTGGAGACTCTACTGCGATATGTTGCGCAATCTACCTCTCTCCCCCGTGCTTCGCGCTGCCTGCTGTCTTTGTATGCTTCTAATGTCGGCCATGCATCGAGCCGCCGCCCAGGACTACGTCAGCCGTTATGACATCTTTAATGGCTTTAACGTGCTCGACACGCCGCATTTGAACCTGGTCAATCGCGGCTACAACTTCCAGGTCGGCCGGCGGTTCAAGACCTGGGAATCCATCGGCTTCGACTACACCATCACCACCGGACATGACACCTTGTTCCCCCGTTTTCTGCCGACTGCATTGCAGCAGCAGCTCGCAGCGCAACTGCTGCCGCTGATCGAGGCAGGTGTCATTCCGCCCACATTCCAGGTGCAGGTGCCCATCGATTCGAAGACGCAGACCTTTGCGTTTGGCCCACAGTTCACCTACCGGCGTTTCGCTCGTGTACCGCTCTTCATCCGTCCATCCTTCGGAGCCGTGCGCGAGACGGCCACCCCACATCCCCGCGATCCCATCAACGCCAGCATTGCCCGGCAACTGGCCCCCGCCGGGTATAAGACCGACTGGACCGGCTTCTACGGATTCGGCGGCGGCTACGACGTCAATGTGAGCAAGCACCTGGCACTACGCCTGCAGTCAGACCTGACCTACTACCATCTGTTCAACGATCTGCTGCGGGACGGCACCTGGAATGTGCGCTGGTCCGTAGGTCCAGCCTTCAACTTTGGAAGTAACATTCGCGCTGCAAAGCGCGTCCAACCAGTGTCGGCCAGTTCTGTCCCCTAGGAGAAGACATCTCGAGAAGACATCCCATGCTCATGGCCCCGCGCAGCGCCGCAGCTGCCTGTTGCTGCCTGCTGGTCGCAACGGCGCCCGCTTGCGGCAGCAATGATGCCGCTGCAATCGCGAAGGCGGCTTCCGGCGCCTGCTCGCTCTCCATTCATGTCACCGGCTTTCGCGGTGCCAAGGGCATGTTGGGGGCGGAGCTCTTCACCTCGAGCGCTGGTTGGCCCGAGGATGTCGACCGCGCTTTTCGACACGCCTCCTTCCCCATCCACGGGCAGGAGGCGACGGCCATATTCGATCATCTGCCGCCCGGTCGCTACGGCATCGTCGTGCTGCACGACGAGAATGAGAACAAGAAGCTGGACCGAAACCTCCTACAGATACCGAAGGAAGGCTTCGGCTTTGCCAACAATCCGCATGTGTTGCTGGTGGCCCCCCCGCTTGAAAAGGCATCTATCCCGGTGACGTGTCCCATGACCAGGACCGATGTGAAACTGATTTATAAGTAAACCCCGCTCAAGGTTGCAAATCGCAACCCGCTCAGGGCTGGCGTGTCTGCGGAACCTTCAGCCCCAGTGCTTCGATGTATCCGCGATTTACGCGGCAGTGCTCCAGCCGCACGTTCTCGAGCAGCTCCTTCAATGCGGCGGCTGCGATCTCGGGTGATGGCCGCGCCGCCAGTTGCTTCTCTGCGTTGCCAGTGCCGCGCCGCTGCTTTGCATAGGCCACAATCTCGTCCCAGTGGGCCGGCTGCGCAATCGACACGACTGCTGAGCTTTTCTCCATCTTTTTGTATGGCCAATAGCACCAGCCGATCTTCTGCTGCTCCATCAGCGTGGTGAAGCTGCGAATCCAGTCATCGGTGTTCTCGCCAGACTCGCCCAGCCATAGCGGTACGTGGTACTTGTCGCGGAAGCCAGTAAAGCTGGCGATGGTGGCCGCGTCCGGCGGCGCCCAATAGGTGTGGAACTCATACATCGCGTTCTGGTCGAAGGGTGGCCCAAAAACGCTGAAGTTCGTATCCCAGCGCGCGCCGCCCAGGATCAGCACGTGCTGCTTGTCTACCTCGCGGATAGCAGCAGAGATGCGCTTGTATAACGGCTCCAGCGCGCTGTTGTACTTCTGCAATTGCGGGAAGTGCGGGATCGGCTCGTTCAGCAGATCGTAGCCCAGCACCGCAGGCTCATCCCGGTAGTGCGTCGCGATCCGCTTCCATATGGCGATCAGCTCCTGCTGGTCTGCCGGCGTGTCGTAGAGCCAGGGATAGCCGTCGCTGTCATCGATGTTCGTACCCGTTTGGCCGCCCGGCGCCTGGTGCATATCGATCACCACATACATGCCATCCTGCTTCGCCCACTCGACCACGCGATCCAGCAGGCGATAGCCCTCGTCATTGCCGGCAGAGAAGAATTTGTAGTGGATGGGCACGCGTACCGAGTTCATGCCACTAGCCGCCAGCAGGTCGATATCCGCCTTGGTGATGTACGCCTCGCGATATTTGTGCCAGAAGTCCTGTGCCTGTCGCGGCCCAATCAACTCCGCAAAGTACTCTTCGATCTCGCGCGGCGAGGATGGCCCGTCTTCCAGCAGGAACATGTAGCCCTCCGGCTCCATCCAGTTGCCCAGGTTGGTGCCTCGCAGCATCAGCGGCCGGCCTTGGCCGTCTACCAGTGCAGTTCCGTCCGTGTGCACGAAGCCAGGGTGGCGGGGCTGCTCTGTGCCGGTCGCAGCAGCCGGCCACGCAGTGCAGGCGAAGACTGCCGGGAACAGCGCCAGCGAACACAGCGCGTTGCGGAGCAGTTGGATCACGCGTATGGAGTGGTGCCGCATAGCTTTGGTTCCCCCGGTTCATGGTTCGAAGCACATGGTTCGAAGCAACATGGATGCGTATCTAGGTGCGAGGTTTCAATAGGTTGTCCATCTGATCGAGAACTGTGAAGCTGAGTTTGCGAAGCAAAGCGACTCAGGAGACCAGATGGACTATCACCAGAATGCCCGACTGACGATGCTCAGTCGAGAGCAGATGTGCCG
>JBBRLT010000131.1:0-4220 GCA_038231235.1 Terriglobales bacterium
CACGCTGCCCCGCGCGACCCCACCGAGGACGGTACACCCTGGGTCAGCGCCACAAAGCCAGTGACACTGTTGTCGCTGATCATAAGCCTGTCTCTCCTCGCACGCCGCGCCTGTACTCGTTCTATGGTACTTTGTTCTCGCGCTTCCCTCTAGCTAATACTACAGTGACACTTAGGCGCAGACTTGCAGGGGCTCTGGCTGGTCGAGTGCGTCGAGTAGACGGGCCCAGCGCCCCTCCTTCCGCCACTGCTGATAGCGGCTGTACACGGCGGTCCAGTGTCCAAAGCGCTGCGGTAACGTCCGCCAGGAGCAGCCCGTCCGCTCCACCCAGAGCATCGCCGCCACCATGATCCGATGATCGTGTGGCCGCCGTCCCCTCCCGGTGCGCGGCGGCGGCAGGAGCGGCTGGACGCGATGCCACTGCGCCTCGGTCAACTCCGGGCTGGGGCGTGGCTGCTCCGGGAGCGCCGCAGGCTGTCGCACGGGCAAAACCACCGGACATCGGGCGCGCCGCGCGATGTGCCACTGCTTGGCCGTCGCTTGATGCCGCCGCCGCCAGTGCGACCAGTCCAGCCGGAAGCGGAACCGCTCATCCGGCTCGGCCAGCGCCAACAACAGTCGGCGTACCTCTGGCGTCGTCAGCGGGATCAGCATCCCTACTGGAGCAAGGCCCCCTTTTTTCCGCCGTCGGGATCCGACACGGCGGTGGCTCTGGTCACTTCCAGATAGGCATGGGCCAACAGGGCCAGGGTGATGTGCCGATACCAGGGGTGCCACCGGCGTACCTCATACTGGTCCATGCCCACCAGGTCCTTGGCCCGCTCGAACCCTTCTTCCACCGCCCAGCGTGCTCCGGCCACCCGCGTCAGATCCGCCAGCGCGGCTTCCTGCGGACCATAGGCCCGATAGTACGCCACCTCGGTCGGGTCGCTCAGGCTGCGGCGTGCGACCGCCCACTGCGTGTGGCCCGTCCGGGGGTCGGTCGCGAGCAGCAGCCAGGCCCAGTCATAGAGCCGGGGACCCTGGCTGCCCTCCCCGGCGGAAAGCCGCTGCCACCGCGCGGCCGGCACCCGGGCGAAGGCGGCATCCGCGCGCTGCTGTCGGCCATCCGCCCAGACCGCATGATCGCACGAGACAGCCAACACATACGCACGCTGCTGCTTCTCCAGCCAGGCGCGCAAGTGTCCCGCATTGCCGTAGACTTCGTCACCAGTCACCCACGCTGCCGGTACCCCGGCGGCAAAGGCCCGCGTCAGCATGGTCTGCGCCAGTTCCCCTTTGGTGGCAAAGCGCACCGCGTCCGGCACCCCCGCTTCCGCGCGCCGTGCTGCATCCGCTGCCCATTCCTCTGGCAGATAGAGTTCCCGATCCAGGAACGCACGCCCACAGCCACTCGTGTAGGCCAGGAACACCCCAATTTGGCAGTTCTCAATGCGGCCAGCGGTGCCACTATACTGTCGCTTGACCCCCACCGACTTGGTCCCCTTCTTGAGGAACCCGGTCTCATCGATGACCAGCACCCCATCCGCTGCACCAAGGTGCTCTACCACATAGCCACGCAATTCGTCGCGCACCGCGTCGACATCCCACTGCGCGGTATTCAAGAGGCGCTGCACCCCCTGCGGGCCGTGTTCTCCTCCCTGCTCGGCCAGTTGCCAGCCGTTCTTGCGGTCCACGCGCTCGAGCAGCGCCGCCAGATAGCGCCGCGCCCGTTCGCGCACCTCGGCCCGTTTGAACCGTCGGGCAATCCGCCCATGCAGGCTATCCAGTCCTGCGCGCCATCCTGCTACTTCTGCTCGTGCCTCGCGCGTCTCGATCGTCGTCGTTGGTTCCATGGTCGCCCTCCGTATGCTCCTACAGACAGGCTACCATCACCTCAAAATAAGTGTCACTGTAGTACTAGCAGCTTGTCGGAGAAAAGATGACGGTCAGGAGACTGGCTATGGTACAGTAGCGCTGATGCGCAGACGGTTGGGCACAGCTGATGAGGTGGCAGCCTCTTCCACAGCCCGGCTCCACACTCAAGAGGGAGTATGAGCAGACAGTTTATCATGGCTGATTACGTGGCGACCCTGGAGCAGACGGTGCGGCTGGGTGACTGCCTGCCCTCGGACCATCTTGCGCGGTTTGTGGTCGATGCGATTGGCCAGCTGGACCTGCGCGGCATCTATGACCACTATGGGCCGCGTGGGGGGCAGGCCTACGCCCCGGAAGTCCTGCTCGGCCTGGTGTTCTATGGCTACGCGACCGGAGTGTTCAGCTCGCGCAAGATCGAACGGGCCACCTATGAGATGATCCCCTTCCGCTACATCGCCGGGGGGCTGCATCCCGACCACGACACCATCGCGCACTTCCGCAAGGCGTTCCTGGCCGACCTCAAGGAGTTGTTCGTGCAGGTCCTGGTGCTGGCGCAGGTGATGGGTCTGTTGCAGCTGGGCACCATCAGCCTGGATGGGACTAAGGTGCATGCCGATGCCTCCAAGAGTAAAGCAGTGAGCTACAAGCGTTTGCTGGAACTGGAGGCGCAGTTGCGCACCGAGGTCGAGGAACTGTTCGCTTTGGCGGAGCAGGCCGATCAGAGTGCCGTCCCGACCGGGTTGGGCATCGCCGACGAGATCGCACGGCGCCACGCGCACCTGGCGCGTCTGGCTGAAGCCAAGGTGGTGCTGGAGGCCCGAGCCAAGGAGCGCGATGCGGCCGAGCAGGCGGCTCATGAGGCTAAACTGCGGGAACGGGAGGAGAAGACAGCACGCACAGGCCGGCGGCCTCGTGGCCCAGTGCCGGCGGCCCCGACGCCAGGACCACGGGATGATGACCAGTACAACTTCACCGACCCAGAGTCCCGGATCATGAAGAACCCAACCAACGCGGGATTCGAGCAAGATTACAATGCGCAACTGGCTGTCGATCAGGATAGCCTAGTCATCGTGGGGTATGCCATCTCCAACCATGCCAACGATCAAGGCGAGGTTGCCCCGACACTGGAGGCGATCCCCCCAGACGTGGGCGTCCCTACCGCCGCCGCGCTGGATACCGGCTACTTCAGCCCCACAAACATCCAAGCGTTGGAAGCACGCGGAATCGACGCCTATATCGCCACAGGCCGCGTTGGCCATCGCCAGGGCTGGCAGGCCTATTGTGCGGATGTGGCGTCCACCCCGCCAGCCGCGGACGCCAGTCCGAAGGAGAAGATGGCCTACAAGCTGCACACAGAGGTGGGCAAAGCGATCTATCGCCGCCGGAAGTCTACGGTTGAGCCCGTCTTCGGCTGTCTCAAGGAAGTGCTCGGCTTCCGTCAGTTCTCGCTGCGGGGACTGGCGGCGGTCACTGGCGAGTGGTGTTTGCTATGCCTGGCGCGCAATCTGAAGCGCCTCCACACGTTGCTGGTGGCTCAGGGGACACCCTCGGTGAGGACGGCCCTCACTGCAGTGGCCATGTCTGCGTCACGGAGCGGTACAGGGCTCTCCTGTGCTGGTCAGCGAACCGTGTGGGTGCTGCGAGCACTCGGCCAGCATCTGCTTAGCATCGTGTCCTTGTCGTCCCTCCGGCGTTCTTCCAGGGGCCACCACCTGTTCTCTCCGACAAGCTGCTAGGAATTTCCTCTTTGACCCTAGATTCTGTAGCTCCAGAAACACAGAAGTAGCAGGCTAGATCGCTGTAGAGGATACTCGTGGCAGCTCTTGACCGTCCGGCAGAGGTCGCCTACACTGAGCGCCATGACGCAGCCAGAGCAGGCCAAGAACGTCTTCAAGCAGATCTTCAGCGATGGCTGGGCCGCCTTCCTGCGCCGGTATCCACGCTATGCGGCTGTGGATGAGGTCGTGCAGAAGATGCTAGGGTGTGGGGACCCGGCCAAGGGGCACGCTTTGTACCTGTGTCCCGACTGCTTGGAACGGCATGTGGTGGCGTTCAGCTGCAAAAGCCAGTTCTGCCTCTCATGTGCGAAGGTGTATGGTCAGACGTGGGTGGAGACGGTGCAGGAGATGCTGCACCCTGGCGTCACGTACCGGCATCTGATCCTGACGGTGCCCGAGGCGCTGCGGACGCTGCTCTATCAGCACACTGTGCCGTTGCTGGAGGGGCTGATGCAGGCGGCGCGCACGGCGATGGATGGTGTGGTCAGGCAGGCCAAACGGCAGACAGTCACCCTGGGCTACATCGTCGTGCTGCAAACAGCCGGACGGTCGGCCAGGTACAATCCGCATCTGCACGTGCTGATG
>JBBRLT010000132.1:0-4152 GCA_038231235.1 Terriglobales bacterium
CAAAAGCGGGACGTGCCTGCACTATCCAAGCAACTGCGCAAAGGCCGCGCCGCCCCCGTCCAGCGCTGGACTCGCGAGGGAAAGCGAATCATCCGCGCGACGGAGACGTGAGGCAGAATGCCGGGAGCCCCCGCAAGGAGCCGGGGCGCCCCCACCCCGCGTTTCCGATGAGCCACGGGGCGAGGGCGCCCCTGCTTCTTGGATGAGCGGCCCCATCCTTTCTGGCACCGCCGCTCATACTCCTTCTCAAACAGCGGATGCACCCGGAGGAATTCCTGCCTCTTGTTGTGCACGCGCACGATGCCGCCGATACAGCCCCTACTCTTTCTCCGGCAGCTTGAAATCCGGCCACAGCAGCTTCCCTAGCTGCCCGACCTTACCGTTGGTTTGGGAGATCATCGCGGCAAGAAGCCTTCTGTGGTCCTCATTCTAAAGATTCTGGACGGGCGGCTGCTGGATCGCCGCGTGTTTCGGACACAGCCAAAGCAGCTCCCCGCTTTTCGTGGAGACGGGCCGCAGGTCGCCCCAGCGCTTTTCCGCCGGAACCTGTGCAAGGAGCGCGTCATGGACACGACGCAGGGCGACAATCTCCGGCCTCATGCGATGGATAGTCGCCAGATCATCCCGCTCGCCCACTTCCATCTTTCCCGACGGCACCGCACCCGCCGTGGCATTCATCAGCGCGATGTGATCCTTTATTTCCGGCGTCGCAAATTCCCCGAGCACCTGCTGCACCGCGGCTCCCGCCAGCGGCACGAACGCCTTCAGCAGCGTCCCCGCCCACGAAATGTAAGGAGCCACCTTCGTCACCCAGCCCTTTGGCATCTTCAGCAGATAATCAGGTGGCTCATCGCTGCCGATCTTCGCCGCCGGGTGCGGGCCGTCCGGGTGCTCGCACCAGCACGTCACCCGTAGCAGGTTCTCCGTCATCTGCGACAGCAGTTGCCAGCTCTTCGCCTTGTCCGGGATGATCGTCAGCATGCACGGTGCGCGCTCCAGTTCCCGCCGCGCTGGGTCGAGGGCTTGTTGGAAAAAGCGGAACGATGCTGCCATCAGCTCATGCTGCCCGTCCTTCAGCTCCTGCTGGCCGAGGCGCAGGCTGCGCAGTTGCTCCATCACTTCCTCTTCACGTGCGTCAAAGCCCTGCAGCATCATGTCCGCGTCCACTTCATTCCCGCATTCTTCGCAGGGCAGCCGCTTGCTGCGCCATTGTTCCAGCCGGCTCTTGCGGAATGTGCCGCGGCACGGCTTTTCGCCTGCCTTGCCGATGCACGGCACGCGCAGATCCATCTCCAGCCGCGGCCAGCGCACCTTCGTGATTTCACCAAGCGTCTTCTCCACCCTGCCGCACAGGTCGGAAGGATATTTATCACGCACCACGATCCGAAGATCCCGATCCTGCAGTTCCACAAACGCCGTGCCGCGCAGCGCCGTGTCGAGGAAGAACCCGTCGCGCCAGTTCCGGTCCAGTTGGTCTGTCTGCGCCGCTTCGTCCGGGTTCTGCACACGCCGCAGCGGATGCACCGCCGCAGTGAGCGCCGGAATCAATCCCACCGGCGGCTGCTGCGGGACACGACACACCAGCGTCACTTCCGGATCGCGCGCCCGAGCCGCAGGGGTCCAGCGCAGATCGTCCGGACGGTTGCGCTGGATCAGTTCTGGCACCAAGCTGGTGTGCTCATTCTGCCGGTAGGCGATGTCGAACTTCCACATCATCCACAGCAGGTAGCCGTGAAGCTCCTTCCCGTATCCGGGGCAGTGGCGGTGCGCATCCCTCTTCCATATCTTCGCGAGCCGTGCGTGCTGCAGCAGGCCGGAGTCGCTGCGCGTCTCGCGATCCTCGATCACAAACCCCACCGCCTTTGCCAGCCATTCCGGATTCAGCACCACGAGATTCTCCGAGCCGGACATCCCGCTCGCCCTGTCGCCGATCGCATCGGCAAAGAACACCGTGTGCCCCTGCACCTCCATGATCGCCGCAAGGGAATCCGCCGCCACCGCATCCAAGTCCTGCGTCGCACACACTTCCACAAACTCGCAGAATGCAATTGTCGGTCGTTGGATCTTCCGGATTTTCTGCTGCGCGGCGTGCCAGCTTGGCGGAAAGGGGAGATCCATTCCCTCCAGTTGCGCCGTCGCCTTTGCGATTTCCGCCTTCAGTTCCGCGATGCCAGTTCCATCGCGCCCCTTCTCGCTGTCCGTCTCGTAAAACCCCCAGATCAAGTCCCCAAAGCGCTCCTTGAGGGCGTCCTTCCCGATCACAGCGGGCACATTTCCGTCCGCGTGAGTCGAGACGATCAGCACCTTCGCCGTCCGCCCCGCGCTCAGTTCGATGCGTTCCAGCTTCTCCGCGAGGTCCGGGTCCACGCCGTTGCGCGGCTTCCACACGAGGAGATACACCGCCTTGGCGCTAAAGAAAATCTGGTGCGTGATCTGGTAATGCTCCTGCCCGCCGAAATCCCAGCAATTGAGCTGGAGGCCCCGCTTTGAATCCTCCGGATGCGCCACTGGCAGCGGCTCCCGCGCGATCTCCATCCCTTTCGTCGAGGCCGTTTGCCTCGGCTTCCTCCCCTGCAGCGCCTCTAGCAGCCACGTCTTGCCCACGTTGCCCTGCCCGATGAACAACAGCTTTGCCTCGTTAAAAAGACGCAGAGCACGGTTGAAGGCATCAGGCTTCTTTCCTGTTGCAACCGCTTGAAGATAAATTAGCAGAGCTTTTCCGCGGTCTCCTCGCCCAGACAATTTCAGGATTTCCTCTGGCAAGGGGTTTCCTTTAATGGTGAGCATTTGTAGCTTCGCCAAATTCCCGAGCCACTCCGGCAGCGCCGTCAGTCGGTTGCCGGAGAGGTTCAGCGTCTGCAACTGCGTGAGCTGGCCCAGCGACTCCGGCAGCGCCGTCAGTTGGTTGTGGGAGAGGTCCAGCGTCTGCAACTGCGTGAGCTGGCCCAGCGACTCCGGCAGCGCCGTCAGTTGGTTGTGGTCGAGGTCCAGCGTCTGCAACTGCGTGAGCTGGCCCAGCGACTCCGGCAGCGCCGTCAGTCGGTTGCCGGTGAGGTGCAGCGTCTGCAACTGCGTGAGCTGGCCCAGCGACTCCGGCAGCGCCGTCAGTTGGTTGTGGGAGAGGTTCAGCGTCTGCAACTGCGTGAGCTGGCCCAGCGACTCCGGCAGCGCCGTCAGTTGGTTGTGGTAGAGGTTCAGCGACTGCAACTGCGTGAGCTGGCCCAGCGACTCCGGCAGCGCCGTCAGTTGGTTGTGCGAGAGGTCCAGCGTCTGCAACTGCGTGAGCTGGCCCAGCGACTCCGGCAGCGCCGTCAGTTGGTTGTCGAAGAGGTCCAGCGTCTGCAACTGCGTGAGCTGGCCCAGCGACTCCGGCAGCGCCGTCAGTTGGTTGCTGGAGAGGTGCAGCGACTGCAACTGCGTGAGCTGGCCCAGCGACTCCGGCAGCTCGGTGAGGCCCATCACCGAGAGATGGAGTTCCTTCGCCCCCGTGCGCCGGGCTTCTTTGATTTTCCGCTCCGCCTTGCGAAATGCTTTTTCCGCTTCTGGGTCTCTGGTGGGCATGGGCGGGAGGTTGCGCGGGGGCGGGGCGGGTGTCGAACGCATTTCCCGGCGATGGCGGGGGCGCGGGCCGTTTGGATGCCGCTGGCGTTTGCTCCTTCCGATTTCCACTGTGAGACTTTGTGAGGGGGGACGACGCCACCCAAGGAGCAGGGGCGCCCTCGCCCCAAGTCTTTTCGGCGCGGGGCGAGGGCGCCCCTGCTCCTTGCCCGCGCTTCCGGCGTGTCTCCCGTGAAAGCCTTTTTGCATGCCTTCAAGGCTTTGAAGCAAACGCCCAAGGCTTTGCACCAGACTCCTATGGCTTTGCTCCAGACTCTGAACGCTTTGGAGCAAGCGCCTAAGGCCTTGGAGCAAACTCTCTACGCTAGGGAACAGACTCCCTACTTTTTGCCGCAAATTCCGTACGCTTTAGAGTAAACGCTCAAGGCTTTGCCGCAAACTCTCTACGCTTTGCCGCAAACTCTCTACGCTTCGCCGCAAAGCCTCTACGCTTCGCCGCAAAGCCTCTACGCTTTGCCGCAAAGCCTCTACGCTTTGCCGCAAAGCCTCTACGCTTTGCCGCAAAGCCTCTACGCTTTGCCGCAAAGCCTCTAC
>JBBRLT010000133.1:0-4098 GCA_038231235.1 Terriglobales bacterium
GGGGGGGGGGGGTGTGGGGGGGGGGGGTGGGGGGGTTTTTTTTTGGGGGGTGTGGGGGGGTTGGGTGGGGGGGGGGGGGGGGGGGGGGGGGGGGGGGGGGGGGGGGGGGGGGGGGGGGGGGGGGGGGGGGGGGGGGGGTGGTGGTGGGAGTGGACTTGGACTTGGACTTGGTTACATACTGTGCAGTCAATTGGCTGACTAGAGCACAGGCCCGAAGGCAGACCGAAATGCACAGCGGGAGGCAACGAGCTGAGGTGTGACGAAGGCAGCACAGAAGTAGGCGGCAAACAAAATTCGCCAAACAATGTCCAAGCTCATAAGGTGGTGCCCTAGGACGTAGTCACCTCACAACCCCACACATTAAGACACCGAATTGCCGCCGCTGCCCATGCTGCCCCCACCAAACAACAGACTAGCGCCCCGCGCCTCGAAAGCATGAACGATTTAAGGCCTCACTCAGAGCTCGAGCCCCAGCCCTCCAGCTCTGCACAACGATCGTGGCAGTGCCGCAGGAACTCCCCCAAACTGGCAGGTTCCTGCTGCATGAAAGCCTCGACCGTGGCGTCGCCTCGGCGGAACAGCTCCATGTGCTGAAGGCGCTGATCTATGAGCGCAGGACACCCCCAGATCATGTGCTCTGCGTCGTCGACCCCGCCATCGCTGCAGCGCTTGCAGCGCCGCTGTTCGCGCGGCAGGTTGGCCCACAGACCCGTCTCCACCCCCAGCCAGTGGGAGCCGGTGCGGAACTGCGCCAGCCGAATGCGGGTGGTCCTGGAGGCCACCACCTGTAGATAGCCAGCCGCTTCGTAGGCACCAAATCCGACAGGACCCCGAATCTGCAGCCATTCGCGTACCTTGCGGCCGTCCAGGCCGTTCACCTCCTCAAAGTGGCAGCGCTGCAGCACCGCCGTCACCACATCAGGATCAATGCGCTGTGCCACACCGTCAACAATGGGAGACATGAAGTGCAAGAACGTGTCCACCTGGCGTGCCCAGCAGGCGGTGGCGATGCCGCCGCGGCGGGTCGCCATGCTGACGTTTTCCAGGAACGCCTGCTTGGTGAGCCGCGTGTCCGGCATCTCTACAAGCCGGTTCCAGAAGCGGCACAGCAGCGTCGCCGCCGTGTGCGCGACTGGGAAGCGGCCAGCCTCGCCCAGCACCGCGGCGCTGGGTGTACCTGCACGCAGACCAAGCAAAGCCCGCAACGACTTCCTCTGCACGATCTCACAGGCTTCCATGCCTTGACCACGCAGCGCCCCGGGCCCCCAAGTCTCCACACCATACAGTATCACGGGACGCACAAGTGCGTCGAACAGATGCATGTTCAGTGTAGGATCATGCAGCCTCAGGTCTCGACAACGATTATGCAATGCGAGTGCGGCGCGCTGAGCGGACGCCGCCCGGTCTGCGCTGCTCACTGCGAATCGCGCCGTGCTGTGCAGGTCAACCCCCAAATACCTGAACGTGTCAAGCACCTCGATGGGGGCAGACATGTAAGAGAGCTGTGGTGCCGACACCTTGCCTCTCGGCGTGGTGTACACCACCACCTTCGTCTTCTTCACATTGACGGTGAGCCGCCAGCGCTTGCTGTAGGCCTGTAGCAGGTCCAGCTGCGCCTGCAGGCCCGCGACGGTGGTGGATACCAGCGCCAAGTCGTCAGCGTAAAAGAGCGCCGGCGTCTGCACGCCGGATAGGGTGGGAAGGGCGAAGCCGGCAGAGCCGGCTTCGAGCTCAGCCTGAAAATCATCAATGAAGATGCCAAATAGGGTTGGAGAAAGTGGGCACCCCTGCTTCACACCCAGCAAGGAATCAAATGTGGGAGACATGCCATCAGCAAACTGCACACCCATGGGTACCTCAGCATACAAAGCCTGCACCGCCCGCAGGAAATCCCCATGCACCCCAATGCGCTGCAATTTGTGCCATAACAGGTCCCGAGGAATGGTGTCATAAGCTTTTTTGAAGTCGACATAACATACATACAATGGCTGTGTATCTGCACGGGCACGCTCAATGAGCGTGCGAAGCACAAACACCTGGTCAGTAGTGCGGTGGTCTTTCCGGAAGCCGGCCTGTCCGCGGGCGCGTAACCCGTAGCGCTCCGTCCACTCCATGAGCCTGTCATTCAGCATAGAAGCGTAGAGCTTCGCCAAAAGAGAGCCTACCGCGATGCCGCGGTAGTTGCCAGGGTCAGACATGTCGCCACCCTTGTGGATGGGAGTGATGCCGCAAAGCGCCCAGGCGCGCGGCAGCGCGCCCACTCTCTGGCATGCATTGAAGATGGCAGCAAGACACGGGGCAAGCTCAGCGGCAACTGCTGACAGGGCATCAAGTTTCAGTACACCCACAGTCGCCTTGCCGCCGTGCAGGGACTCGATGCCCTTGGCGACAGAGGCGGCTGTGAACAGCACGTTCAACTCGCTGCCGTCGGCGGCTGGCGGCGCGGCGCCGGTGTCGGCTGGCGAAGCTTCTTGCACAGCAGAAGGGATGACGGGCTCCTGCCCCAGCAATTTACGGAAGTAGTCAGCCATGGCTGCATCAGGCACGGAGCAAGCACGCTTTTTGGCAACTTTGAATTTGCCCCAAAAGCGCGCCGGGTTGGCCTGAGCCAGGTGGAGAAGGGCGATGGCCTGGCTGCGCGTCCAGCGGCTGAGCTTGCGCCGCAGCATGCGTTGGTACTCAGCGCGTGCGGCGCGTGCGGCGTGCGAGCGGGGATCGCTGCGCATCGCCTGGCGTGCTGACCGGCGGCCGTCCGCCAGCTCCTTGTCCCACCACTCTGGTTGATCCTTGGCACCGCGCCGCCGCCCCTTGGCGGCCGGCTGCGCTGCCAGTACATGTGCCTGTGTGCGCTCGACAAAGGCGTCAAACTGGAGGCCTGCGGCATGGATGTCCTCAGGTGTCGCTGCAACGTCGGCTGCGACTTCCATCAGGAACATGTCCATGACAGGCTCTGGCTGGCGCAGCAAGTCCTGCCAAGCAGCCATGTGCGCCTCGCTTTTTAGGCGAGGCGGCTCAGGGGCTGCAGGCGGCGGCGGCGCCGCTGAAGGGCGGCGCGGGCGGCGCCTCTGCTGGGCTGGGCTTGCTGGGCTGGTGCTCCGCGCGATGCGCAGATGCACTGCCATGTGGTCTGACTCCGGCGCCGGCAGCACCTGCAACGATTGAATGAGAGGCATGGCGTCGGGGCTGGCCAGCACATAGTCGATCAGGCTGCTGCCCTCCCCACTCTGGCTGACGAAAGTAACCTGCCCCTGCTCATCGCCCAACACGCGACCGTTAGCAATGCGCATACTGGTGGAGATGCACAGATCAAGCAACTGCCTGCCCCAAAGGTTTGGCCTCTCCAGCGAGTCGCGGCTGCGCCGCTGAGACTGTGCTGGTCGGGCACCTGTGGACTGGAAGGGCTCACGGATGGGGTGGCTGATGGTACCCGGGAAGTCCGGGTAAGTGGCAGTACGAGCATTCAAGTCCCCGATGACAAAGACATGCCCCAAATGCAGAGTGCCTTCAACCTCCTCACGCAGTGCCGCCCACACCGCAGCGCCCTTCCCAGCTAGTGCCGGGCTGCGCTCTGGCGGCATATAGCATGCAAACATGTATGCATCCTCTCCTTGCCCAATGCAGCCATCAAGACGGAGCAAGGCATAGGCCCCGAGCAACCCTGTGGCCAACACTGTGACCGATGACGCCAATGCGTCGGCAACGTAGACGGCGATGCCGCCCCGCGTCGGGCCGCCGCCTTGGAGCCGTCTGGTCCGCGGCAGGTTGAGGCTGGTGGTGAAGCCCGCTAGCTCCGGCGCGTCCGCCCCCTCCCGCAGCCACGTTTCTGTCAGGACGAGTACGTCGCACTCCACTCCCTTGATGGCCTGCATGACAGCAAGGGCATCCTTAGCGAGCAAGCCGCGAATGTTCAAGTGCAGAACAGACAACGCGCGGTCAGGGGACCGGACGGCGTCGGGCGCAGCCCGGCCCCAACACCCCTAGCAGACATCTGTGCGAGCAGTAGCAGTGGCAGTGATAAGGTTGGCAGCCGCCGCTGCCGTCGGAGGGGTGGAGCCCTCCGCCGGCGTCTCGGCGTCCGGCACAGGTCCATCAGGTGCA
>JBBRLT010000134.1:0-3868 GCA_038231235.1 Terriglobales bacterium
ACTCAGAAGAACGAGAGCAACATCTCGCTCCATGGATCCACCAGTACAACTGGCACAGACCACATGCTAGCCTCGGCCTGTCGCCGCCCATCAGCAGAGCAGGCTTCGATCAGAACAACCTGTTGAGACTCCACACCTAGACACCTACAGGAAATCGCGCTAGCGGTGGTGGTCCAGTGGACCTCCAGGCGCCCCCAGGTGGCGGAATAGGTTGTAAACAAGGGGGGGGTGCACCTGGAAGACGCAGGTCAAGTAGCTCGCAATCCACGGGGCGCTTCGCGTCGGATGGATGCCGTCCCCTCGTTCAGGCGTGGCGAAAGCTGGCTAGGAAACGAGCCGCCAGCAGGACCAGCAACAGCATCCCGCCAAAGGCCAGCCACTGGCGGCGGACCCATAGACCCCGCTCGGCGCCGATCTTCGGCAGCAGGGGCACACCCAGCGCCAATCCGCAGAAGAAGCCGCCCACGTGGGCCAGATTGTCGATACGCACCGACGAGTGAACCACATTGGTCCCAACGCCGATCACCAGATTGATAACCGCGAAATAGATAACACTGCGGCGCAGCCGCTTCACCTCACCGCGGGCCACCGGCAGCAACCGCGACCCCAGCAGCAGGATCAGCACGCCAGCAATTCCAAAGACTGCCCCGGAAGCCCCCACACCCACTGTGCCGGGGCTGACGGCCACGCTCAACAGGTTGCCGACCACCCCCGTCAGCAGATATGTAGCGATTAGCCCGAGGCTGCCGAGCAGGGGCTCGCCCAACAGGCCAAGGTTCCACAGGCACCACATGTTCAGGCCCACATGCACCACTCCGGCATGGACAAAGGTGGCTGTGACCAGCCTCCACCACTGGCCGGTCAGCACACCAATCAGTGGCAAGTTCTCTGTAATGCGCACCAGGCCGGTGTTGGCCCCCCAGTGCAACAACTGCTCGGCGGTAGGGGATATGGCCGAAACGCCGCTGAGCACCATCAACACGAAAACGGCAATGTTGATCCCCACCAGCAAGTACGTCGCCGGGGATACCTGCCAGCCGGGCCGCTGTCTGCGCAATGGCGACGAGGCCATTGGCTGCTGCTGCTGGTGGCCATAGTCCGCTGCGGGCGTCGCGCCGGGTGGCAGAATCTCCGGCTGCGCTGAAACCCGGCCAGTGCGCTCATCGTAGCGGCTATAGTCCGCTGGCCCCTCATAATCTCGAGTCGTCCGCGGAGGCTGATCTTCTGGCCGTTGCCAGCTTGTGTCGCCCATGGCTGAAACCTATCATGCATCGCGCGCGCATGGTGGTGGCCGACCGATCACGCTTGGTATCAAGTCCCGATGCACGCTCGCCGATATGCCACACTAGACCTGAAAGCGGCGGAACGGCCGCGCGAGGAGTCGTAGCACTGTGCCAACCCAGCAGCCCACGGAAACCGCAGGATCGGCGAGCACTGGGCAGAAGCCCGTGCGACGCGCTCTGCTCAGCGTCACGGACAAGACCGGTCTGGTTGCATTCGCTCAGGCGCTCGCCAGCCATGGCGTCGAGCTGGTTTCGACCGGCGGCACCGCCCGCACCCTGCGCGACGCTGGCCTTGCCGTCCAGGACATCTCCGAGCTTACCGGCTTCCCGGAGATGCTCGACGGCCGGGTGAAGACGCTTCATCCCAAGGTGCACGGCGGCATTCTGCACATCCGTGACAACGCGAGCCACCAGGCGGCGGTAGCCGAGCACGGCATTCAGCCCATCGACATGGTGGTGGTGAATCTCTATGCGTTTGAGAAGACGGCAGCGAAGCCTGGCGTCCAATTCCACGAGATCATCGAAAACATCGACATTGGCGGCCCTTCCATGGTCCGCTCCGCTGCAAAGAACTTCGAAGATGTGGCCATCGTCACGCGAGTGGGCGATTACGCTGCGTTGGCCAGGGAACTCGCATCAACCGGCGGTAGCCTAGGCCGTGAGACGCGCTGGCGGTTGGCGCAGCAGGCCTTCGGGTTAACCGCTGCCTACGACACGGCCATCGCCGCGACGCTCGCGAACCTGCCCGCTGGCGCGAAGGCGGACACGGCGCCAGCCGAGCTAGCCTTTCCTAACCCGCTGCGCATTAGCTACGCGCTGGCTGCGCCTCTGCGATACGGTGAGAATCCGCACCAGGCTGCTGCGCTCTACAGCGATGGCAGTGGCACCGGTGTAGCGGGTGCGCGGCAGCTGCAGGGCAAGGAGCTCAGTTACAACAACCTGGTCGACCTGGACGCCTGCTGGGCCCTGGCTCAGGAGTTTACCGAGCCGGCGGTCGCCATCATCAAACACACCAACCCCAGCGGGGCAGCCACCGGCGCTTCGCTACTGGAGGCGTACACCAAGGCCCTGGCCGCGGACCCGGTGTCTGCCTTTGGCGGTGTGATCGGTGTCAATCGCGAGATCGATGAAGCAGCCGCAGTGGAGATCGCCAAGCTGTTTGTCGAAGCCATTGCTGCCCCCGGATTTACTCCGGGCGCACTGAGCCGCTTCGCCGCCAAGAAGAATCTGCGGCTAGTCGTCGTCGAGCCGGCAGCGCCCTCGCGCGTGTTCAAGCAGGTCTCCGGCGGCATGCTGCTGCAGGATGCTGACACCGGCACTGTCACTGCGGATCAGCTGCGCACTGTCACCCGTCGTCAGCCCACGCCACAGGAGCTGGCCAGCCTGCTCTTCGCCTGGAAGGTGGCCAAGCACGTGAAGTCGAATGCCGTCGTCTACGCGCGCGACGGCCAGACCGTGGGCATCGGTGCTGGACAGATGAGCCGGGTGGACGCAGCCCGCTTCGGCGCGATGAAGGCCGCACTCCCTATGCAGGGCACCGTTGCCGCCTCGGATGCCTTCTTCCCCTTCCCTGACGGCCTCGAAGTCGTCGTCCAGGCTGGCGCCACTGCCGTCATCCAGCCTGGCGGCTCGGTGCGTGACGAAGAGGTGACCGCTGCCGCTGATCGGCTTGGCATCGCCATGGTCTTCACTGGCATGCGCCACTTCCGCCATTAGAAACAAGCAGTGTCCGTGAGCGGACAGCCCTGCGAGAAACCGGACACTCTCTCCGCCAGCAGAGTGAGGTAGAAGGTCCGTGAAATGCGTCTACACTCCGCCTTTCGCAGTGTCTTAGGCCTTTCGACGTTGGCTCGTCAATTGCTCCTCCTGAACTCACAGAAGGTCTGCGTTTACGCGGGGAGGCGAGCATGGCTTACTTTGAGCGAACACGGGATGTGATCTCCGGCCCATTCAATCGGGACATGATCGAGCGGCGCATGGCCGCAGGATGGCAGTTGGTGTCGTTGGAATGGCGGCGCGAGCTGCCGGGCGAAAAAGCGCCGAGCGAAGGCGCCTTCCGTGACGACATCCCTTATGGCCTGCGTATCTCCGACGATGGCAGGCGGCTCGAGGTCGATGTGCAGGAGAACCAGGTGCTCATCCAGATGATGGCGCTCGTCGTTCAGGACTTTCCCTTTTCGAGCATCGCCAGTGATTTGAACGAGAAGGGATTTCGCACCCGCGACGGCAAGCAGTGGAACCAGGTCTCTGTCTTCAACATGCTGCCGCGACTGATCGAAATAGGACCACGCCTCTTTCCCACCGAGGAGTGGGCGGTGCGGCGCCAGCGCTTCGCGGCGACCTATTAGAAGCAGCCAACTTAGGATCAGCCAACCCGCTCCCCATTCCCTGCCTCTGGTCACCAGCGGTCTGCACCGTGGGCATGCCTGGCCTGGCAATCGCGGAAGCGCGCGCATCCTTAGCAGGGGTACAATCGTCTATCAGAACGAAGGAGAGATCCGGCGAGCTGCGTTCCCCTGTCGGCTGCAATGCGCCGGCCAGTCAGGGGTGCCAGGAATCCGGTAGCCCATCCCGCATGATACGCA
>JBBRLT010000135.1:0-3833 GCA_038231235.1 Terriglobales bacterium
CGAACCGGTTGAGCTGGTCGACCAGCGTATGGAGGGTTTCCTTGAGCTGCAGGAGTTCGCCGCGCACGTCCACGGTGATCTTGCGGGAAAGGTCGCCGCGGGCCACGGCCGTGGTTACCTCGGCGATGTTGCGTACCTGGGCCGTCAGGTTGCCGGCCATGGCGTTCACGGAGTCGGTGAGATCCTTCCAGGTACCGGCGACGCCCGGCACCACTGCCTGGCCGCCCAGCTTGCCGTCCGTGCCCACCTCCCGCGCCACGCGCGTCACTTCCGACGCGAAGGAGCGCAGCTGGTCCACCATGGTGTTGATGGCTTCCTTGAGCTGCAGGATTTCGCCACGCACATCCACCGTGATCTTGCGCGACAAGTCGCCGCTGGCCACGGCGGTCGCCACCTCGGCGATATTGCGCACCTGGCCGGTCAGGTTCGAGGCCATGGAGTTGACCGAGTCGGTCAGGTCTTTCCACGTTCCGGCGACCCCAGGCACCAAAGCCTGGCCGCCCAGCTTGCCGTCCGTGCCTACCTCGCGGGCCACGCGCGTTACTTCGGCGGTGAAGATACCGAGTTGCTGAATCATGGTGTTGACGATGGTGGCGGAACGCAGGAACTCGCCCTCCAGCGGCCTTCCGCCCACGTCCAGCTCCACCGTCTGCGCCAGATTGCCCTGGGCTACGGCGGCGATGGCGCGCGTCATCTCCGTGGTGGGGCGCAGCAGGTCTTCTACCAGGGTGTTGACGGAGACCTCCATCTCACCCCATGAGCCGCGCGATTGCTGAAAGCGGGTGCGCTCCCGCGTGCGGCCTTCCTTACCGACAGCCTGGCCAACCCGCTTCAGCTCAGAGGCCATGCGCTCATTGGCAGCGATGATGTCGTTAAAGGTGTCGGCTATCTTCCCCTTCAGCCCGGTCCAGGCCACTGGCAGGCGAACGGAGAAGTCACCGTTCTGCATGGTTTGCAGACTGGCGAGGATGAGGGCGAGGTCTTCTGGTTGAGTTGCCGTCAATCCATCGGGCAGGTGCCCATTGCCGCTGCCGTTGGTCTTCGCCTTGGATGCCTTGGAACGCTGCTTTCCGCTTGAAGGTACTTCGACCGTCGTTGCCATATCTGCCATTGCTCCCGCAGTCCTAACGAACCTGCTTCCCCGCCATGCCTGGAACGCAAGCGTGGCCCAGTCACATCTATCCAGAGATGTCAGAACCTTACGTGCCTAGGATATTACCTGACCGTTGCAGAGACAATTCAGGCCTCCCTGACGCTTTATGTGGGGTACGAATCTGCCCTGTAACTGCACAAATGAACATGGTTTGGGAGTGAATGGGCAGTAATGAAGCTATCCGGTACGAAAGCAGGGGAAAGTGTCGCCCACTGGACAGATTGGACACCTCAGCTGGATCCGAATCGACTGCACATAGACCGATCGGCACCCATTGACTGGTTAGTTAACCTGCAAAGAGTGCCCCGCCCTGAATCTCACGCGAGTGGCAGGGAAAATGAGAAGACCGACCCTTCTCCGACCTTGCTGGTGACTGCGATGGAGCCGCCATGTGCCTCTACTATCGCCTTGGCGATGGCCAGGCCCATGCCAGTTCCCTGCACATGGTAGCGCTGGCTCTGTCCGCGGTAGAACTTGTCAAAGATCAGGGCGCGCTCCCGTTCGTCGATCCCAGGACCACGATCGGCGATGCTGGTGACCAGCTCTCCTTCCTGAACCTGCGCGCGGATGATCACTGGGCTGCCTGGAGGCGAATACTTCGCCGCGTTTTCCAGCAGCAGTTGAACGACCTTTGTCACTCGTTCCAGATCGAAGAGCGCCGGGGGCAAATCATCCGGCAATTGCACGTTGACCGGGCTCCTGGCGTCCCACGCAGGGTTGGCCAGCGCCTCGTCCACCACCTCCGCGATGCTGTGCAGAGCAAGGCTCAGCTTTACTTCGTGTGCATCCAGCTCTGCGATTTCGACGGCCTGACTCACCAGCCGGTTGAGCCGCTCCGTCTCCTCTTCAATCACGGCCATCAGCTCGTCACGCTGCTCCCGATTGAGCTTCGCGCCCGGCTCCGTATCGGAGCGCAGCGTTGTGACCGACGCCAGAATGGAGGTCAGCGGCGTGCGCAACTCGTGGGTTACGGAATCCAGCAGCGCGTTTCTTAGTTGCTCGCTCTCCCGCGCGGCCTCGCTCTTGCTCAGCGTCTCCATGGCCCCGGCACGCTCGATGGCAATCGCGATCAAGCCGCCGATGGCGTCCAGCGTCTCTGGCGATAGCAGCGGGCCGGCGACGGCGAGCACCCCGGTCGTCCGCACGCCCAGCCGGATGGGCGCGAGCGTAACGTCCGGCTGCAGCCTGCTCTGCTCCCGGCTGTGCAACGCCTGCTGCAAATCCTCGGCGCTTACCGCAGTGAAGGCTGGGTCGGAACGGTAGATGCGCTCGCTCGCCGCCAGGCAGAGCGCAGCGCCACGCATCCCGAAGGTGGCAGCGATGGCGGAGGGGATGGCTGTCAGCAGCTCCACTACCTTCCCACTAATCAGCAGAGTCTGCGAGAAGTTATAAAGGCGCTCTGCTTCAGTGCGCCTGCGCATGGAGGCCTGCGTCTCCCGCCGGGCGCGCTCTGCCAACTGGCTGGCAACAAAGCCGGTGATCAGGAACGAGAACAACGCAATCCAGTTCTGCTTGTCGCGGATGGCGAAGGTAAGGACTGGCGGCAGGAAAAAATAGTTGAAGGCAATGGTAGAGACCACAGACATATAGATCGCCTGTTCGATGCCCCAGTTTGCCGACACCAACAGGATGCCAATCAAGAGTGATAGCGCCGCTGTTGTCGCATTCCCATGCAGGACGTAGAAGCACAGCAGAGCAATCGCCGCGACCGTCGCTGTAGTGACCGAGTAGCGAACCACCCTGATGAGTCCACCGCGCTTCATGCGATCATCTTATGCGGCTGCAGCGTGACGCAAACGCCGGAGCAGCAGTATCGAGCATGAGCGAAGAGCCTTTCAAGATTCTCGTCATCGATGACGAGACGCAGATAACCCGAGTCCTGAAGACAGCACTCACCGCGCGTGGCTACGAGGTACGTGTAGCCGCCGATGGTGCCCAGGGCATGGTTGCGTTCCATCTCTGGCAGCCCGATCTCGTCATCACCGATCTCGCCATGCCAGAGATGAGTGGAGTCGAGCTCTGCCGCGAAGTCCGCAAGACCTCCGTAACTCCCATCATCGTTCTCTCGGTACGCAACCAGGAGCAGGTGAAGGTGCAGGCACTCGACGCCGGCGCGGACGACTACGTGACCAAGCCGTTCTCCATCCAGGAGCTCGAAGCCCGCGTGCGTTCGCAACTGCGCCGCGCTTCCTATGCGCAGCCCGCGGCGCCGGAGCCCGAAATAGCCGTGGGCGATTTCGTCATCCACATCCCCCAGCACCGCATCCTGGTGCGGGGAAACGAGGTGCACCTGACGCCCAAGCAGTTCGACATCCTGGTGTACTTTGCGCAACATGCCGGCCGGGTGCTGACGCACCGTGTCCTTCTGCGCGCAATCTGGGGTGATAGCGCCGTGGGTCAGCCAGAGTATCTGCGCGTGGCCATCGGTCAGTTGCGCAAGAAGATCGAGAATTCCGATGAGCCGCGGTACCTGCGCACTGAGCCCTGGGTCGGGTATCGCTTCTGCCCTGCCGGCGATGAGTGCTGACGCAGCTCTCGCTGCCTTTACGGATTCTTTATAGATCGTCTACGCACTCTTTATGCCCTATCCGATGGAATGAGAGCAGTGGTTCGGGTTCAGGACGAAGAGCGGTTGAGTCGCTATTCCTTTCCCTTCGCAAGAGCGCACTGCGCAGATCAA
>JBBRLT010000136.1:0-3830 GCA_038231235.1 Terriglobales bacterium
CACCCCAGCACCAAAATGGCGCTGGCTGTACTCGGTGCGCAGATTCTGATCCCAGGCACCGAGCTTCTTCGAGTCCGAGGCACAGGTGGTGGTCGCTTCACCCCAGATTTGTGGGTTACGGGCGGCGAAGGTTGCGTTGGCCGCCTGGCCGATGGCCGCGCGCAGTTGCTCGCGGGTGATGAAGCGCCGCATGGCGTAGCGCAGATCGGAGTAGGACTCGCTGGAGTCTCCGGCTGCGATGCGCTTGAGGCCGGTGTTGGTGGCCAGGGCAAAGATGCACAGGAGCAAGCGCCGGCGCAGGGTATCCGGATCGAGCACCTCGCGGGAAGCCACGCTGCTGAAGGCGCGGGTGAAGTGCACGCGCAGGTCCGCTTCCTTGAGCATGTCCAACAGGCTGGTCATGGGCCAGCGCTTGCCCACCTCAGCTTTCACGGATGCCAAATTCGGCGGCTCGGGCAGTTTCTCCAGCGGTGTCACCTTGAGGCGGCCCCCGCCCTTCTTGTGCGCCACGATGCACACATCGGGATTCTTGGGCATCTCCCGATTGAGCGCATCGAGCCCGGCGGTCATCTCGTCCTGCAGGCCTTTGATGAACACCTCGGCGTCCTGTGGCAGCTGCAGGATGTCATAGTACGCGTCGCGTTCCTTTGCGAAATCAGCGGGGACGTCCCGATCGGGATCCCGGTAGCGGTCGGCACCGACAACCCAGATCTCCTTGCTGCGCAAACTCTCCCGGAGCGACCGGAGCACGCAGATCTCGTAGTTGATGCGCTCCACACGGATCCGGCCCTTGCGGTCCTCATGGAGCACACTCGGCAGCCAGTCCTCCGGCACCACGCCCGCCAGCGGCACGTCTTCTCCCCGCGCGAAGTGGCGTTTCTTGCTGGTCACGTAGCGCCCCAGGAGTTCGAGCGCCTGAATCACCGGGCGATGGGTCTCGTTGTTGGACCGAAACTCCAACACGTCGAGCAGATCAGGGAGTAACCGCCGATAGTGCGTGCCGTATGAGGCGTGCAACCGCGTCTGCACCTGCAGGGTGTAACCCGGCCCGTGGGCTTTGTATTCGGCCACCAGGTCGCGCAACGTCTTCTCGCCGACGACGGGATAGAGCACGTCGCGCACCACACCCTCCGGATGCGCCACCGCCGCCTCGGCCAGCTGGTAGAGCAGGGTGGTCTTGCCGCTCACGCGCCGGATCTCGCGGAGGAGCTCCTTGCTTACCCGCTGGTCTGCTCGGGTGGCGAACTTATGGATCGTGCCGATGAGCAGGTCTACCAGCCCGTCGGTGATCTCACGGCTGCGCAGCAAGCACAGCGCGCCCAGCAAGGTAGCACGCACCGGGTCAGCGTGACCACGCAGTTCGCTGGGCGGCTCAGCTGCCGCTCGCTGCCGGTAAGCGTAGACCAAGTGTGGAGACACGTCGGCGAAGAGGTCGTCAGGCAGCGTCACCTGCCGAATGCGCCGCAGCCGGGCGATCTGCTGCAGCATACTCTCCAAGCTAGCCCGGCCGGGATCGGCCTTGAGGTCGCGCAGCCTCAACTGACCTGGGTCATGCGGATCGGGTGGTGGCGCCTCGGTCTCCTCGGTGCTATCCTCCGGCAGGGTGAGCAGGCTATCTATCTGCGCCAGTCCAGACGCTCCCAGGCAGGCCAGCGCCTGCTCCTGCAGTTGGTCCTCGTAGCTGTGCAGTGCTGAGCGCACCACGCGTTCGACGCGCTTTGCTGACGGCGGCTCGAGCTGTAGGGTCCGGCAGTGTGCATAGACCGCTTCACACAACCGCTCCGGTCGGTGTTCGCGTGGCAGCACGTCCTGCTGCAGCCAGCGGACCAAGTCGTCTGCATCCTGGACGGTCGCTTCGCGGAAACCTAGGGCGTGCCGAATTTGTGCCCGGTGGCGTTCGATCGTTCGCCCAGTCCAGTCATATTGGGTATAGAATTCTGGTGGCACCCCAAGCTGTTGGGCGACATGAACCAGGGCTGCTGGTGGGATATCGCCCTTGTGTTGAGGAAACCGGCCTTCGTACTGGAAGTACTTGAGGAGGAGGGCGTAGCCGAGGCGTGTGGCGGCCCCTTGATTGGTGAGCAGTGCGAGATCATCCGGAGGTAACGTCCAGTGCTCAACCAGCTCGTCTTCCGTCCACTGCCGTTTCATAGCGTTTCCATCCTGCATGCAGACAAAGAAAGTACCGAGAATGATAGGTGGCGGTACTTACCAGCCCGAAAAGAGCATACGCGAGCGTTCTGTCCCGCACAATCCCTCTGGTGGAGACAGGCGAACGAAAAGTGACAGGTGCCGAAGTGCCAGACCCAGCACCGTAACCGGCACTCGGGCACAGGAGTCCTGCGAGGAGAAGGAGCATGCCAGCACGCAAGATCGCAAGCACTGGTCCCATCTACCAACTCAAGGTGACCTTGCAGGAGACCAGACCCCCAATTTGGCGCCGTCTCCAGGTGGATGCGCACACAACCTTGCCCCGGCTGCATGAGATGCTACAGGTGGCCATGGGCTGGACCGACTCGCATCTGCATCGGTTCTTCGTGGGCGGCGTCGACTATGGCCAGCCGGAGCCAGGTTTTGAGGAGGATATGCGTTCAGACCAGCGTATCAAGCTACTGCAGCTCGTCAGCAGCGAGAAGGCCTGGTTTGGCTATGAGTATGACTTCGGCGACAGCTGGCAGCACAAAGTTGTGCTGGAGAAGATCCTCCCGCCTGATCCTGCCGTCCACTACCCGCGCTGCGTCGCCGGCAAGCGAGCCTGCCCACCCGAGGATGTGGGAGGCGTGTGGGGCTACGCCAATTTCGTTGATGCGATACGCAACGACACACATCCCGAACACGACGACCTGTTCGAGTGGTACGGCGGCGCGTTCGATCCAGAAGCCTTTTCACTGGAAGAAGTCAATCAGGCCCTCGCCCGTTTCAAGTAACCTCAGTTGCAGCACCACTACCCAGCCCCAGATGGCGGCCGGTGACAGCTTCCGTAACACTACCCCCACACGCCAGAGAGCCACACGACGCCATGGTTCGCCCGCCACGGTCCGCGCATAGCACGATAGGAAAACCAGAGAAGAGCGCGTACAGCCTTCTCCAGTCGGTGACTGAAGCGCTCTTCCTTATACCGCTGTGCCGGTTCGCTGCGTCATGTGTGTCCGGCAGTTCGGGATGCAGTCATGCCCCGCCGCTCTGGGCTTTCCCAGCCGCAACCCGTACCGTCGCACGACGCTGGTCCTCCGCCATGCCAGGCCCCGTCAGCGCGACCATGAGCGGGCTGCGCGTCGCCGGAGTGCCCCACAGGTGCCGGGTGAGTCGCTGACCTCCCAGACCGGGCATCTGGCATCAAGTACTGTGGCGCGCATCGGTGTGATGTGCTTGCCAAGCCTCAAAGGCATAATGACGTGCATCCGGCGCGCAGGGCCTGGCGAGTGTCAGCTAACGCCTCATGCGCGGTAGACCATAGAAGATAACAACGAGAATCAAAATGACCAATAATGCTCCGCCGCCGATGTACATTGGCTGCCTCCAGTCTGATTGAGCGGACATCGCGATCGTTGTGTGGGTGATCCGGATACCGCTCGGTACGCAGATGCGCGTGGCGCCTGCGCAGTAGTCACCGTGGTGCCCTGGCAGTATGCGCGCTCCCCCGACCACTGTCAAGAGTTTGCTGAACGACCTCTATGCAAGCGGGAAAATGCTGCTGCGATGTCGTCTATTAGGCTGAATAGCCTCTCATCAATGGGTTGGAGATGGGCGTCCGCCGCCTGATTCTCTCTTTCATGCGAGAGCTCCACGTGGTTACCTGGGATTGGGACGCTACCGTCTGCGGGCTGACC
>JBBRLT010000137.1:0-3821 GCA_038231235.1 Terriglobales bacterium
GCGAACCCAAGTTGACGACTTTGAGAATTTATTGATCGCTGCGCGTGGCGCGGGAACCTGGAACGCGGTCCTGACGGTCGTCTTTGGAATGGCACTCCCAACGCTAGATGCGCTGGACAGCGACTACCGGCTCGGTTGAGCATGAGTTCGATCTTCCATGGCACAAAAAGTCCGCTCCGTGAGGGGTGCCGGTTCCGCGCGGCGCCCGGCCCTGCGCCCGGAGCCTCGCCGAATGGCGTCCGGTTGCATCCAGGCACGCCGGGCGACCCGGCCGAAGCGCGAGCCCCAGGCCAGGCTCCCCAGTCGCCCAGAGCGTTGGAGTGTCCACGCAGTGGTCGGTTTCCCATTGCCCGTTCCCGCCTGCGCTAGGAGCCAGCGGAAACGGGAAATGGGAAGCAGCCGTAGGTCAGAGGGTCAGCTGATAGCCGGCGGGCGTCTTTTCGACGCGACCGGCGCGCTGCAGGTCCGAGAGGGTGGCGCACAGGGCGGAGGTGCGCATGCGGCACGCCTGGCGCAGCTGCAAAAGGGGAAGGGGCGTTGGGGACTGCGCCAGCGCCTGCTCGATCTTGGCCGAGGGCGACGCCGGCGCGTTGTCGCATGGGGCGGCCGTTGCGGCACCGGCCTCCAAAAGCTGCAAGGCCAGGTGCGGCCCATCCGAATGCAGGTTCAGAGACAGGCAGGGTCCCGAAGGAGCCGCGCGGTGTTCCGAGGTCAGGGTGATGGCCTGGTCCGAGCGACGCAGGTACAGGTTGGAATCGCCCCAGGCATGGAATTCCGAGCTGCCGCGCAAGGCCTGGCCGGCGCGCAGATGGGAGCCGCCTTTTTTGGCGTGATGGACAAGGACCAGCGAGAGCTGGAAGCGGCGCTGGAGCTCCCGGAGGTAGGCCAGGACCGGAGCGACCTCGCCAGAGGAATTCTCGTCGATGCGATGCAGGCGGACAAAGGGGTCCAGGACCAGCAAAGTCGGACGCAGGCCGTCCAGGGTCTCGCACAGTCGCTGCTGGTCACCGGCCAGATCCAGTCGCAAGGAGGGGGCGGTGATGACGTGCAGATCCACCGATTGCAGCGAGAGGCCGGAGGCGTAGCAGATGCCCTCCAGACGAGAGCGGACGATATGCAGGGAGTCCTCGGCGCAGTACAGCAGCACGCGGCCCGGATGAGGCACCGGGAAGCGGCGCAGACAAGGGGTGCCGGAGGCGACGGCGACAGCCATCTCCAGCGCCAGGAAGGACTTGCAGCACTTGGGTTCTCCACCGACGATACCGACGGCGTGCAGCGACCACAGATCTTCGATGAGCCACCGCAGGGTCTGGGGCGCGGCGGCCAGCTCCCAAGCAGGAGAAACCGGAAGCCGGGTCATCGGCGCACCGGGGGCTTGCTCCGCGCAGGAGCGGGGCGGGGGGAGAAGACTTCAAAGAAGAGTTTCTCGTCGAGCACGGGGGCTTCGCGCTGGGCAGCGGCGCTCAGTAGCTCATCGGCCTGGGTCATCAGCACGCGGTAATTGCCGGCGGCGTGGTCGCATAAGGCGGACTGCAGCTCGGGGGTCATCAGCGCCGGAGCCCCCGCTTGCGCAAGCACGTGCCGGAGGCAGGCCAAAAGCTCTTCGCGGTCTACCGGCTCCAGATGAAGCCGGACGCGCAGGCGGCTGTGCAGCGGGCGCAGCTCGGGACTCTTGAGCATAGCGTCCAGGCGATTGTCGCCGCACAGGACCACGGTGAGCAAGGGGCGCGCATCCAGCTCCGCGGTGCACAGAAGGCGCAGCTCGGACAGCACGTCCAGCCGCATCTCCTGCGCCTCGTCAATAAGGAGCACGGGATGGAAGCCCAGCTGGGCGTGGTGAGACTGCCAGGTTTGGCGCAGGAGCTTGGTGCCGCCCCAGCGGTTGTGCGGGTTGAGCGGGACGTTATAGCGGTCGCCCATCTCCCGGTAGAAATCGGCCATCTTGGTTTGGGGGCGCGACAGCACGCCCAGGCCCAGGTCACGCTGCGTGAGAAGGCGTGCCTCGGTGACCCGCAGCGTGGCGGACTTGCCCAGCCCACAGTCGCCGGTCAAGGAGGCAAAACCCCCTTCCCGGCACATCTGCTCCACGCGCGAGGCAAACAGCAGCATGCGGCCCGAGACATACAAGTCCTCCGTCGGACACTCGGGCGCGAAGGGATTGCGTTTGAGACCATACAAGGCCAGTAGCTTTTTGCTCATCATCGGCTCCTATTTCTCGGGGGTTTCCGGGAGCGTGGGCTCGCGGAGTTCGTCTTTGGGAAGGTAGGCGGGCGGCGCTCCGGTGGCCGCGTACTGGGCGATCCGCAGCGCCAGCAGCGGCGCGATCTCTGGCGTCGGGAGCGCCGAGACCGTCGGCGCCGCCTCCGAAAGTGGCTCCCGCAGCGCGCGCAGCCCTTCGGCGTTTTTGAGCTTGTCCACCGGGGCCAGCTTGCACAGCACTTGATTGCTGCGCGGATCCCACAAAAGGACCCAGGACAGGTCCCAGCGCGCATACCGTACGTAGACTCGCAAAAGGGTCCGGTAGCGCGAAGGAATCTCGTAGCGGATCCCGTGCACCGTCAGCGTCCCATCGCTTAGCCGCTGCGTGCGCACCACCGACTGCGTGAAGGCCTGGCGCAGCGACTCGGCACTGGGACTGCTGCGTCCCACCTGGCGTCCGGTAAAGGCGCGCGCCAGCGGCGTCTGTCCAATCGCCGAGTGGTGGTGCCGATTGTACTCCATCTCGATGTAGGCCTGCGTGACGTCATTGAGCTTGGCCAGCGTCAGCTCCTTGGTTCCTTGCAGCATCGGCAGCAGACGCCCCTCGATGTGGGTCCAGAAGTACTCCTGCTTCCCATTCTGCTCGGGCGAGTACCCCAGCGTCATCTGATGCAGCACTCCCAGCCGCAATAGGCCCGCAGAAAACTCGGCCGCTCGCATCGCACCGCCCTGGTCGCTCATCAGCGCCCGCGGCAGGCCGCGCTTCTGCAAGGCCTGACACAGTCCGTGAATCAGCGTCTCTTCTTCCTCCTCCCAGTACCACTGCGCGTGACAGCACAGCCGCGAGTGGTCGTCGAGGACGGCCAAAAGCTGGGGCTTCCTATACACTCCCTGCGGCGTGACCACGGCGCGCGAGCTCTGGTGGAAGTCCAGGTGCCATAAGGCGTGCACGTACTCGACTTCGTAGCTGCGCACGTCCCGTTTCTCGAATCGCTCCATCGCGGCCTGCCCACCGGGACTGTCCCGCGGCCCCCGCCTTTTCTGCCGCAACAGGCCCGTGCGCTGCATGTAGCGCCGCACCGTCGAGTAATGCGGCATCGGTCCCAGGCTCTCGTCCTGTTCCACCAGCGCCTTGAGGTTGTCGGTATGCAGCTGGTAGCTGAAGTTCTTGTACTGGTTCCACTGCGCCGCCAGCGTCTGCTTGACCGGCTCGCTTATCTTGCAGCTCCCCCGGTCCTTGCGCACCTTGTTATGCAGCACCCCCACCGGGTCCACAGGTTGGTTCTTGGCCTCGTAGTACCAGCGCTCGATCGTCGAGAAGCCAAACTTCATCAGCTCTTTGGTCTCCGGATGCCGCCACAGCTTCCGGCTCAGCCGCTTGATCTCGGGTCCCAGCTCTCCGCGCTGGGGAGGCGCTGCCAATAGCGGTCCGACGATCGCAAAGCGCAGCGGTGCCCATCCCGGTCCGTCGCCGGGTTCATCGATTTCGTGATGGCTCATCACGGTCCCTCCTTTTTCCTGCCGTTTAGTCGGCTTGTGAAAACGGACAGACCTCTACCTCACCTATGCGCCCTGCGGCCGGGCCATCCTCTGCGGGAAGTTGCCGCCCCTCGCTCAGCTCA